>JAZNME010000044.1:0-6703 GCA_045579445.1 Acutalibacteraceae bacterium | reverse complement strand
TGTGATTCGTGTGTTACCGGGCAAATGACCTTGAGCCATAGGAGTTGCATTATCAATAATCATACCCGAATGGTGAAGAAGCCTTTTAACAATATCAATAGCATGTTGGGGTGAATAAAAATATTCCGTAGTCTTTTCAATGTGACCATCGGTATATGTTATGGCAATATCATCCCAACCGTTGATATTAATTTCTTCAATATCCTCACGTCCTAAATACTTTGTTAAGATGGAGTATTCAGCCATTTCACAATAGAGCTTGTCGGACAGTTGTTTGAAGCTCATTCCTTCGACCATATAATCGTGGTCATACAAGTATTTATCAATGTATGTTCTCAACTGACCGTATTTATCCTTATCAGATAATGAAGCTGCATAGTTTTCAGAGATGTATTTCTGTACACTATTGAGAAGTGCAAAAAAACCAATTATTTGGCTCATCAGCTCACCACCTTTGCTAACCTCGAAATGTTATCGCAAAACACTTTATCGGTAATATGCTCCGACAATGTTCCTGTGATAGACTGCTGTTTAAGGGAGGGACTGTAAGGGATTTTGATTTCAACATCCTTGAAGTGTTCTTTCACTTCACCTACAGGCAGATAGATGTCATTCTCTTTTATGTTGATTACCTTTACCACTTTATCTGCAAATGCGATAAACTGGTCACCGTTAGCTGCATAGTATGACATGCATTTAAGTGTAGGTGTTACAACCTGAATAATAACATCCGCTTCTGCTTTGGCAAGGGAAGATATGAGGTCACTTCTGTCGCTTACACAGTCAACAACTATGTAGTCAGCAAGTTCTCTCATATTCATAAACAACTGACTGATTTTGTCCTCTGTAGGTCTTGCATATGTGTATTTGTTTTCATTTGCTTTGTAACCTAAATAACCGAAGTTAGGCATATTCTTTGTTGTTACAATGCTACGAAGGACATCTTCACGATACACATCCGTTTTATCAAGAACTTTACCGATTGAATACAAATCACTTTCCTTACAATGAGGGAAGATGTAACCCATACAAGGCACCATCAAATCGGGTGAAAAGTAAAGGACTCTTTTCTTTCCTTTGTTATATAAGGTCTGTGCAACCTTAATGGCAATAGAACTTTTACCACTATCAGGTGAGCCACAAACTGCAATAAACTTACTCATTCACAGCACCACCTTCGGTTGTTGTTTCTGTTTTATTCTTAAAGTAGCTATTCTGTGTGGATAAGAACTTATCGGCAGTTGATTTATCACCTCTGTATACAAGTGCCGCATGAATTTCTGCATTACCTTCATATTCTGCAAGTAACTTTGCCTGTTGTGTATTTGCAAGAACAGTAATTGTACTTGGGAGTTCATAACTTCCGTCTTCATTCTTAATTACTGCATCTTTATCAATACCACCCGATGTAGTTGTGGTTATAACCTTCATATATTTAAGTTCGGGAGGAGTTACTGCTTTATTAGTGTCGTTGTTGACAATAAGGAATGTTACGATATCTCCGTTCTGGAGCTTACCTGATACACCTGCCGCAAGACTGTCTACTGTTACGCTGATTGCTACATGTTTACCGTCAAGTGTTGCGAATACATCTTCAGCAGTATTACCATCTTTGGTGAGCTTATCCTTTGTGAAGAAGTCACCGTTATACAGATTGGAAGCAGCATATTTACCTACGACATCAGCTTTATCTTCAATAGCACCTGAAGGGATTGAATCTTTATCAACCTTAACAACCTCAACTACATCTTCTGTAATGGGTGAACCCTGTTTCACATCCTGTGTAAGTCGTACTATCTTTGTTGTGTCGCTTGTAATATTCGTAACAATAGGAGCAACTACGAAGGTCATTACAACAGCAAGCGCCATGCAGATGATACCTATAATTGTTCTGTTTTTCATTTATAAATAACCTCCTGTTAAATGAAATATGCCACCATAAATCCTGTGGCAAGATATGGAACGAGGGGGAAACCCTCTTTTTTGTTTCTTTTAATGTTCATAAGAATTGCGAGTACCAAACCCAAGGTAAGACCTATAACGCCGTTCTTTAAACCAAGCACCAATGAACTTGCGATACAGAACTTTATATCTGCACCACCGATTCTTCCTTTTCCTATGAAGATGCTTAATATCATCAGCAAGGAAATGACGAAACCGGAGAGTAACATGCTTGGTATAGCGGACAACTCAAAGCCTACAAATGCCACTATGACAATCATTACATGGAGCCAGTCATCGCATTCTCTTGATTTAATATCACTAAAAGATGCTAAAAGGAGAATTAAGCTGAACAAAATGCCACGCACCGCCATAGTGGTACATCCGAAAAAACAAAGCAAAGCTACTGTTACTCCGAGTCCGATGCCTACAAAACCTGCTATGGTTTTCACCTTTTCGCCACCCCATCTTTTAAGGGCATATTTCGCAATCAATACAGTTGCTAATACAACTGCTCCAAGAATTACCGATACACCAAATATCTTCAGAAGTGTTTCAACTTTTACATCAATAACTTTCGGCATAATCGGACCAACAATTAAATTCATAAAATTCTCCTTTCAAAAGATTGGTGGGAGTTTTAATACTCCCACCGAGCAAGTATTAGTTAACCGGCATAATTAAAGAGACCCTGTACCTTTGTTACAACAGAAGGCATGATGGTGTCTTCAAAAAGGGCATAAAGGAGAGTGAGAAGGAGCGCACCGACTACGACTGCGATGAGAACCTTAACACCTGTATCAACATAGGTTTCAGCTGTTTTTGTTTCGATAACCTCAACAGCCTTTGCTTTGATGGACATTACTTTATCTTTGATTTTTTTAAACATATTTAATTACCTCAAACTTTCTTAATAATGATCGAAGGCTTCTTCAAAACCTTCTTTAACAGGAAGCATAATTTCATTTTCCAAAAGCGGAGAAAGAAGACCTAAAAGCAAAGCGCCGATAACTACAGCGATGAGGATTTTAACTCCTGAATTCACATAAGTTTCGGCACTTTTGTTTATAAACTTATTCCTTATTTTGTTTAAAATTCTGTTTAGTATCTTTTTTATAAATTCACGTAATTTATAAAAAATCTGTTTTAACATAAACTCACCTCATTATCCACCATAATTGAAGAGTTCCTGTACCTTTGTCACAACAGAAGGCATGATGGTGTCTTCAAAAAGGGCATAAAGGAGAGTGAGAAGGAGAGCACCGATTACAACTGCGATGAGAACCTTGACACCTGTATCAACATAGGTTTCTGCTGTTTTGGTTTCGATAACCTCAACAGCCTTTGCTTTGATGGACATAACTTTATCTTTTATTTTCTTAAACATAATTTTTTACCTCAACTTTCTTATTTAATTCGGATTAACCTGCGTAGTTGAAGAGTTCCTGTACCTTTGTCACAACAGAAGGCATGATGGTGTCTTCAAAAAGGGCATAGAGAAGAGTGAGAAGGAGAGCACCGATTACGACTGCGATGAGAACCTTGACACCTGTATCAACATAGGTTTCTGCTGTTTTTGTTTCGATAACTTCAACAGCTTTTGCTTTTAAGGACATAACCTTATCTTTGATTTTTTTAAACATAAATTTTTATCTCAACTTTCTTTTAATTACATTGACTGTGAAAAAGCAGCCTCGACATCATCGTCAGGCTGCTCACTCATTGCTTCTGCTTCATCCATGTGAAGTCTTTCTTCGTATGATTTAAGAACGGCTGCATTAATTTCGTTTCTTGCATCTGCCGTAATAGCATGGAAGATATCGCTATATTTCTTTTCACCGTCTTTGGTATAAACGCTCTGAGGCATCTGAACAAAGAGACCTTTTGATGAGTCAATTACTTTAAGACCGTGAATAGCAAATGCACCTGCAATATTTGCACTGGCATATGCTTTGATTTTGCTATCTTCCTGATTTACCATGCGATCAATTTTCGCATTTACAAGTGGCTGTTTTTTCTGTGCCATAATTTTTTTACCTACCTTTCGATTAATTGAAACTTATAATTGTGAATCCCATATCCGATTCGACTTCTGCCTGAGAAATCTGTTCGGGTTCTTTGAACCTTTCCATATATGTCATCACCTCCTCGTCTGTAAGTGAACGGAAGTCATCTTCTGTCAAACCAACAACAAAGAATGGTCCGGCAATGATGGTACTTTCACCAAGTCTACGGTTACCTGCCATACCCATAAGTTTTGATTCTTCGTTGCCTATAAGACAGACATTGTCATCTTCCATGTATATCGGTTCTATGTATCCACCTACAGCCCTCTGCTCTGCTTCAAGGGTGTGTGCCACCTCAGAAACAAACGGAGGACGGTTTGGCTCAACATAGACGATAGTCATTAAGTTGTCAGGTTTCTGTGTAAGGGTTGCATCAAAAACAACCTTTTGGAAACCTACAGAGTCACAAAAAAAAGCACCCTCATCTGTCTGGACGATGTCCGAAACGGAAAGAGAGTGCCCTCTGTGAAGTGGATGAGATTCTGTGTTAAAACGAGTGAAAACATCTTCAAGTGTTTTCGCTTCAATATCACCATTGAAAACCTCATCATATATTTGTGGATCTATTCTTTCTGTTTTTTGAATTCGTGCAGTTCTGTCAAAGTTCATAAACTTAACATCATTTGCATCTCGTTCATTATTGATTTGGAATATTTTTATTTTCATTACTGCAAACCTCCCATTCCTACATCATTGTTTTCTTGTAACCTGTATTCGGAAAGTTTTTCCTTTGCCCATTCGGGAAGATATTTTTCATCCAAAACACCAAAGAAATTTTGTCTTCTAAAATGAGTAAATTCATCATCCTTCAGAAAATAACCGTTAACCTGTGAACCTATTGCATTAGGATCACATCCGAAACCACTTGTCGCAAAAAACAACTGAAAATCTGCTGTTTTGTATTCATCTTTAAGTGTACTTGGCTTAATCACCAATACTTTGTCTGTGTAATCGCCTTCATCAGTACAATGGCTTGAATCAAAGAGACCTAAATTTTTGTAATAATCTCTTGCTTGATTAATAAGCAAATCTACCAGACCGGGATGTGATTCAACTACAAACTGCCAACGATGTTCTTCTTTGGGAATCCAAATGTTTTTCGCCCATTTTTTGTTTTCTTCAGAAAAGCGACCATCATTCTTATTTTCTTGCACTGTATTCGCAAGAACCCAATTAACTCGATCAAGACCATATGTGGCAATAATGTCATTGATGCATTTTCCAAGAATGTTGTTTTTATAGTTATCTCGTATTGCGCGTTCAATGGTTCTTGCACAATCACAGTTGGCACTATGACTCTTTCTCCATTTGTCGACTTCTTCATATTCTTTGGCTTCTTTTAAAGAAAAGAGATACAGAGGAACATATTTATCCATTGCTACCACCTTTTGTGTATTTTTGTTCAAGCATCTTTAATGCTTTTGTCAATGTGTTTTGACGAATATTATTTTAGGCTTTATTTTGTCTGTTTTCTGAATTCGTGCAGTTCTGTCAAGGTTCATAAACTTAACATCGAGTGCATCTCGTTCATTGTTGATTTGGAATATCTTAATTTTCAAGAGAAACACCTGCCTGTTCCATTGCCCATTTAACCGAAAGATGAACAAGTGCAGCTTTTTGCTGCTCGACGGGAAGTTGATTCAAAAAATCAAATAAAGTCATTTCATCAATTTGTGATGAATCAGTTAACTTACAGTTATCACATACTTTTTCTCTTTTAACAATTATTGAACTTCCATCATCGGATTCGGTAAATGATAAAATATCGTTATATTTAAATCCGACAGATTGCCTCAATTCAAAAGGAATTGTAACCCTTCCTTTTTTACCGAGCACACGATATATTTTTGCCATCAGTTTTCAACCTCGCTTTCGTTGTTTGTTATTTTAATATGTAATGTTCCTATACCCGAACGAACCGAACGGACTCTCTCTACTGAAATGTTTAAACTCTCAAAATCTTCAAGAGGTATAGAAAGAAAAATACTATCTTGATTTAACTCTGAATTCTGCATTGGACAATACACTCCTTTAATACTTTTTCATAATCATACTTGTCATCACAACAACTAAATAAGGTTAACTGTTGTGGTTTGCTTCGTTCTCTTTCGTATAAGTCATAGTTTGATATAAGCAACTCTTTAAATTCTTTTCCGGCTTCGTACCTTTGTGCCATAGAATGAGTACGAGAAAAATCAAGCATAGAAAAGCCTTTGTACAGTTCCCTTATCTCAGGACAATCGTTATATGAAAGCAAGAACTTACCTTGTATTTTGGAAAGTGTATCCTTTAAGCGCACGTGGTCGTTCCAATTAAAGCCTACAGCATACATATCTTCAGTAGAAAAATATGGGGGATCAGCATAGAAAAAAGTATCCTGTCTGTCGTAGTGTTTTATAAGCGTTTCAAAGTCCTGGTTTTCAACCACTACATTTGCCATTCTGTTTTCAAGTTGTTTTATAAGCTCAAACAACTTTCGTATATCAAATGGCTGTGATGCAAAAGACTTACAGCCGCTTGAATAACTGTATCGTAAGAGTTTGAGAAACATTGCTGCTCTACGGACATCATAGTCTTTAGTAATACGAGTTCTTATTTCATTAAGTTCATTTGCTTCGGGTGGTGGAAACATCAGTTCTGTCAACAGTAATTCTTCTCTGTAAAAATCATCTTTGAATTCTTCAAACTCAAAGAAC
>JAZNME010000043.1:0-25276 GCA_045579445.1 Acutalibacteraceae bacterium | reverse complement strand
TGCGCCAGATTTTTGTTTGTGGAAATTTTAACCGTTGGCACAGGACCGCCCAAGGGTGTGCCCCTGCCAGTGGTGAAAAGCACCATATCAACGCCTGCGGCTGTTAAGTTAGTCACCGCAACAATATCATTTCCCGGTCCGTTCAAAAGGGAAAGACCGTTTTTGGAAACCCTGTCTCCGTAGTCTAAAACATCAACAACTTTGCTAAGTCCGCCTTTTTGCACGCAGCCAAGAGATTTCTCCTCTAATGTGCTTATTCCTCCCGCCTTGTTACCCGGAGATGGATTTTCATATATAACCTGATTGTGACGAGTATAATAATCCTTGAAATCATTTATGAGATTTACTGTTTTATCAAAAACCTCTTTGTTTTCGCATCTTTGCATTAAAAGCTGTTCTGCACCAAACATTTCAGGAACTTCTGTTAAAACAGCAGCACCTCCCATAGAGCAGATTTCGTCTGTAACAGCGCCAACTACAGCATTAGCAGTTATGCCGGAAAAGCCATCGGAGCCGCCACATTTAAGGCCTATTTTAAGGTTTGAAACAGAAACCGGAACGCGTTCATCACCTGATGCGGTTTGTTTTAACTCTTCGATAAGAGCAATACCTTCCGAAATTTCGTCTTTACACTCCTGAACGGTCAGGAATTTTATTCTGTTATCATTCCAGAAGCCAAGAACTCTTTGCATCTCGGAAATATTGTTGTTTTCACATCCAAGGCCGAGAACGAGCACGCCACCTGCATTAGGGTGATTTATAAGCCCCTTTAATATGAGTTGGGTAGTTTTCATATCATCACCGAGCTGACTACAACCATAGGGATGAGCGAAGGCTATTGCGCCTGTTTTTTCGGAAAGCTCCTTTGCAATACTGTTAACGCAACCAACAGTTGGGATAATCCAGATATCGTTTCTTATTCCTATATCGCCATTTTCACGAATGTATGCATTGATCTCAAAAGGCTCTTTAGCGGGCAACTCACAATAATCAGGTGTATATTTATATGTAAGAATATCGCCTAATTTTGTTTTCATATTATGAGAATGAACATGCTCACCTGCAAAAATATTTTCTGTTGCATATCCTATTGGATAGCCGTATTTGATTATATCTTCACCTTTATTAATATTATGTAGCGCTCGCTTATGACCTGTTGAAAGGTCAACACAAACGTTATCTTTTTCATTTATTGTGATACAATCCATTTCATTGCTTCCTTTGCGCCAACTTGACTGATTTTACTGTAATACGCTGTTATAGTTTCTTCCATTTCTGAAAGATCCGCCTGCCATAATGAGGTGTTTCTCAAAATTTGAGATATACTTTCTTTTTTAATTATTTCTTTAATTTCAGCAGAATCTTCAGGGACATCGTTTTTATAAAAATAAATAAGCATCGCTAACGACATTGTCAGGCACTTTGGATATTCTCCGTTGTTTTCCCTGTATTCAAGAATAGTCGGTAAATCACGAACTGCAAATTTACTTGCAGAATTAAGAGCGATTGAACGCCATTTATGGTGAATAAAAGGATTCATAAAACGGTCAAAAACACTGTTTGCAAACGCCCTGCTTTCATCATTATCGCCAATTGTTGTCAGAATTTCTTCATTCACACACTTTGTTAAAAAATTGAGAGTTGTTTCATCCGACATAGCTTCACCAACTGTTCCAATACCGGAAAGCAAAGCCCCGGCAACAAGAGACGTGTGAGCACCATTGAGAATGCGGACCTTAATTTTTTTATATGGTTTCGCGTTATCAGTCCAGATAACATTAAATCCGGCTTTTTTAAGAGGCAATTCACTTTCAAAATCGCCTTCAATAACCCATAAATGGAAAAGCTCAGCAGTGTCGAGGAATTTATCGTCAGGATGTTTTTTTACTGTATCATCGTCAGGATAGCCTGTAACAATACGGTCAACAAGAGTATTGGCAAATGTGTTGCTGTTTTCGAGCCAATCAACAAACCCTTTTTCCAGATTCCAATGATCAGCATATTTTGTAATACACTTTTTTAATGCATCTCCATTATTGTCAATAAGCTCACAAGGGAGGAAGATAAACCCTTCCATACCATTTTTGTAACGCTTATACAAAAGCTGAGTCAGTTTTCCCGGAAATGATTTACATGGTTTATCGATAAAATTGCAACCCGGATCAAAAGCTATGCCTGCCTCGGTTGTGTTTGAAACAATAAACCTGAAATCAGGGTTATCCGCGAGAGAAATATATTCTTCGTAGTTTTTATATGGGTCAATACCTCTTGAAATTGACTCAATTAAATTATGCTCTTGCTTTACCTCGCTGTTTTCTATACCTCTGAGATAGAGGTTGTATTTACAATCCTGCGCATTAAGGAGAGCGCACTTTCCGCCCTCACGAGGTTGAATAACAACTGCCTTACCATCATAAAGTCCTTTTTTATTAAGAACATCAAGAAAATAGTCAAAAAAGCCCCGAAGGAAGTTACCTTCACCAAATTGTATTATAGTTTCCCTCATATTTTAATCACCGATTTTTATAAGAAGTTTTGCAAGCGTACCATCATTATTGGCAAGTGCCTTAAAAGCATTGAGTGCATCATTCATATCATAAACACCACTTACCATTTTCATAACATCAGCCTTTCCTGATGCAACAAGGTCAATATTATTTATAAAATCATTCTTTAAAGCATTTCTGCTACCATGAATATTTAGTTCTTTTTTCAAAATAACAGAATGAACAAAGTTTGTCTCACGCTTTCCGTTACCAATAAGAATGATATTAGCGGCAAAAGCAGCATTTTCTATACATCCGAGGAATGTTTCCGGGGCACCACAAGCTTCAATACAAACATCAAAGCCATTTCCGTTAGTAAATTCTTTTGTGAACGCTTCAAGAGATTGTGTTTTAGTATTTACAACTGCATCTGCCCCATATTCCTTGGCAAGTGCAAGACGATTATCGAGAATATCGGCAACAACAATTCTCTTGCACTTTTGCTTTGCTGCAAGCAAAGCAAAAAGCCCTATGGGTCCTGCTCCGATTACGAGAACACTGTCAGTTTCTTTTATTTCTGCACGGGAAACAGCGTGCTGAGAAATTGAAAATGGTTCAATAAGAGCAAGCTCCTCAGCAGAAAGACCCTTACCGCTGTAGATTCTATCAACAGGCATAGCAACATATTCGCAAAATGCACCATCGCGCTGAACACCCATAGTCTGATTATCTGTACAACAATTCACAAATCCTCGTTCACAGGAATAGCAATCACCACAATTAAAATAAGGGTTACATGTTACAATATCGCCTGCTTTAAGTCCCTTATTGTTTTCAGGAATTGATACTATTTCGGCAGAAAATTCATGCCCCGGAATTCTTGGATATGTAGTAAAGGGTTGGTTACCTGTAAATGATGCAACATCTGCGCCACATATACCAACACACTTTATTTTGAGAAGAGCCTCCCCTTCTTTTACCTGAGGCATAGGTATATCTCTTATTTCAATTTTATTGGGTTCGGAAATTACTATAGCTTTCATTTTATTTATCCTCGTCTATATATTCTTTATTCCATATTACACCTGTTTTTAGAGGTGCTCCTTTACAGAAAATTTTATTTTCATAAGCATTAAGAGGATCTTTTATAAAATCCTCTTTTTCAATAAGCTCAACAACCTGGTCATAGCGCGAATCAACAAGTACATTTATTGCTTTTTCCATATGCTCCTGACGGAAATTAATCGAAGCAAAAATAAGATGATTTTCAAATCCGAACGGCATTGTATCATAAGTTACCTTAGGACCTAGAGAGAAGCTGTTATAAACGCCATTGCAACCAAGAACTTTATGCTCAAAAGCAATTTTATGCTCAACATTACTTCCGCTTGTACCAACAAACATTGTTGCTCTGCCGCCGAGCTTCTCCATAATTTTTTCTGCAGTTTCTTTTTCAGAAAGACCTGCAGTACACAGATAATCAGCCTTTGCAATTTCTTTTGAAAACTGGACTTTTTTACAAGCTTCATCGCTTCTGCCCACAAATAGAATTTCTGCTTCAGGATAATGTCTTCTTATCTGGTCGGCAATAAAAAGCCCTGTCATTCCAAGACCGAAAACAACTGTTTTTCTGAATATACTCTTCTTTGCAAGCGCCCTTGCTTCTGTTTCAGAACACTTGTTTTTTGCCATTTCAACCCTGAAATTCTGCGCCTCACCTAAATCTTCCATTCTTTCAAGTTGGAAAATCGCGCAGGCATAAGGGTCTGCGAAAGAAAGTTTTTTTGCAACAGATAACGGAAGTCTATTTAATCCCTCATACTTTTCAGGAAGATGAAGAAGCATCTGTGGATTGAAATAGTTTTTATCGCAGAAAAGACCATCTGCTTTATCGCACCCATACTCAAAATAAGTTTCGTCTTCGGTGTAGCGTGTTGGGTCGAAGCTATCTCCACCACGGATAAGAACAATAGCAAACCTATTTTCTGACGGCACCCAAACAACGCCTTCATGGCCATTGATGAGTCGGTTTTCACCCTCCGGGAATTTAGGAGAAAGTTCACCTGCTCTACCCATTTTCATCAGTTCAAAATCTGTTCCGCAAAAGCCTTGAAAAACAGGATATGCTTCAACACCTTCAAACAAAGCTTCCCCTCTGAGCCTTTGTCTTGGTGGATTGATTAAATTTATTTCACCATATTTAACAGGAAGTTTTTCATCATTTTGAAAATATGTACCATATGTTTTCATAGACATTCTTCACCTATTTAAAATTCAAATTAATTACATTGTTTATTTTAAACTTTTATGCAGGTATTGTAAAGTCAATTCTATATATTTATAGACTTAAAACAAATCATTTACTAAAGACAACAAAACCATCATATACAGCGCACATATAAGCACTACATATGATGGTTTCATAATAAAATCACTTAAACAACGACATTAAAGCAGTTATTGCATTATAACCTATGGGTAAAATATAAAGGATAGTTACACCAGCTGTAAATATCAAAGAAAATACAACAAATGCAAGCGTTTGTATGCCACGCGGGAAGTTAATTCTGCGTTCGAAAATTACTAATGCTAAACCTATAAGAAAGCTGACAATTAAAACAACAATTTTAATATATGCATCTGTTCTGGAATAGTTCAATGAAATAACATTTTCGCCTTCATTAATTTTAATACCCATAAAATTCCCGAGAACGCATATTGGTTCAACATTCTCACCATTAACAGTACAAAGCCAATTATCATCGTAAGATAACGGAACAAAAACAAACTCGCTATTATTTTTATTATCAACATTAAGTGTAATCTGACTTTTGTTTATTGAATAGTCCGCGTTTGGTTGATTCTCACAAAGTGTTCGAAGTTTACCGGTATCCATCAGATACATAACGGCAGCTTCATCTGTTTTATGGTCCTCGTTGAATATTATTGATATTTCAACTGTTTCATTTTCAAAAACACCGAGCTCCAGGATGCCACTATTGTACCCAGTTAAATACGCCGTATTATACGATTTACTGTTCTTTACAATTTTACCATCGTAAACATGAAATGGTTTATTATTGACATAAATACCTATAAACATAATATCCGAATCTTTTATGGCGTTATCAAAATAAAGAACAGACTCTTCGCTTACATCAAATATAAATTTTGATGTAACTATTCCTTTTTTATCAGAAAACAGGCCCATTTCTCCTGTATTTTCATCTTCCTTATTGTAAAAGTATTCCTCGTATTTTACATTATTAGATACACTTTTACATTCTACCTCATTGAAAAGACGACCTTCTCCACCCATAGCGGAATATACAGCATTCTGATACTCAAATAGGTTTTTATAATCATCAATATTAATGTCATCAATTTGATCATTTGAACACACTACAGCAGGAAGCACATATTTGTTTGAATAGTATCTCACTCCTGATTCAGTTTTTACGTTTTCAACATAAAGTCTGTTGTCAAGTTCACAACCTGAAATAGTTTCGGTAAAACGGAATAACGCTCTTGAAAACACAGTGCCACCCATATCTCTTATGTTCGTAAAATTAGAGCAAAAACCAAAATTTTCTAAACTCTTCAATTGATTCGCCGAGAGCAAATGTGTCCAGTTTGATATACTATGAACATCTGCTATATATGAATAATTTATGCCAAGACAAGCATCAATATTACAAGTCCTGCTGAGTTCATCATTATGTTTCACCATATCAGAGACTTCTAGCTCTTTTTTATACATATCATATTTATTTTTCCCCATTCCATTTGAAATAAAAAAAACAGAGTTAATTCCGATCATAATGAAAACAAGAGCAAAGGTAAGAATATTGCGCAAAGTTTTATAACTTATAAGTTTAATTAACAGGAAGCACACTACTACAGCAGCAGCAAGGCACAAGTAAGGATACGCCATTCCATTTGTCTGATATGCAACAGAAATATTTAAAACAGAAAAAATAGCATCTAAATTAAAGGTAAATACATCAATATATGAAGCAACAACAAGAGCGCAGAGAAATGTTGGTATTATAGTAATGAATTTAAGAACATTTTTATCTGTTTTTATACCCTCAAGATTACCGTAATAGGTGAAGTAATAACCTATAATACAACAACAAAAAAAGGAAACCATATAACCATTCCTGAATGGGAAAAATTGATATGAACCCATATGCCAATAAAGCATTGTTGACTTAAACACAACCTGGCACAAAAACAATAAAATTACAATTGTAAAGAAAATTGTGTGTTTTCTACTCTGTTTATAATTTTTAAAACGAACCCACATAACAATAAGCGAGGCAATTGCGAGAGCTGTACCTAAAAACATAAAAACAGATATAATATCTATCTCAGCCGGAGCTTTCAATATTCCAAAAAAACCTGGTACAGTTTCAACCGCGCCAGAATAACTATCCCTTACATAAGTTCCCATATCAAATCTTTCAGATGACATGATACCTACTGCATAAGTATAAACAGAATAGGATGATGCAACAAGAGCTGCACCTGTACCTACACCTAAGTTAACCACTGCTTTTTTACGGCTTTCTTTATCTAAAATAATATAAATATATAAACCACCGAAGATTATGAGAGAAACAACAATAAAAAATGCCATATATGTATAAACAGTCATTAAATATGCCAGAACAAGGAAAAACGGCACTTTGCTTTTTCCGTTTAACAAATTAACTGCAAAAAGCATCAGCAACGGATAAAGCATAACTATATCGAGCCAATCTATATTGGTAAGATACATTAAATTAAAACCATTGAATGCATACATAACAGACATTAAAATATTATATGCAAACGGAAGTTTATTAAAAAGCTTCGAAAAGCTATATGATGCAGTAAAAGCAATTAATCCGAACTCAAAAACAAAAAACAGGTCTATCGCATTTATAATATGCTCACGAGGAAAAAACATACAAAAAACAAAACGTGGTTGAATAATTGTAAGTAATGAATCCCTGGCAAAACCAGCAGCTGTATGAAAATCATATATAAGCTTTGTAAAATCTCCGCTACGAAATATATCATACACATAATATATAACCGGCATATTACCTGTTCGCAAATCAAAACTGACTAATGTCGAATCACCAAACGGGTATATACCTTTTATCCAATACATAGTAATCATCCATACAACAACTATAGCGGGAGCAATTAGCCATTTAAAGTCAAATTTCTTTTGTTTCCCAATCATTTTCTTAACATCTCTTTCTTTTTACAATAATCATGGATATATGTACAGTTTCAATTACAAATTGAATTATCAACGCAAAAAACATGGCATAGCCGGCGCCAATTATCCCCTTTTCTTTTATATAGTACAAACAAAGTAAAATAAGCAAAACGCACGCAAAACCGGAATGTATTAACGGGGATTTCAATTGTCTGACTGATATAAATAATGTAGTATAACAATTTATCATTGCCAAAAGCACATTAACCCATATCATATAATAAAACAAACTATAATATGGCAAAATTGCATCACCAAAAATAAAAGTTAACACCTCTTCACCTATCAGAAGAGCAACAACTGAGGCAAGCAATCCAATAAACACCATTATAAAATCACATACAAGCATTAATCCAAGCAGCTTTTTCTTGTTACCTTTTTCGTAGTTTTCTGCCATTTTAGGAGCAATGGGCAGTAAAATTCCTCCTGCAAACGTTGAAATGACAACTGTAGGTACCGAAATAGATGAAAAAATACCCAGAGCCTCTGCATCAAGCATTTTTTCAACCATTATTTTGGGAACGCCATTAAAAACAGCCACCAACGTTGATGATGCCATGGAAAGAATACTTGCTCCAAGTAGTAACCATACCTTTGAAAATTGTTTTTCTTCTCTAAACAATTTTTCTTTTACGTACAATCCGGTTTTTCTCACATCGAAAAAAAACAACACAAGTGCGGAAGAAAGCGCCATTACAACAACCGAAACAAAAAGATTTCTCGTATAAAAATACACCGTAAAAAAAGTAATAATATTTAAAATGCCTTTCAACCCTAAAGATAATCCGACGTCTTTCATGTTGCCGTTTTTTTGCCAGATACCGCTCAACACATCACTGTAGGTTTCGATGCACTTGTATATAGCATAAATTAATATTACGGCTATTAAACCTATTGAGTAGTCCATTAAAAGCGAATACCCTATGCATATAATCATAGAGACAGTCATAGTCAAAATCCTTGATAACACATAGACATTATCTGAATATTGACCATTAACATCAGAAACCTGATAAATTCTTATTCCATAGTTTCCAACAACTATAAGTATGTTGGAGATGGTCATCGCCAGAGAAAAATACCCGGCATCTTCAAAGCCACCCAAATGCACCAAAATAATTGAAATCAGCATTTGAGCCCCAAGATAGATAAAATTCCCGGCATTATAATAAATTGAATCCAAAAGATTTTTCATATTGCTTGTAGTAAATCGACTGTTTCCTTTTCCGTTTTTTATAATTATATCATTCAATTTTGTTATGTGTCAATAAATTCACCTCCGTAATCGAACATAAAGTTAATAAAATCGACAAAATATATTATTCTTCCCCTTTATTTTGCAAACATAATATGGTATTATATGTTTGAATAGTTATACAATAATTTTTTCATGTAATAATTTTTAATATGCTTGGGATGTGAATTTATGAAAGTTGTTATTCTTGCAGGTGGTTATGGTACTCGAATCAGTGAAGAAAGCCAGAACAAACCGAAGCCATTAGTTGATGTTGGTGGTTTTCCTATTCTCTGGCATATTATGAAAACATATTCTCACTATGGTTTTAATGAATTCATTATTTGCGCAGGCTACAAGCAGTATGCCATAAAGGAATATTTCGCAAACTACTTTTTGCATCATTCCGATATAACTTTTGACTTTACAAAATCGAATCAATTAACAATCCATTCTGAGCACGCTGAACCATGGAAGGTTACTGTTGTTGATACAGGACTTGATACTATGACAGGCGGACGTGTAAAGCGCGTTAAGGATTACATCGGCGATGAAACATTTATGCTCACCTATGGCGATGGTGTTGCAGACGTTAACATCCCTGAGCTTGTTGAATTCCATAAACAGAAGGGTCAGCTTGCAACGCTTACAGCAGTTTCAATCGGTCAGCGCTTTGGTTGCCTTGATATTGATGAAGACAACAACATTTCTTCATTCCGAGAAAAGAATGATATGGACGGAAGCCTTGTTAACGCAGGCTTTATGGTTCTTGAACCGCAGGTAATTGATTACATAGACGGAGACAGCACATCTTTTGAAAAAGCGCCTGTTGAAAACCTTGCAAAAGACGGTCAATTGAACGCTTATTTACATAAAGGCTTCTGGAAGCCTGTTGATACATTACGCGAGAAATTAGAGCTTGATGATTTATGGAACACCGGCAAAGCACCATGGAAGGTATGGTAATTATGAATAATAATTTTTATAATGGCAAAAAGGTTCTTGTTACAGGTCATACGGGTTTTAAAGGCACTTGGCTTTGTAAAATGCTTTGCGATATGGGTGCAGATGTTGTGGGCTACGCACTCACTCCTCCCACCCAGCCTTCGCTCTATGAACTTTCAGGGATAGACAATCACATAAAATCATATATAGCTGACATCCGTGATTATGAAATGCTTTTGTCAGTTTTCGAGAAAGAAAAACCTGAGATAGTTTTCCATCTTGCGGCTCAACCTATTGTTCGCGATAGCTATAAAGACCCTTTATACACTTACGAAACAAATGTTATGGGCACTGTTAACGTATGTGAATGTATAAGAAAAACAGACTGTGTCCGTTCATTTTTAAATGTAACGACCGACAAGGTTTATGAGAATTGCGATACAAACGTTGCTTTTACAGAGGATATGCCTTTGGATGGCTATGACCCTTACTCAAACAGCAAATCTTGTTCAGAGCTTGTAACACATAGCTATAAAAAATCCTTTTTTGATAAGAGTAATATTGCAGTTTCAACCGCAAGAGCAGGAAATGTTATCGGCGGCGGTGATTTCGCTAACGACAGACTTATCCCTGACTGCGTACGTGCTGCAATGAAAAAGGAAGATATTATAATACGTAATCCTTATTCAACAAGACCATTCCAGCATGTTCTTGAGCCTCTTTCAGTTTATATGACTATTGCCGAAAAGCAGTATCATAACCCTGAAATTCAAGGTTACTACAATGTGGGACCTGATGAATGCGACTGTCGCACAACAGGAGACCTTGCAACAATGTTCTGCAATGCCTGGGGTAATGGTTTAAAGTGGATTAACGTTTGTGAAGAAAATGCACCACATGAAGCGTCATTCTTAAGACTTAATACACAGAAAATTAAATCTATTTTCGGTTGGAAACCCGTATGGAATGTAGAAAAGGCAGTTGAAGAAACTGTTGAATGGACCAAGGTTTTTGAGAGCAACGGAAACATTGCGGATATAATGACAAAACAAATAAATGACTTTCTCGGAACAGGGGCAGAAAAATGTTAGAAAACCTTACTAAAGAACAAGCAAAAGAAAAAATTCTCTCATTAGTTGAGGAATATTACAATAATTTCATGCAAAAGCCGCCTTACAAAGAAGGTGACAGAATTTCATATGCAGGCAGGGTTTTTGATGCAGAAGAAATGAAGAACCTTACAGATTCTGCGCTTGATTTCTGGTTAACATCAGGAAGATACTGTGAGGAATTCGAAAAGAAGTTAGGTGAATATTTAGGAACTAAATATGTTTCCTTGGTCAACTCAGGCTCATCTGCTAATCTTCTTGGTTTCTGGGCTCTTACCTCACCGCTTCTTAAAGACAGAGCTGTAAAACGTGGCGATGAAATTATAACTGTTGCCGCAGGCTTTCCTACAACAATTACACCTATAATTCAATATGGCGCTGTGCCTGTTTTTGTTGATATTACAATCCCGCAATACAACATTGATATAACTAAACTTGAAGATGCATTAAGCGAAAAAACGAAGGCAGTAATGATTGCTCATACGTTAGGAAACCCGTTCAACCTTAAAGCTGTAAAAGATTTTTGCGATAAAAACAACCTCTGGCTTATCGAGGATAACTGCGATGCTTTAGGAAGCACATATACAATCGATTGCCAAACAATGTTTACAGGCACTGTTGGCGATATCGGCACATCAAGTTTTTACCCACCTCACCATATGACGATGGGTGAAGGCGGTGCAGTATACACCAAAAATCCACTTTTACATAAAATTGTGCGTTCCATGCGAGACTGGGGAAGAGACTGCTCTTGCCCTTCAGGAATGGATAATCTTTGCGGTCATCGTTTCGACAGGCAATATGGCGAATTACCGTTAGGTTACGACCACAAATATGTATATAGCCATTTTGGCTTTAATCTTAAGGCTACTGAAATGCAGGCATCTATTGGTTGCGCTCAGTTAGATAAATTCCCCTCTTTTGTTGAAAAAAGAAAAGAGAACTTCAACACATTGAAAAGCTTACTCAAATGTGTTGAAGATAAACTCATTCTTCCTGAGGCTTGTGAAAACAGCGACCCTTCATGGTTTGGTTTTATGATTACCTGTAAAGATGGTGTTTCAAAAAACAAGGTTGTTCAATATTGTGAAGAAAAAGGCGTACAAACACGCATGCTTTTTTCCGGCAACATTATACGCCAGCCTGTTTTTGATGAAATGAGAAAATCAGGAGAGGGTTACAGAGTTGTAGGCAACCTTACTGTTACAGACCAGGTAATGAACAATTCTTTCTGGATTGGTGTTTATCCCGGAATGACAGACGATATGTTAAGATATATGGCTAAAACCATAATTGAAGCGGTTGAATAATATGAAAAACATTAAAAGAGCTGTTGTTACGGGGGCAACAAGTTTTATAGGACAACACCTTGTAACAGAACTTACAAAAAATGGTTATAAAGTATATGCTGTTGTACGCCCATCCAGCTTAAAAAGACATATATTTGATAACAATCTGTGTGTTGAAATACTAACAGAAGATATCAAAAACATTTACAATCTTACAAAAAAAATTGGTAAAGCTGACTATTTTATTCATTTAGGTTGGGATGGTATTGGAGCTTCTGGTAGATCAAACAAAACTATCCAAGAAGAAAACATAAACAATACCCTCAACTGTCTGCGCTTTGCAAAAAAAATAGATTGTTCTAAATTCTTCTTTGCAGGAAGCCAAGCAGAATATGGTTCCCACAACGGAACAATCTATGAAACAACCGTATGCACACCACTAATAGAATACGGAAGGGCCAAGCTCGAAGTCTGGAAAAAAGCTTATGACATTTCAAATTCTTTAGGGATAACATACTATCATGGTCGTATTTTTAGTGTTTATGGTGAAAATGACCACCCATGGACTTTAGTTTCAAACTGCATAAAAACACTTTCTGACAATAATACAATGGCTCTTTCAACCTGCGAGCAGCTTTGGAATTTTCTTTATGTTAAGGATGCAGTAAAAATAATTATAGCGTTATTGAACAGTAATGCTCCTTCTGATATATATAACATAGCAAGCAAAACAACAAAACCATTAAGGGAATTTGTATTCGATATTTATAATTCCTGCGATAGAACAGGAACTTTATCCTTTGGTACAAGGGTTGCTACCGAACCACCCGTGAGCATCTGTCCCTCAACAGAAAGAATTTATCAATACATTGATGGTTTTCAAGAAAGTGATTTTTGTTGTAACATTTTAAATATGATAAAAAAATACAAATCCAGCGGAGAAATATGAATGAAAGCACTAATATTTGAAAAACAAAATAAGCTTATTTGGAAAGATGTTCCTGCCCCGGTGTTGAAACAACCATACGGCGCCATTTTGAAGCCTATTCTGATATCCACCTGCTCCTCTGATATACATACAATAACATTAAGTGAACCGAAGCAAGAGAATCATATTCTTGGTCATGAATGTATCGCACAAATCACAGAAATAGGTGATCTTGTTACAGATTTCAAAGTGGGTGATATTGTTGCTGTACCTGCTATTACTCCAAACTGGAGAGAAAAAGCTGTTCAAGAAGGAAATGATCGCCACGCAAAAACCAATTTTTCAGGACATCAATTAGGCAGAACTTCACCGGGTGTATTTGCTGAGTATTTTTCAATTGAAGATGCTGAAACCAATCTTGCTCACATTCCCGATGATGTTTCCTTAGAAGAGGCTTTGATGTGTGTAGATGTTCTTACGACAGGTTTTACCGGTGCAGAATATGCAAATATCCACACAGGTGATACTGTTTGTGTCTTCGGAATAGGTCCTATAGGATTAATGGCTATTGCAGCTGCAAGTTGTCTTGGAGCAGCGAGAATAATTGCTGTAGGCAGTCGTTCTAAATTAATTGAATTATCCAAAAAATATGGTGCAACAGATATTGTTAACTATAAAGAACACAATGTAACAGAAAGAATTTTAGAACTAACTGACTATACAGGTTCCGATTCAGTTATAATCGCCGGTGGAAATGACGAAGTTTTCACCCAAGCAGTAGATGTAGTAAAATATGGCATCGGCACAATATCCAATGTCAATTATTACGGTGGTTCAGGAAACCTGCTTTTCCCTAAATTTTCAGGTGGCAGAGGTATGGCAGGAAAAACAATCCATACCGAATTAGCCAAAGGTGGACGTGCCCGTATCGAACGAATGATGAAAATGGTACAATATGGCCGAGTTGATGTTAAACCATTAATTACCCATAAATTCACAGGGCTTGAAAGTATTCCGGATGCTATAGAACTAATGAAAAAAAAGCCCGATGATTTAGTTAAAATTGCAATATATATTGAGTGAGGCTCTTATGAGTAAATGTATCTTATGTAACGCTGAATTACCTTCTGATCCTATTATGACTTGCAACAATATGCCTGCAAGTGCACAGGATATTCCTAATCTTGATGAATTAAACGAAGATTCCGGTATAGATCTAAATTTATACCAATGCATATATTGCGGTTTAGTGCAATTTGATTGCGAACCCGTAAGTTATTACAAGGATGTAATACGCTCAGGTGGATATAGCACTACAATGTCCCAACTAAGAAGAACGCAATACAAACACCTTATAGATAAATATAATCTTACCTCAAAAAAAATAATTGAAATTGGTTGTGGTCAAGGTGAGTTTCTACAAACTTTAACAGAATTCCCAGTTGCATGCTATGGCATAGAAAACAAAACGGCTCTCGTTAAATTAGGAAGATTGAAAAACCTTTCTATTGAACAAGATTTTGCAGAAAACGGAAATCATAAAATAAAAAATGCCCCTTTTGATGCTTTTCTGTCATTTAATTTTTTAGAACATCAACCCAAACCTAATGATATGCTACAATGTATATACAACAACCTAGCAGAAGACGGAATCGGTTTAGTAACAGTTCCAAGCTTTGAATATATACTTGAAAACAACTCTTTTTATGAGTTGATTCGTGACCATATAGCTAATTACACAGAAGAAACACTATGCTTCCTTTTCGAAAAAAATGGTTTTCAAGTATTAGAAAAAGAGCGAATAAATCGTGATACTATTTCAATAATCGTAAAAAAAAGAAAACCAGTAGATGTATCCGGATTGAAAAATAATTTTTCTTTATTGAAAAACCAATTAAATTCCTATATAGACACGAGAATTACCAATAACAAAAAAATTGCTGTTTGGGGTGCTAGTCATCAATCCTTCACAGCATTATCAACACTTAATATTCAAAGTGGAGTAGCATACATAATTGACTCTGCACCATTTAAGCAGAATAAATATGCACCCTCCTCCCACATTCCAATAGTAGCTCCCGAACATTTCTTTAAGGAACCGGTTGATTGTATTCTTATTATTGCACCGGGTTACACTGATGAAATATCAGAAATTATTCAAAATCGATTTGGGAACCATGTAGAAATAGCATATTTAAAATCAGCAAATATTGAATTTATATAAAGTAGGTTAAGTAAATGAACACTAAAACAATCAGCGTTGTTTTACCTTGCTACAACGAAGAGGAAAACATTGTAGGTATAACCCAAGCAGTAGAAGAGGCCTTAAGAAACTTATCTCGTTACAATTACGAAATACTCATAATTGATAACTGCTCAACAGATAATACCCGCGTTCTTATACGAGAAATATGCAAAAGAAACTCTAAAGTAAAAGCTATATTAAACGCCAAAAATTTCGGTCAGTTCAACTCACCCTACCATGCCATTCTCTCTTCAACAGGCGATTGCACAATTTTAATGGCTTCAGACTTCCAGGATCCGGTTGAAATGATACCGAAATTTGTTGAAGAATGGGAAAACGGATACAAAATTGTTTGCGGAATAAAAAGTGCAAGCAAAGAAAATAAAATCATGAGATTTTTCAGAACTTGCTATTATAAAGTTATTAAAAAGCTCTCATCTGTTGAGCAAATTGAGCATTTTACAGGCTTTGCTCTATATGATAAAAGTTTTGTTCAGGTTCTGCGAGATCTTAACGACCCTACCCCGTTTATACGCGGTATCGTTGCAGAGTTAGGTTATAAAAGAAAAGATATTGAATATACTCAGCAAAAACGTGCTGCAGGAAAAACCCACAACAACTTCTTCACGCTTTATGATGCAGCTATGCTCAGCTTCACCTCATACACAAAAGCAGGGTTAAGAATTGCTACATTTGTTGGCTTCTCTGCTGCTATAATAAGTTTCCTTGTTGGCATATTATATTTGATGATGAAGCTTGTCTGGTGGGACAGATTCCCAGGCGGTGCCGCTCCAACAATTATAATCCTCAGCTTTTTATGCTCTCTCCAGCTCTTTTTCCTCGGTTTTTTGGGAGAGTACATAATGAACATGAACACCCGTCTTATGAACAGACCTCTTGTTGTTGAAGAGGAAAGACTCAATTTTGAAGACGAATCCCCTGATACCAAAGAATAAAGGTAATTTATATGAAAATAAGACTTGCAGATTATGTAGCTGAATTTCTTGTAAATAAAGGTGTTACCGATTGCTTCAGCGTAGTCGGTGGCGGAGCTATGCATTTAAACGATGCACTTGGTCATAAAGACGGATTAACAGTAACTTACAACCATCATGAGCAAGCAAGCGCCATCGCTGCAGAAAGCTATGCTAGGCTCAATAATAAAATTGCCGCTTTATGTGTTACAACAGGTCCCGGTGGAACAAATGCTATAACCGGTGTTGTTGGCGGTTGGCTTGATTCAATACCTATGTTTGTAATCAGCGGTCAGGTTCGATATGATACCACCGCAAGATATGCAATGCAGTTCACTGATGGTCTACCTCTCCGCGCCGTTGGCGACCAGGAATATGATATTGTAAAATCAGTTGAACCAATGACAAAATACGCAGTTATGGTAGAGGACCCTGATAAAATACGTTATATTCTTGAAAAGGCCTGGCACCTTGCAACAACAGGCAGACCCGGCCCTGTGTGGATTGATATCCCCGTAAATTTTCAGGGAGCAATTATCGAAACCGATAATCTTCAATGCTACAATTCTGAAGAATACGATATAAATCTTCCTCCTCAGGTTGATAATGAAATTATTGCTACAGTTATTAAAGAAATAAAAGAAGCAAAACGTCCTGTTTTATACGCGGGTAATGGTATACGTCTTTCCGGTGGTTATGAGAACTTCCGAAAAATTTTAGACAAACTGAATATTCCTGTTGTTACATATTGGAACGCCGTTGACCTTATTGAAGATGAGCACCCTCTTTATTGCGGAAGAGCCGGAAATATGGGCGACAGACCAGGCAACTGGGCTATTCAGAACGCAGATTTGATTCTTGCTATCGGAACACGCATTTCCATAAGACAAGTAGGTTACAATTTTAAAACCTGGGCAAGAGAAGCTAAAGTTATTATGGTAGATATTGATCCTGCCGAAATGAAAAAACATACAATCCATGTTGACATGCCTATATGGGCAGATGCAAAGGATTTCCTAAAAAAACTTGATGCTTTCATCAAAGAACCGATAACAGCAAGCGAAACATGGCTTAAGGCTTGTGAAAACTGGAAAAAAGATTACCCTGTTGTTCTTCCTCGCCACTATGAGGAAAACGGAACAACGGCTAATGTATATGCTTTCATTGATTATTTAAGCTCTCAGCTTTCTGAAAATAGTTTAACAGCAGTTTCAAACGGTGCATGTTGCGTTGTTGGTAATCAATGCTACAACATCCAAAAAGGAAGCAGATTTATAATTAACAGTGCTATTGCAAGTATGGGTTACGGTTTACCCGCAGCAATCGGTCTTTGTGTAAGTGCGGGCAAAAAACCAACCATTTGTCTTGAAGGCGATGGTAGTATCATGATGAACTTACAAGAGCTTCAGACAATACAAACTAACAAGCTTCCTATAAAAATATACCTCATCAACAATAATGGTTATCATTCTATTCGCTTAACACAAAACAACCTTTTCAGCGAACACACAAATGTTGGCATAGGTCCTGAATCAAATGACCTTTCGTTCCCTGATTTCGAAAAAATTGCAAATGCTTTCGGATATAAATATTATTCAGCTCACAGCAATAAAGAAATGATGTCTGTTGTGAAAAAAACACTTGCTCAAGAGGGACCGTTGTTCTGCGAAATTTTCACAGATACCTTACAAGTTTGGGAACCAAAAAGCAGTGCTAAAAAGTTACCTGATGGTACAATAGTAAGCCCGCCACTAGAAGATCTGGCACCATTCTTGCCACGAGAAGAACTGGAAAGAAATATGTTTATTGATTTAATCAATTAATTTTACGAGGTAGCTTATGTATAACAACAATTCGCTTGACACGGTTTGCGGAAGTTTATGCTATGCTTTAGGTATATCACCCCCTGAAACCGCAGCAGATGATAATCCTGAAATAAATAAATTTATTGATACTGCACTAAAATGGAAAAAAGCAGACAGGATGTTTATATATAATCCTGATGCAGTAGCAATGTGGATTGCAGATAAATACTTTGACTACATTAAAGAAGTGGTTGATCTAACTCAAGTGCAAATTCCTTTAAAAAGTGTTATGCCCTCTGTAACACCTGTTTGTTTTGGTACTTTTTATACAGGTGTACAACCTGAAATACACGGCATAAGAAAGTATGAAAAGCCTGTTATAAAAACAGATTCGTTTTTTGATGCACTTATAAGACAAGGAAAAAAAGTTGCGATTGTGGCAGAAACCAAATCAAGCATGTCCATGATATTTCTTGAAAGAGAAATGGACTACTATATTTATGACACAGTTGCTAAGGTTAATGCTAAAGCCCACCAGTTGATTGCTGAAGATAAATATGACGTAATTTGTGTATATAACGGAAATTATGATTCTCTTATGCATAAACACGGTCCTGAGGGCGTAAGAGCATTGGCGGAGCTCAGATGTAATACAGAAGCCTTCGCCGCATTTGTGCACGCAATAAAGCATTACTGGAAAAACCACAACACCTTCTACGGCTACGCTATGGACCATGGTTGCCACGAAATTGATGGCGAAAGCGGTTCTCACGGGCTTGATATGGAAGAAGATTTAAATATAAGGCACTATTACGGAGTTAATTTAAGTGAAAAATAAATCAAATGCACACTCATTACAGAGTGTGCATTTGATTTTATAGTACCTTTTCTATTTGTGCCTTCAGTTCGTCTACGCCGTTGCCTTTTTCGGAAGAAAAAGGGATAATTACAAGGTCATCACCAAATTCTTCTAATTCCTCTTTTAAACCTGCAACACGCTCGTTATACTGAGTTTTATTAAGCTTATCGCACTTTGTAGCGGCAACAATAAATGGAAGGCCTGCATCCTGAAGATAGCGCATCATTATATAGTCATCCTCAGAAGGCTTATGGCGCATATCCACAAGCTGGACCACAAGCTTTATATTTCGCGGAGATTGGAAATAGCCTTCCATCATTTCTGCCCAACGGCGCTTCTCCCCTTTTGCAACCTTTGCATAGCCATAGCCCGGAAGGTCAACAATGCGCACATCCTCAACCTTAAAGAAATTGATTGTGATTGTTTTACCCGGCATTGACGACACTCTCGCAAGGTTTTTGCGGTTAAAAAGCTTATTGAGCATTGAGGATTTGCCCACATTACTTCTGCCTGCAAAAACTATCTCAGGTAAATCTGATTGAGGAATCTGCTTTAGTGTGCCGAAAGCGGCTTCAAACTCTACCTTGTTATAATTCATTTTATACCTCACGGCAATAAACACCGCTTTGCTTTTCAACATCGGTTTTGTTTATTGCTTTTCTTTTATTTGAGTTGGTTTTGGCACTATCAGTCGTTTCGAAATCACCTAAAGCAACGCACAAAACCTCATCAAGACTTGAAACAGGAATAAACTCTATTGAACTTTTCACTGTATCGTTAATTTTATCAAGGTCTGCCTTGTTTTCTTCAGGAATGAGAACTGTTTTCATACCATTCTTGAAGGCAGCAGTTGATTTTTCGCGAAGACCGCCTATAGCAAGTACTCTGCCTCTGAGGGTAATCTCACCTGTCATTGCAACAATTTTATTAACAGGTCTGCCTGTTAAGGCTGAAACAAGAGCGGTTGTAATTGTTACACCTGCAGACGGACCATCCTTTGGCACAGCACCTTCAGGAACATGAATATGAATATCCTTGGTTTTGTAGAAATCACCATCAATATTCAAATTCCTTGCTTTACTTCTGATATACGAAACTGCAGCTTTAGCAGATTCTTTCATAACATCACCAAGAGAGCCTGTAAGCTCCAGCTTGCCTGTACCTTCAAGCACAGCAACCTCAATCTGCATCATTTCACCGCCAACAGCAGTCCATGCAAGGCCGTTTGCGGCACCTATCATATCGTCAAGGTGAAGTTTTGAATTTTTATACTTTGGTGTGCCAAGAAGCTCATTAAGTGCAGCAATATCCACAGTAAACTTGCCTTCAAAGCCCTCTGCAAACTTAACCGCCACTTTACGTATAACTTTTGTAATTGTTCTGTCAAGAGTACGGACACCAGCTTCTTTTGTATAGCTTGAAATAAGCTCACGAAGAGCAGCATCGGTAAAGCGAATCATTTTTGAATTCATTCCAAAGTTTTTAACCTGTTTGGGAACAAGGTGCTTTTTGGCAATAAGGAATTTGTCTTCTGCAGTATAGCTATAAAGCTCAATAACTTCCATACGATCAAAAAGCGGACCGGGAATCTGAGAAGCATCATTTGCAGTTGTAATAAAAAGAGCTTTACTCAAATCAAATGGCACATCTACATAATGGTCGGTAAATGTATTGTTTTGTTCACCATCAAGTACCTCAAGAAGCGCAGATGACGGATCGCCCTTGTAATCACTGCCTAATTTATCTATCTCATCAAGCAAAATCAAAGGATTAGTTGTTTCTGCCTGCTCAATTGCAGTGATAATTCTACCGGGCATTGAGCCTATATATGTTTTTCTGTGTCCCCTGATCTCTGCTTCATCATGAACACCACCAAGAGAAATGCGCACATATTTTCTGCCAAGGGCTTTTGCAAGAGATTTCGCGATAGATGTTTTACCAACACCCGGTGGGCCAACAAGACAAAGAATCTGAGCATTAGCATCAGGAGCCAGTTTTTTGACTGCAATAAGCTCTAAAATACGCTCTTTTACTTCCTGTAGACCATAGTGGTCTGCTTCAAGAATTTTGCGAGCTTTAGCAATATCAAGAGAATCCTCTGTTAAAACACCCCAAGGAAGATTTGTTACTCTTTCAAGATATGTTCTTGCAACATTTGCCTCAGGTGAGCCCTGACTTGTTTTTATAAGCCTTTCGCACTCATCGAAAAGCTTTTTCTTTGACTTTTCATCTATTGGAAGAGCAGAAATTTTATCTTTATATTTCTGCGCCTCCGCAACAGGAGAATCATCTTCGCCTAATTCCACAGACGCTGCCTTTATCTGCTCACGAAGATAATATTCGCGCTGATTTTTATCCATTCTCTCCTGAACCTTATCCTGAATATGAAGTTCAAGGGCAAGAATTTCTGTTTCGCGCGAAAGCACGGAACAAAGCATCTCTGCTCGTTTAAGAACATCTAATTCATCAAGAAGCGCCTGCTTATCTTTAACAGGGAAATGGAAATGACCTGCAATATCGTCAGTAGCAACGGCAATCTCCTCTTCTTCGAGAATTGAGAGGAATATTTCAGGTGCTATACGAGGGCTAACAGAAAGGAATTTATCAAAATTATTTTTTAATGTCCTTAAAGTTGCAATGGTTGTAAAATCTTTATCATCAGGATAAATTTCAGGTACACGCTGAACAAATGCCTTAAGAGAAATTTTTTCTCTGATAGATTCAGAAATAACTGCTCTGTAAAGACCTTCAACAACAATTTCAAAACTATTGGATTCAGTAGAGCCGCTAACCTGCTGAACTCTTGCTACAACACCAACCTTGCTTAAATCGCTAAAAGATGGGTCTTCTATTAAAGCATCCTGCTGAGAAACAAGGAAAATTTTTCTTTCCTCTGTATCAAGAGCAGATTTAATTGCACGAATTGATTTTAATCTGCCAACCTCAAAGCTTATTGTCTGTTCAGGGAAAATCACAAGATTTCTTAAAGCTAACACAGGCAAAGCCTCAGGTTGATAAATTTTATCTTGCATATATA
Organism: Acutalibacteraceae bacterium; assembly: GCA_045579445.1. GTDB lineage: Bacteria > Bacillota > Clostridia > Oscillospirales > Acutalibacteraceae > DTU089. The sequence continues at coordinate 3,090 of JAZNME010000043.1, read as the reverse complement.
TACTCCGTAGTTATATGTAATTTTTGGGGAGTCTTATGACTCCCCAAGTAAGTTTATACCGCTTTATTTTCTTAGAGTGAGTAAAGTGTATCCGAATCAGATTTTGGGATAGTCTTTTCCACTCATATTTCGTTAAAATACTCGTAAATCCTGTCGCCTTTCAAGGGCAAATCGGGCAAAAGCACCGAAATATCGCTATTTAAGGCTGGTTCGGATCTGCTTTACCCACTCTAGGCTTTTTGATATATGTTGGTTCAGACTTGCCGTCTACAACATCTGCAGTAACCTTAACTGCTTCAACATTTGATTCTGAGGGAACCTTGTACATAATAGGGATAAGAATACTTTCCATAATAGAACGAAGGCCTCGCGCGCCTGTTTCACGTTCTATAGTAAGCTCTGCTACCCTTTTTATTGCTTCTTCGGTAAAATCAAGCTCCACTTTATCCATTTTAAGAAGGCTCTTATACTGTTTTAAAAGAGCATTTTTAGGTTCTGTAATGATATTAACAAGACCGTTAACATCTAAATTCTCAAGGCTTGTTATAACAGGAATTCTACCTACAAGCTCAGGAATAAGACCAAATTTCACTAAATCCTGAGGAATAACATGGGCATACATATCCATATTCTTAAGCTCTGTTTTTGAGTGAAGCTCACCGCCAAAACCAAGAACCGTCTTGCCCATTCTATCTTCAACAAGCTTTTCAATGCCTGCGAAAGCACCGCCGCAAATAAAGAGGATTTTTGATGTGTCTATTTGGATAAATTCCTGTTGAGGATGCTTCCTGCCACCCTGAGGCGGAACATTAGCAACTGTACCCTCAATAATTTTAAGAAGAGCCTGCTGAACACCTTCACCGCTGACATCACGGGTAATTGATGTGTTTTCAGATTTTCTGCCGATTTTATCTATTTCGTCAATATAAATAATACCGCGTTCTGCTCTTTCAATATCAAAATCTGCCGCCTGAATAAGACGAAGAAGGATGTTTTCAACGTCTTCACCAACATAACCTGCTTCAGTTAAAGTTGTAGCATCTGCAATAGCAAATGGCACCTCTAAAATCTTTGCAAGAGTTGATGCGAGAAGAGTCTTACCAACACCTGTTGGACCTAACATAAGAACATTGCTCTTGTTTATCTCAACATCATCGGGAGATTTTAAATATATTCTTTTATAGTGGTTGTAAACTGCAACGCTAAGAACTTCCTTTGCGTGCTCCTGCCCGATAACATATTCGTCAAGCTGAGCTTTTATTTCCTTAGGTTTGGGAAGCTTCTTTGCAGGCTTTGGTTTTATTGCATTCTGCTGAGTAGGTATACCCTCAACAATATCCATGCAAAGCTCCACACAACTGTCGCAAATAAACACACCGGGACCTGAAATCATTTTCTGAACCTGGTCTTGTGATTTGCCACAGAAGGAACAACGCACCTTCTTTTCGTTATCTTCTCGTGCCAAAAAAAGTACCTCCGAATATTTTTAGTTGACTATCTTTTTTCGATAATTTTATCTGCGATACCGTATGCGACTGCTTCCTCTGCAGTAAGCCAATTATCGCGCTCTGTATCAACATAGATTTCTTCAATTGTCTTGCCTGTATTTTCAGCAAGAATTTTATTAAGACGCTCTTTTGTACGCTTAATGTGGTCGGCAGCAATAAGAATTTCTGTTGCCTGACCCTTTGCACCACCAAGAGGCTGATGAATCATAACCTCTGCATTAGGAAGAATATATCTCTTACCCTTTGTACCTGCAGAGAAAAGGAATGCACCCATAGATGCTGCCATACCCATACAGATAGTTGAAACATCACACTTGATATACTGCATTGTATCGTAAATAGCCATACCTGCTGTAACGCTTCCGCCGGGGCTGTTGATATAAAAGCTGATATCTTTTTCAGGGTCCTGACCCTCAAGATAAAGAAGCTGAGCAACAACAAGGCTTGCGGTTGCATCATTCACTTCATCAGAAAGAACAATGATTCTGTCATTAAGAAGTCTTGAAAAAATGTCGTACTGACGCTCACCACGGTTGGTTTGCTCAATAACATAAGGTACAAGTGCCATAATATGACCTCCTGAAATAATGATTTTATAAGATTATTGGTTGTTTTTCAGATTTTAAACAATCCTCTTAAAGACACTTATACCGCCTCAGGATAAACTGCGGCGGCATATAAGTAGTTTAATTATTCAGCATCTGCTGCTTTCTTTGCAGTTGATTTTTTAGCTGCAGGCTTCTTTGCAGGTTTTTCTTCTGCATCAGCCTTCTTTGCTGCAGTCTTCTTAGCAGCAGGCTTCTTTGCAGGTTTTTCTTCAGCTTCAGCCTCTTCCTTAGGAGCAGCCTTCTTCTTTGCACCTGCAACAGCTGTATCCTTTACGATATCCATAGCTTTTCTGCAAGCAAGGTCTGCCTTAACATCTTCTGCAGAAACAAGAGTCTTAATTTTTGCAATAGGCATATTGTATGCATCTGCATATGTCTTAAGCTCTGTTTCGATATCTTCTTCAGAGATTTCAATTTTCTCAAGCTCTGTAATCTTTTCAAGAGCAAGACGAAGCTTAACCTGTTTCTCAGCGCCTTCCTTATAGCTGTCGCGAAGAGCAGCAACATCCATACCGAGATACTGAAGATACATATCCATTGACATACCCTGTGAACGAAGTCTGTATTCAAACTCGTTAATCTGGTTGTCGATTTCTTTTTCAATCATTACTGCAGGAATTTCTGCAACAACATTATCAACAAGAGTATCCATTACTGCACTTTCGAATGCACGGTCTGCAGCAGCTTCTTTTCTTGCTTTGATTTCTTCTTCAAGATGTTTTTCGTAATCTGCAACAGTGTCAAATTCGCTTACATCTTTAACGAACTCATCATCATATTTGGGGAGTTCTTTCTTCATAATCTTATGAAGTTTGATTTTGAAAACAACTGCTTTACCTGCAAGTTCTTCTGAGCCGTAGTCTTCGGGGAAAGTAACGTCAATATCAAATTCCTCGTCAACTTTGTGACCGATAACCTGCTCCTCAAAGCCGGGGATAAAGCTACCTGAACCAAGTTCAAGGTCATAGCCTTCG
>JAZNME010000042.1:0-44284 GCA_045579445.1 Acutalibacteraceae bacterium | reverse complement strand
GGTTTTTTTGTTATTTCCCTGACCTATACTTGTTGTTTGAACGTTACCAAAGCTATCGTAACCGAAGCTGTATGTTTCCTTTTTGTTGTCTGCTATTCCGCTAAACAGTATTTGCGAAACTCTGTTGCCTGTGTAGGAGTATGCAACTTTTGTATTTCCACTTGTAACATTAAGGAGCTTTGTATGTGTGTTATCTGTGTAGGTATAGGTTGTTTTGTTTCCGTTGGCATCGGTTACACTTGACGGTGCACCTGTATCCAGATAGTGACCGTAGGTGGTGGTTTTACCAAGCTCGTTTGTGGTTTTGTATACGTATGCACCTGCAGTAAGGATTGTGGTGCCTGATGAATAATCACCGGTGTATGTTGTGCTTGAGCGTATTGTTTCATTTCCTGTGCCTACTGTTTCAACTGCCGTTACAAGTCCGTTAGCTGTATTATAGGTATAGTTCTCCTTAACACCCTTCGGTGATTTAACCTGAGTTAACCTGTGCTTAGTGTCGTAGGTGTAGCTTGTGGTTTGCCCTGCAGCATCCTTGTAGGTTTTAAGGTCTTCACCGTCGTAGGTCATATTGTTTTTTTGCTCAGCATTTGCAGAAACTGAGGTTACGTTGCCCTCACTATCGTAAACATAGCTTGATGCAACATCCTTTATGAGCTGAATATGGTCAAAATACGCATAGTTTGCCTGATAGTTATACCTTGGCGTAACCAAAATGTGAGTAGGGGTGTAGGTCTTTGTATCACCCGGCTCTTTTTTATACGCAAGGCTGAAGGCAGAGGAGGCGTATTGCCAATCTGCCACAGTGGTGTTGAACACAGCAGAATCCTTATCCTGCCAAACTGTTGTGTTATCACTGCAACTGTAGTTAACTTGTACTGCAATTTCAAATTTTAATTTCTTATGGAAGGACTTGTTTACCGCATATGCCGCTCCCCATCCGCTTACAATGTATGTATCATCAGGGTTTGATGCTACAGGGATAAGCTGGTAAAAACCTTTTGTACCGGTACTTGAGCCTGCAATCCTTATTGCGGTAGAGCCGTCTTTATGGGCGGTTGTTGTTACACCGTTTGTTCCTGCAGCGTAGGTGAAGCCTGTCGCAGTCCAACCTGTAATGCCTGTAGAGGTGTATTTTTCAAAGCTTGCGTTTTCAAGAAGGTTTAAGCTATTTGGCGTTGTGCCTTCTTCAAGCTGTAAACCGTCAAAATATGTTGTACCCGTAGCATTGCATAATATGATATACATAACGACATATGAGGTGTTTTCGGGTATATTCATAGTCATGCTTATTCTGCGCCAACCGTTATTAATTGCGATATCCGTATTTGTTGTGATTTGGGTTGAACGCTGAGTTAATTTGTAGCTACCGTCGGCGCCTCTGGCTACCATCATAAGATAGGCACCTTTATATTCATTATAATTAAATAATGATATATTTTCTGTTTTAACATAGGCAGAATATGTATAATTGCATTTTTCCTTTAACCCGCTTACGGTTTGAGCTGCATAAGAATAACCATCGCTTGTAACAGCGGTATTTGTCAGCTTAAGGCTATATTTACCTACATAAGCTACATTCGTAGTGGCTCCATAGGTATGCGTAACTCCACCCAAAACACTGTTTGTTGTCCAGCCTGTTGTGCTTTCTGCGTTGCCGTTTGTGAGCAGGTTTACCGTGTTTTTATTAAGTGTTGCAGAGCTTGCAATTCTGTTTCGGCTTTCTTCCTTATCATCACCTGTGTAGGTATATGTGCCTGCGCCAACAGCTTCGTCATTGCCGTAAGAGACCTGTTGCGATAATGTTCTGCCGAAATTATCAAACTGCAAGGTAGTAACAATATCATCATTTTCATATAAACCATTAATATCGCCATTAACTCCGTCAATACCGGGTGTGCGTATAGTTGTGGTATTGTAGCGCGAACGGTTAAAGGTTGTTACCTGACCTAAAATGTAGTTTGTAAGGTTAACATCATCTGCAGAAAAATCCATTGTTCTGAAAACTCTTCTGCCGGTATTTTTAGATGTATATAAAAAGGTTCTGCCGATACCGTCTGAACTCCATACATAGTATAAAAGGTTTTCGGTTGTATCGTGATAACGCAAGTATACCTTGCTGCCATCAATCATCGAAATCTGTGTCAAACCACCGCTTACAGTCAGGTTTACCTTTCTGCCGGCATTATCTTCAATTGTTGAAATGTAGTTTGTTCCGGATATATATGAAATAGTAAAGGTATGACCTGTGCCGTCAGTGATTTTAGTAAGCTTTTTACCTGTTGAATCGTATGTAATAAGAATTCTGTTACCGCTGTTGTCGTATATGTGAGTAAGGTTGCCGTTACTGTTAAAATACATAAATGAGCCGTCATCTTGCGCCAGCTTGTATTCCGCTATTGCTGTTCCAAGATGAGTAAATGTGTAGCCGAGACCATCCTCATCCTTATATACAGTCTGACCGTTTTCAGTGAATTTTGCTATGTAATGCTCTGTACCATCCCCATCGGTATAAACATACGGGTAATTTGTGGCATCTTCGCCCGTAAGGCCATAGTTTGAAGAGGGAAGGAGTGTTTGCTGGTAGTTAAGCTTCCAGCCTTTTCCGGCGCTTGTGAGGTTAGAGTTATTTTTACCTGCTGTATATATTTCGCCTGCACTGTAGGTGTTATACACAAGGCTGAGAGAAACAGGCATAATTTCGCTTACAGATGAAGCGATAGGTATTGTATAAACAAGGTTACCTGAATAATCGTTTACGCTTGCTGTACCGCCAACACCGTTTGAAAAGCTTGTATAGCTCCAATAACCTTCCACGCCTTTGTTGTTGCGGTAGTCAATAGCGATGACTGGATAGGCACTTGTTACATTTGTGGCATTTTCAGAACAGAAAATACCTCTTGCAGGTGTAAGACTTTCGTCATGCTCTTTAATAAGAATACCGTGGTTTGTGAAAGAGCCTTCATACCAACCTTTTACAGCCTTTGTGATGTCAAGACTCAGCCAGTCGTTGTAGCCATTTTCTAAAAACATATAGTCGGTGATAACGCTATTGTATGTAGGTTTTGTGTTCCAGGTAACAGAGTTCTCTGCCCAGCTTGATGTTATGATATGTGCATCCAGCTGACGACTGTTACTGCCGCCATCAAAGCTTGTGCCATAAAGGTACAGGTTAAGGTACGCACCTACAACCATATCACCTTTGTTGAGTGTTGGCAGTGTATTTTTAAACATGGCGTAGCATGTGCCATAGTTAGCAGATTCGTGGCCTATGTAAATATCCTGACGGCTACCATAGTTTGCACCCGGCACAGCCGATGTAACAAAGGTTGATGAAACAGATGTTTTGGTTTGCTTGGTGCGTATCACAGGGTCAATAACCACAGGATATGCACGGGCTTCATCCTCAAGCCAATCTTTATCTGCGATAATTGTTATCATGTATTTTCCGTTTTTCTCGCTGATTTCATATGAAACATCATAGGAATACACATCTTTTGAGTCATACATAAACGGAGCAGGAATAAAGAATATTTCTTTACCATCTACATTCTTTGCAGAAATACTGCCGTCCTCATTCTTAATGAGAGTAAGACCCTCTGCAGTTACAATAAACGTAAATTCATTTTTATTTGTTTTTTTGTTGAGAATAATATTCTCCTTAACTCCGGTATCTGTAACTACATATTCTAATTCGCAATCCGATTCAAAGTTTTTGTACTTGATTCTGTCCTCGGATTTCTCAGCATATTTTATTATCTTATCCTGAGATTTTTCTTTCTCCTTGTATTCGGCTTTTGTAACAGCTTTTCTCAAGGAATTTCCTTCGTATTCCCATGAAATTGTGTAGCCTTCGTTTTCGAGTGTGAAAAGATTTTCTTCGCCAAAATCTTCCTTGAATGTAGCTTTAAAGCTGTTCTTTGTGTTTTTGTATTCTTTCTTTTCCTTATCGTAAGAAAGTGTATTATCAATATCAATCCATTTTCCGTCTTCTTCATAGTGAACATTGTTACCGTATATGACGGCTTTTCTTGTACCGTCGCTCATTATGAAGTGCTTTGTGTCTGCTGTTCTTCGGCTTTCGTCTTCACCGATTATTGTAGGCTCAGCATCAGAAGATTCCGACAAAGATTCTGTAATTTTATCTTCATCTGCCGGTACAATTTCTTCTGAAACTGCACTTTGTAAATCAACCGCCACAACAGGTGTGGCTACAGAAAATGCACTCATAACTGTCAGCACAGTTAATATGAGGGCTAACAATTTTTGGGATTTCCGCATATTTATCTTCCTTTCTGGAATTTAGTTCCATCTATATATGTCAAAAATCGCAAAATACTTCACAATTATTTTTATATTTCAAAAACTTTGTATGAACAAACAAATCCGACCGCATTGTTTTGTGCAACAATGCAGTCGGGTTTCATAATTATTTGCTTTTCTGTTATTAAAATCAATCTTTCCTGCCTTTTCTCACCTTAATTACAGGCGATGAAAGGTCAAATATTGATGCAAGCACCACACAACCCACAACGGTTATAATGGTTTCGGGAACCATGTAGCCTGCATTATATGTAAGTGAATACATCCATACAGCCTGAGCACCGTCAGCATAATCACCCCAGATTGTAACACCGCTTATAAAGTGGCACAAAAATCTGATTACAGACACAGCTGCAGCACCAAGTGCTATTGAAGCAACAGGATTTTTAATTTTGCTTTTAAACATTCCGCTGAAGCCCAGAGCACCGAAAGCAACTATATAGTCGGCAAAAATAAGAATAAGGTATGCGACAATTCCGCTCACATACGCAAAATTCCCAAGACCGAAAAGCATCTGAATAATACCCATCGAAAGACCTGCAAACGCACCCCATTTAACACCATAGCGATAGGAAACCACCACCATCGGCACCTGACTGAATATTGTTACGCTTCCACCAAAAGGAAAACTGATTACAGGTAACTCTGCAAGAATTGTTGACAGAGCCAACATAAGCGCAGTTTCCACAAGGCGAATAATTTTTTGTTTTTTTGTTAAATTTTCCATAAAATTTCCTCCGAATTAAAATCTCCCTACGGCGGTAACATTGCCATAGGGAGATACTTCCAGAAGATATTTTTCCTACGGCGGCATTATCCGCATCAGGTTATTAGGGTCAGGAAAGGCTTGTTTCCTATCTCAGCCGACGTCCGCCAGCTCCCCTGTTTTATTTTCGGCAAAAGATGTAGCTACTATCTTTGCAAAAATCATTATATTCTTTCTTCTTTTCTTTGTCAATAAAAATCAAAGCAATTTTGTTCTGAAAGGAACATTTTCACCTGAAATGCGTTTTGAAATACGCAAAAACGCTTGATTTCCCTTGCAATCATAAGGGATTTTTTTACCATTTACAGAGTTATAAATCTCCAATGAATCAGGGATAATACCCAAGAATTGCGCGCCAACATTATCAATAAATTCATCAACATTGATGTTTTTATGTATCTTCTTATTAAATTTATTAACAACAAGGCGTATATCTGAAATTCCTGATTTTTTCATTTTTTCCGCAGCGTAAGATGCGGCTCTTATGCTTATTGCATCAGGCGTAGAAATAACAATACAGGAATCTGTAGCCCCTGCTGCAAGCATAAATCCGCTTTCAAGACCTGCAGGCGCATCAAGTAAAATAAAATCAAAGTCTTTCCTGAATCTTTCTATCATCTCTTTAAAGCCGTCAACAGTATAGTCAGCAGAAAAATCTATTGGCGCTGGAAGCAGGAAAATATCTTTCTTTGCTTCAACAACTGCTTTTCTGTAGTCGCAATTGCCTTTAATAATGTCGCCCCAGTTATAAACAGTTTTTTCAGAAACATTGAGAAGAATATCAAGGCTTCTTACGCCTATATCCATATCGGCAAGAAGAACTCGTTTACCTTGTGAAGCAAGCATTTCTGCTACTACGCAACAAAAAGTGGATTTTCCTACGCCACCCTTTGCTGAAGCTATAGTTATAATTTTCATATAATCATCCTATAAGTGAGTTTGGTGTTTGAGAAACATCAACTTTCTCTTTCTGTCCGAAATAATAGTTATAAATCTTTGCTGCAACCTGTGAAGTACCGCTACCCGTTTTTGCATTCTCTGCTACAACTGCAACGGCGATTTCAGGATTCTCATATGGCGCAAAGGAAATAAAGAAACCGTTATTACATGTCATTGTTACCCCTGAGGCTGTAGTCCTTTTAACCTGAGATGTACCTGTTTTACCGGCGGCATCAACAATACAATCGTTAAAATAATACTGACAAGAGCTATTAAGTATAACTTGTCTCATACCCTGCTTTACAATATCAAGATTTTTCTGACTACAGTTAAGAGTATTTATAACCTTAGGCTCTGTTTCAAATATAACCTCAGACATATCGGAAGATAATACAGATTTAATCATATAAGGCTGATACCTTGTACCACCATTTGCCAATGTAGCCGCATAGTTAGCAAGCTGCAACGGAGTGAAAAGGTTATCAGACTGACCGATTGCCGCCTGAACGGTATCACCTGGATTCCATACCTGACCTGCCGCCTCCTTATTGGCAATACTTGCAAGCATACCTTCCGCTTCAGGAAGCTCAACACCTGTTTTCTGGCCAAGACCGAGAAGATTTGCATACTTATTCATTTTATCAATGCCAAGCTCTTTACCCATTTCAAAGAAGAAAATGTTACAGGATTTTTCAAGGGCTGTAGTAACATTAAGGTAACCATGGAAATCAAGACACTTAAAAGTCTGGTCCTCTAAAACGTATGTCTGGTTGCAATACCTTGAACCATTTATATCGATTTTCCCCTCTTCAAGAGCGGCAAGGGCAATTGCAGGCTTCATAGTAGAACCCGGAGCATACGCACTCTGCAAAGCTCTGTTCCAGAGAGGGCTGGAAACATCACTTACAAGAGAATCATAGTCTTCAAAATATCTTGTTATATCATAGGTAGGAAGAGAAACGCTGGCAAGGATTGCACCTGTATTGCAGTCAATTACAACAACAGCACCTGCAGATTCAAAATATGAAAAATTTCTGTTGCTTCTAAGCATTTCTGCAAGAGCTTCTGCGGCAACCTTCTGAACATCAGAGCGGATTGTTGTAACAACTGTTGCACCTTGCTCAGGCTTTACTAAAAAGTCTTCTCTTACTGTGCCATCGGAAGCGGTAGTTGTTGTTTTTATACCGTTTTTACCTCTCAGATAACTTTCCATAGCTGCTTCAATACCGCTTTTACCATATCTGTCATTGAGAGAGTAAGCGTGATTTTTAAGGTTGGTAATATCTGTTGCTGTAAGAGAATCGTCCTTCAATTTCTCTTCGTACTTAAGTTTTTCGCTTTCATACTCCTCTGCGCTGATTGAGCCTACAACACCTAAAATATGAGAATAGCTTGTAGTATCGTCATATTCGCGGTAGCTGACAGTTTCAGATTTCACGCCCGGATATGTTTCGCTCATTTCCATAATAATGGACACAATTTCAACAGGAACATCTTCCGCAAAGGTGTATGGATTAGGAGTTGAAAAACCAAGGTATTTCATACCAAAGCAAACTGACGCAATTTTTCTTGCATCCTGTCTTGAATATTCTGAAAGCTTATACCTTTCAATAAGAGCATCAAGGCACTCATCAGGTGTTGATTTTTCACCCTTTTCAAGTTCAAGCATAGTTTCTGAAACCATAAACTTAAACTCCGCCTCTTTATCCTTATCAACAACAAGCTTCCCTTTTTCATATATTATAGGAAGCCTGTCTATCCATTCAATTTTGTTTTCCTCAAAAAGCTTAATAAGAGAGTATATTAATTCGTTTCGCTTATCCTGATGCTTAGCCTCAGGAAACTCAGCATATTTAAACACAACAGAGTTGCCCTGCCTGTTTACAACAAGAGGGCTACCATTACTGTCAAGAATTTCTCCGCGTGAGGCTTTAACCTTACTTGCGGAAACAGAAAGGCTTTTTGCTTCTGCTCTGTGTTTATCACCATCTATAAGTTGGTTTTTACCAACAGCGAAAACAAGAAACAAAAAAACAATACCTATAATGACAGTGCCTGTTATTCTTCTTTTTTTCCTTAACTCAATAGACATATGCTTTCCTACTCTGTTTTATGTGTTTTGAAAATATAATAGGTTAATCCGTAAAACACGGGAACAAAAATAATTGTATAAATAAACGACGGTAGATAAAAGGTAAAAATCTGCCTTACAGGATTACCTGCTCCACCGAAGCCGAAATTCACTACAATATACAATAATTCATATATGGCAATAGTTCCTGCACTCAAAACAAAAGCTGTAACAATATTGTTCTGCATAAGGTGGCTTATAAGTATACTGCATACCGCACATAAAATCATTATTACTAAAGAGTTGAAGCCTTCAACACCCGAAACATTGTCCCACAACAGTCCGCAGAACACTCCGAAAATTGTTGCAGGAATTTCACGCTCGTGCATTGCAACACATACACTTAAAGGCAACAGAAGGAATGCCCTCGCCCCGAAAATTTCAGGCAACGCAATATTGGAGCATTGAAAAAGGAATGCACCTACTGCAAGAGCGGCATACATAGCGTAACGTATATATTTCGGTTTATTATCATCATAATGCAAGGGATTCACCTCTTTTCGCCAAAAATTACTTTATCATTCTTTGATTTCGCCCTCACCCTGACCTGCGAATGATGTTATAACAAAAACATCTGTTACATTGTCAGGCATACAGAAAGGCTTTACCTCTGCATAATAAGCAGAAGTTACTTCGTCATTTTTAACCGATACAACCTCGCCAATAATAAGTCCGTTTGGAAAAACTCCGCCTGCACCGGAAGTGCAAACAATACCGCCTTTAACTATAGACGTAGAAGCATTAAGACCTGAAAGCTTTGCCATTGCGCTACTGAAAAGAGTTGCATCGCCACTGACGTAGCCATACTCCTTGGTACCCGACTCAAATGCACCTATATTGACTCTTGGGTCAAGCACAGAATATACAACGCAAGTGGAAAAATTAACTTTTTTAACAACACCCACAACATACTCTCCGTATATTACCGGGTCGCCTACGCTTACGCCATCATTTGAACCTGTGTTGAGCACGAATGAACCGTATGCATCGGCAGTATCTTTAGATATAACTGAGCCGTAGCAAAACTCATAATCTTCATTTTTCTGCTTTATTCCGTAGAAATTCTCGTATGCTTCTACCTTCTTTTTTAATTCGCCATAGTCTGCAAGCTGTTTTCTGTATTCCTCAAGCTCTTTTTCCATTTCTACCATCTCTGCTCTGTAAAGAGTAGATGAACGGAATGATAAGGAAACCTCCTGCAAGCTATCCGAGATTGTAGCAGAGAGATTCTGAAGAGGAGAAAAAACAGTACCTATAGCTGAAGTAAGAGGCGATGATGCATTACGGCTCACTACCGCAAGAACAACACCAAGAAGCACAACCGCACCAATTACAAGCAAGGTTTTAAAGCTACTGCTTCTGAAAAATCTTTTCATAATATTTCCTCAAATTTATTTGTTAAAGCCTAAAAGGTCTTTTTCAAGACATATACCTGTTCCGTTAACAACGCAATCAAGCGGATTCTCCGCAACCTTAACAGGCATTCCTGTTTCGCTTGCAATAAGCTTATCAAGACCTCTTAAAAGAGCTCCGCCACCTGTAAGAGTTATACCTCTTTCAATAATATCTGCTGCAAGCTCAGGTGGAGTTCTGTCAAGAGTATATCTGATAGAATCAAGGATTTCGTCAACAGGGTCTGCAAGAGCCTGACGCACCTGTTCACTTGTAATTTCAACTGATTTTGGAAGACCGTCGATAAGGTTTCTGCCCTTGATTTCCATTGCTGCTTCACCTTCATAAGGGTAAGCAGAACCAAGCTTTAATTTTATATCTTCTGCTGAACGTTCGCCAATAAGAAGGTTAAAGGTTCTTTTAACGTAAGAAATAATAGCTTCATCAAAATTATCACCGGCAACTCGGCAAGACTTTGATGTTACAATATCGCCAAGAGAAATAACTGCAACCTCACTTGTACCGCCGCCGATATCAACAATCATGCTACCTGTAGCCTCAAGAACAGGAAGACCTGCGCCAATTGCCGCTGCCATAGGCTCTTCAATAAGGCTTACGTATCTTGCGCCTGCGCTCTTTGCTGCATCATGCACCGCACGGCGTTCAACCTCGGTAACGCCTGATGGGATACAAATCATAACTCTTGCTCTGTTAAAAGGAGAACTGCTTATTGCTCTTTTTATGAACTCCTTAAGCATATCTGCAGTCATATCAAAATCGGCAATAACGCCATCTTTAATTGGTCTTACTGCAGTAATTGAGCCAGGTGTTCTACCAATCATTCTTTTAGCGTCTGCACCAACTGCAACAACTGTTTTAGGATTTGTTCTTTCGTCAACAGCAACAACTGAAGGCTCTCTTATAACAATACCCTTACCTTTAACGAAAACAAGTGTATTAGCGGTACCTAAATCCACACCTATATCCTGTGAAAAAAGCATTTATATACATCCTTTCGGGTTATTTTTTCTTTGAAATAATATAAGTTACGAAGAAAACGATTGCTGACACCGTAACTATTGTTGCGCCTGCAGAGGTATCTGCGTAAAAAGAAATAAGCAGACCACTCAATGCGCTGAAAAGTGAAATCAAAACAGATACCGCCAGATATTGACGGGAGTTTTTTGTAACATTTCTGGATGAAGCGGCAGGAAGAATAAGAAGAGAGTTTATAAGAAGAATTCCTACCCATTTTATTGAAAGCATTACAACTACCGCAACAACCACAACGAAAATATTTTCGTAAAGGGCTGTTTTAATCCCTCTGCTTGCGGCAAGCTCCTTATTAACGGAGATTATAAGGAGCTTATTATAAATAACGCACCATATAACAACAACCGCAACAAGAGTTATGAAAAGGCACAAGATTTCTGCGCCTGTAACGCTTAATATATCGCCAACAAGATACGTGCTGTATTTTGTAAAGCCGCCACCATAGGAAAGAACTAAAAGTCCCACGGCAATACTTGCGGAAGAAAATACGCTTATAACCGTATCCGACGACGTATTACCTTTGTTTTTTACTTTTGTTATAAGAAGAGCAATAACAACTCCGAAAGCAACGAGAGAAATCAATTCGTTCTCAATGCCCAAAACCACACCGAGAGCAATACCCGTAAACGCGCTATGACCTAAAGCATCGGAGAAAAACGCCATTTTATTGTTTACTGCCATTGTTCCTAAAATGCCCATAAGCGGTGCAATAAGCATTACTGCAATTACTGCACTGGCCATAAATTTATAGTCAGCCCACGCAAAGGGAAGGCAGGAAAAAACACTATATATAAGCTCCATATCACGCCCACCTTTCAGGCACGCTGAAGAAGACTTTTTTAAATTCCTCGGAATCAAAAACCTCTTGCGCAGAGCCGGTTTTTAAAACTGTTTTATTTATAAGAACAACATTATCTGCATACTCTTTTACAATGCCTAAATCGTGTGATACCATAGCAATTGCCATATGGTAATTCTTTTTAAGATTAAGTATTGCTTCATAGAAAATCTCGCTACCTTTAGCATCCACACCCGAAACAGGCTCGTCGAGAACAAGAAGTTCAGGAAGAGGATACAAGGCATTCACAAGCATAACGCGCTGAAGCTCACCGCCGGAAAGCTCACCTAACTTACGATTTTTCAGGTCAAGGCAACCAACAGACTGGAGTGCCTCGTCAATTTCTTTAATGTGTTCCTTTTTCCTTTTAAAACAAACAGGAGAGTTTGTTCTTCCAACAAGAAGAAAATCTTCAACGCTTATTGGAGCAGAGCGGTCAAAATCAAGGTGCTGAGGCACATAACCGATTGTAACCTTGCTGATTTTTTCACCATTATGTGATTCAAAGCTCACATTTCCTTCATGACGGATTTCTCCTAAAATGGATTTAACAAGGGTGGTTTTACCTGCACCATTAACGCCTATAACGGCAGTTAATTCACCGCAATGAAGGTGAAATGATACATCCGAAAGAAGCGTATCTCCGCCTTTTTTCACTCCGATATTATTAACTGAAATTTTGCAAAGACCGCAGCCATTTTCGAAAGCCATCAATTCACCGCCTTTAAAATAATTTTAATATTTTCCCGCATAGTGTCCTCATATGCGGTTTTTTCTTTTTGTCCGCTTATAACAGGATTAAGAACATAAATTTCTGCACCTGTTTCATTTTTGAGAATTTCTGCGGCGCTACCTTCATAATCAGGTTCAATGAAAAGAGCTTTTATTCCATGCTCTTTTATTTCTTCTGAAAGGTGCGCCAGCTCTTTCGCAGAAGGCTCACCGCCTTCATTACTTTCTATAGTGGTAAGAATATGAAAGCCCAAATCTTCTGCAAGATAAGCATATGCATCGTGAAAGGTTACAACAGACTTACCCTGCAACTGAGCCTTTGCATTTTCTATTTCTTTCTTAAGTTCAGAAAGTCTTTTTAAATAATCCTCTGTGTTTTTCTGAATTTTTTCCTCGTACTCAGGGAAAGCAGAAATAATGCCATTGCTTATATTCTCAACCTGCTTTATAGCGTTATCTACAGATAACCATATGTGAGAATTTCCTTCGTGGTCGTGAGAATGACCTGAATGCTCTTCCTCGTGAGTGTGGGAGCATATAAGCTCAACACCTATAGAGGAATCAACAATTCTTTTATCCGCTTCTCTGTTATATAAATCCTCAACAAAGCCTTCCATTCCAGCACCGTTTACAACAAAAACACTGCAATCGCTGATAAGCCGGGCGTCCTTAGCGGTAATTGTATAATCGTGCAGGCAACCGGTATTCTGCTCTGCCATGCATTCCACGCTGAGCTCGTCAATCCCATCAACAATGTTAATGGTAAATATATACACAGGATAGAATGACACGGCAATAATATTTTTATCTGAAGATGGTTTTGCCGTGCACCCTGTAAGGAACAACAAAGAAACGCACAGAAACATTGCTAAAAATTTCTTCAATTATTCCTCACCCTACTAACCTGATTTTGTATGGAGCTTCTGAGCCATACATACCTGTTTCAATCTTGACGAAGTATACGCCTGCAGGAAGTTCAACAACTCCTGTAGAAACAAGGCTTTCGTTAAGAGCAGATGTGATTTCAGATTTAACATTGCCCTTATCATCAACAATGCTTATGTTCCAGCAGATATCGCTTCCTACCATGTTTTCGTGGCTGAACTCTACGCATACGCGCCTTGCATTCACAAGATTGAATCTGTAGTAGTCCTCATCATAAGTTACGTCAGATGAAAGAATTGCACCTTCATAGCGTGTACCGAATTCAATAGTCTGGCAATTAAGCATTGAGCTGTTTGGCTCATACTCATAATTTTCTTTTTCTGTATATGTCCAGTTGAGAGTATATGTGGAGGAGTTATAGGAAACCGAATCTCCATCAACAAGCACATAATACTCACCCTTTGGAAGGCCTAATCCGCGAAGCTCCATAGTACCTGAATTCCATTTGGAAATTCTTCTTACTATTTCGTGATATGTGCCATCTTGAAGTTCCTTGAGAACGCGGATATTCCAACCATTCTTATCACCCTCCTGAAGCTCGTGGGTGAAAGTAAGGTCAATATATCCATTGCCTTCAACATTAAATTTATAATAGTCTTTGTCCAGGCTAAGAAGTCTGTCTGCAAGGCTACCGCTCATTGAAATACCCTGCGGAAGCGCAATTGCTTCTTCCGGTATATCGTTGAACTCAAATTCAAAGTTAACTGCCTTTTCAGAGCCTATAACGAGAGTATATTCATCAGCAGAATCTGTCTGCGCTTCAACGCAGATATGATATGTACCTGTTTTAAGTCCAAGCTTACCTGTTTTTAAAACAAGATCTGTTCTTCTTGATGCAAACTGAGTAATTTTCTGATTTTCTGCATTGTAAAGAGTTATTGTCCATCCGACAACAGGGAAAGTGCCGTCAGGATGAGTGAAGGAAATATTAACACAACTATCCTGGTCAAGAGTAAATGTGTACCAATCTATATCAGTACCGCTTGACCTGTTGGATGTGTTACCGTATTTACCATAACCAACAGCAACAGGTGTTGCAGCTTCCTTTACGTCATTCGGCTCTTTTTCATATGAATCGGACTCTGTAAAAGTAGTTTTAAGAGTATACTCGCTTTCAAGAAAATAAAGACCCGGTGTTACCATAATGCAATATGTACCCGGTGTAATACCAATGTCCTTCCAGTCGGAAGTAACATCTGCCCAGAATGATTCATAGTAGGCAAGCTCTTTATATTCCTTTTCCTTTGAGCCTGCTTTATCAAGAAGCTTATAAAGGGTAACTACCCATCCGCATTTTCCGGGATCAGTAACGTTTTCATGCTCCAAAATAATATTGAGAGCGCCATTTGAAGCCACATCAAAAACATATGCCTCATAATCCTCTTTATCGGTAATAATACCCTTTATAGCTGTTCCTGTTTTTATATATGTGGGAGTATTCGTTTTAAAAAGCCCGTTATCAACATTGAGAGCAATACCGCAAACAGCAAAGATGCCAAAAAATATTGCTATAATCGAAATAACAGCTATAATTCTTTTTCTGACTGTAGTCATTTCAAACTCCTTTTTATTTCTTCAATAACACCAGAGCAATCTGCTCCGCTATCTGTATCAGGACAAAGGAAGGATTCCTTCATTTCAACATTAAGAATTGTAAATGCACACTTTAATTGGCTTTGCATATACTCGAAGGCTTTTTCTCCGCCTCTGCCGGACGCCACAACAAGGTATGCATACCTTTTCTTCTCAATGGGTTGCTTTTTATCGTTGTGATAAAAACTTGTGTAGTACACCTGAAACCTGTCAATAAGGCTTTTAAGCGGTGCGGAAAATGTTCCGTTATAAACGGGGCTTAAAAAAATCATTTCATCACATTCCTCGAAGCTTTTATAAAACGCATCAAGGTCTGTATTTATGCATCTGCCGTTGGTCTCGCAAAAATTGCAGCCATTACACGGAGTGAAATTCTGGGCATATGTATCAAAAATCACAATTTCCTCATCTTTAAGAAAATCAACTATTTCATCACATATTCTGTTTGTGTAGCCCTTTTTTCTGCCCGAACCTTTTATTATAAGAAATTTTTTACTCATTTATATCTAATTCCTGCATACAGTATTTGCACACTAATTTACCATCCGTAGTTTCATGGAACAACGAAGGAAGATAGCCTTCTGTTGATGTTATACAATCAGCTTTATTGCATTTATGCTGATGTGTTGGCTCTTCCCATGACGGAGCAATATTTCTACCGGGTTTATTAGAAACTGTTTTTATAAGAGAAATAAGGCATGCATCTATAAAATAGCCATATGATTTGAAGTATTTTGCTCTCGGGTCAGAATCAATGCTCATATCAAGCTCCTCTCCCCTGGGGAAAGCATGCATAATAAGAAGGTCAGGCTTTGCAACCATAAGCATTCTTTCGTCAAGAATAAAATTATGCTTTCTTGATTCATACATTATTTCGCTGTCGAAAGATGATTTTTCAACCTTTGTCATATATAAAACATCAAGCTGAGGTAGAATTTCAAAAAGATTATCAAAAACCACAAAAGGCTTTTCTCTTTTATCCATAAGCGCAACATAATCGTCGGACACCGGTTTTCCATTTACAGAAATGAAATAGAATTCGTTGCCCTTATAAAGATTAAGGCATTGAAGAAAATTTTTAACCTGAGAATTATCTGAAAAATCGCCTAAAAATCCGATCCTTAAATTAGAAACATGTCTCTTTTCCATCCATACTGTAGAAAGATCCGCAAGTGTTCTTACCGGATATGCTCTTTTACCATCGCCTGCATTTATAACCGGCACGGTAGCATAGAGGGAAGCGGCTCTTGCAGCACCTTTCTTCGGATGGCTCAACACGATGGCATCACCAAGTGCAGACATTTCCATAACCTGGTCCTTAAGACTTACACCGTCTGCATATTTATAATTAATTGCCGTTCCTCCTGTGCGGGCAGCAACAGCTTCAAAAGCAGACTGAACGAATTGATTTTCCTCGAAAAATGCGTTCACAACAGCTTTACCCTTCATTTCATTTGCATAAACACTGCTGTTTTCTTTAACAAACGAAAACTGGTTAAGGGTTTCTCTTAATTCATCTCTTGTAAAATCTGTAATATCAATAAATCTCTTCATTGCCATAAGGCTCACCTCCGAAGGAAATAACGAAAATGCTCGAAATCAAGTGATACGTATCCATAATCGCTTAATTATAACATATACTATATATAAAAATAAATACCTTATTTGAAATTTAACCATATTTTCAAAAAAATTTAACAAAAGAAAAAACCGCCGTTCTCAAAGAGAATGACGGTTTAATCTTAACTAATAATTTTAATTATTCAGCAACAGGAGCTTCTACAGGACAATCACCTGCACATGCACCACAATCGATGCACTTGTCAGGATCGATTACATAGATGCCGTCGCCTTCTGAGATTGCTTCAACAGGGCAGCTTGCTGCACATGCACCACAAGAGATGCAAGCGTCTGTAATTTTGTATGCCATTTACATTTACCTCCCTTACTTTTGAAGAATAGGGTAAGATGCAATAACCTTGCACCTCGCTCTCTCACATTGTAACATAATTTTTTCAGAAATCAATAGAAATTTGTAAATTATATCTATTATTTATTCTTCGTCTTCTTCCTCTATTTTTGCTTTTCTTATAAGCTTAACATCACGTCTGTTATATTCCGCAGGCAATGCTTCAGGACGCCTTTCAAGAGAAACCTTCAGTTTTCCTGTAAGAAGATTACTTTCGGTAACTGTACCCCTACCCTCTCTTGTATCTACCAAAGAGCCTATACGAGGAGTTATTTTATTAAGATACTCATATGAATCCTGCTCATACTTAAGGCAACAAAGAAGTCGACCACAAGTGCCACTGATTTTCGTAGGGTTAAGGGAAAGGCCTTGTTCTTTTGCCATTTTAATTGAAACAGGGTGGAAATCGTCTAAAAACTGTGAACAACAGAAAGGTCTGCCACAAATACCCAGGCCTCCAAGCATTTTGGAAACGTCGCGCACACCAATCTGACGCATTTCAATACGTGTTCTGTATTGAGCTGCAAGAATCTTAACAAGCTCTCTGAAATCCACTCTGTCGTCTGATGTGAAATAGAAAAGCATCTTACTGCCGTCGAAGGTGCATTCCACCTCAACAAGCTTCATATCAAGACCTAACTCAACAACCTTTTTCTCACAGAAAGCAAATGCTTCTGCTTCTGTTTTACGGTTCATCTCAACAGTCTTCATATCGTCAGCATTAGCAGCTCTTATTACCTTTTTGAGAGGATGAATAATTTCTTCGTCGTTTACTGTGTGGTTAGAAACTGCCGCCTCACCGCATTCAATACCGCGGACTGTTTCCACAATAACATTTGAGCCTTTTGAAAACTCTTTTCCATCAGGGTCAAAATAATATATTTTGCCGCCCTCTTTAAAGCGGACACCTAAAACTTCTGCCATATTTCGTCTCCTATAACGCCGATTCACAGTCTTGCACAAAGCACAGCTGTAAGCAGCGTATAATTTGGGTTATTTTCAAGTGATTGGTAAATTGCAGAAACTGCATCATACATATCAAGAAGTTTCTTTAATGTATTTTTTTCGGAAAGTGCCTGACTATACTCAACCATATCAGTAATCAAAGCCTTACCCTGAGATTTTAATGCAATTGCATCACGCAAAACACCTATAAACAAAGACAATACTTCCACAGTAAGACTTTTGTTTCCGTCAAGAGAAGCGGTTGCCTTGATTTTATCAAATTCATATGATGATGAAACTGCCTGAGAAAGATTTTTTACTATCTCGATTGCTTTTTCGCTGTACTCTGTATCCTCTGTTTTTCCGAGCCTTAACCTGACAACTCGTGAAAGAACGGTACCTATTACAGCATTGGCATTCTGAGAAGTAAGCACGAAGGCAGTATAGCGAGGTGGCTCTTCAAGAATCTTAAGTAAAAGATTCTGACACTCCTCATTCATATTATGAATTTCTGATAATATATACACCTTTTTTTCCGCATCGTTAGGTGTGAGATAAGCATCTGCCACAATCTTTTTAATATCTGCCTTAACGAAGGATTTTTTATCCTCAGGCTTTGCAATGGTAATAATATCGGGGTGTATATTTTCATCTGCCTTACGGCAATTTTCGCAAGCGCCACAAGGAGTACGCTCCTGATTGGAGCACACAATCATTTTTGCGGCAAGGCGGGCAAGCTGAGCTCGCTGAAGTTCACCGGAACCGTCTATAAGAACAGCATGAGGACATCTTCCGTCAGCAAAAAAGCTATCAAGCGCCGCAAGAACATTCTCGGGGATATTCACATAATCACTCATATCTTTTTACAAGTCAAGTTAATATAACTTACTTTTATATTATAATTTATTTTCTTTGTCTTTACAACAATTTATTTCAAAGTTTCTTTCTATAACTGCCCTGCCGCGCCAGTTAAATGCGCGGTCATCAATATTATCGCCTTTATTGAATCTGCTCTTTGCTGTTTCCGCAAATTCAACCACGGGAGTTATCTCAATATTTTTGTTCATAGGGCAAGCATTCTGACAAATATCGCAGCCCCATATACATCCATTTTTCTCAATGCATTTTCTTTCCTCTTCCGAAAGCTCACCTTTTTTCTGGGTGATGTGAGAAAGGCATTTAGAAGCATCAACTTTATATCCGCTTATCGCACCGAGCGGACACTTTTTCTCGCAGATACCGCATCCAATACAAGTTCTGTCTTCAGGTACAGACGGAGCAATTTCTTTATCAGTTATTATTTCACCGATAAAACAAAAACTGCCGTATTTTTCGTTTATAAGAAGTCCGTTTCTGCCTTTGACACCTAAGCCACACATCACAGCAGTATCAACTTCCCTTATCGGTGAGTTATCGCAAAAGCAGGAAAATTTGTTTTCGGGATAAAGGCTTCGGAGTTCCTCGCACGCTTTTTCTAAGTATTTATCTGCAATTGTATGGTAATCTGCAGGCACAGCATACTTTGAAATATTTGAGTTCTGATAAAAACCTTCCCCTAAAAAATAAGGGAAAAGATACATAATAACGCTTTTTGCATTTTCAGGAATCCTGCTCTGGGCTCTGCAGGGTATAAGCTCACCGACTTTTGAAAATTCGCATATACCACAGGGCAGAATATCACTTAAAGGTAAATTCATCATAGCTTACTTAACGCAATCATAACAGGGATTGTTAAAACGGATAAGGCAGAATCAAAGGAAACCACCTGAGAAGCAACGCCTGTATCCTTACCATATTTTGCTGCAAACATAGCAGTGTTGTTAGCGCTTGGAACTGATGCAGAAATAATGCAGGCTGTTAGCATAGTACCTGCAATGCCTACCAGCTTGAAAACGCCGAACATTATGAGCGGCATTACCACAAGCTTTAAAAGAGCAACCATATAATTCTCTTTAACCTTGAACATTGATTTAAGGTCTGTATTTGCAATATACGTTCCAAAGAAAATCATAGCTACAGGAGTATTGAGATTTGAAATATGCCCAACTGCTGAATTAAGAGCATCCGGAATATTTATATCGAAAATAAAGAAAGGTAATCCAACCAGAACGGAAATTACTCCCGGATTTAAAAGAAGCTTTTTAATTTCAAACTTTGCCTTGCCCTCACCCTTTGTCATAAGCCATACGCCGTGAGTAAAACAAAGAATATTAAAAGCAACAACACCTGCGGAGCAGTAGAACACACCTTCACTGTCAAGGAGCGCCTGACAGAGAGGTAGCGCCATATAGCCCATATTACCATAGCTTACAGCGTACTTATACACCACACTATGTTCGCCACACTTATTGAAAAATGGTAATGCAATAAGTATACCAACAGTGAGGGTGCCCGCCATACACAAAAATGCTATAAAAAATGATCCT
This sequence comes from Acutalibacteraceae bacterium, assembly GCA_045579445.1. GTDB lineage: Bacteria > Bacillota > Clostridia > Oscillospirales > Acutalibacteraceae > DTU089. The sequence continues at coordinate 24,232 of JAZNME010000042.1, read as the reverse complement.
GCAGTTTCAAGGCTGAACTCCATATTCATAAAGGACTGAACAATAACCGCGGGAGTTATTATATAAAACAACAGGTCGTTTGATTTTTTTGCAATATCCTGAGTAAAAATATGCAAACGGTCGGCTGCAAAGCCGACCGCAACAATCAAAAAGAGAACTAAAACCTGTTGCGCGGCTGTCATCATATTACTGAAAAACATTATTATCTCCTGCCACACAAAATGGGTATTTTATTTTTGTTGATTCTTTTTCATATCTGCAAGGGAAATAGGCTTAAGGTCATCTGCTATCTCTTCTTCAATAACAGGCGCTTTTCTCAGACCGAAAAGACTCTTCTTTTCTTTCTTAGGCTTTTCTGCCTTAACCTTTATTTCCTGAGCAGGGGTTTCAACAACTACACCTTCATCGGAAACCTCTGCAGCAAATTCAACTGCTTGCTCAATTACTTCTTCAGCTTCATCTGTATCTTCAATGATTTCCTCGATTTCTTCAGCTGTCTCTTCATCAATTATTTCCTCATCTGCTTTTTCAATAACCTCTTCCGGAGCCTCTTCTGCAATTATTTCTGCATTATCGAAGAAATCAGCCTCTTCAACTGTTTCTTCAACAACTTCCTCCACAGGCTCTTCTATAGCTGTCGAAACTTCTTCAAAAAATTCGGGCTCTTCGATTGATTCTTCTTCAGCCTCCTCAAAGAATTCAGGTTCCTCAATCGATTCTTCTGCTTCTTCAACCACTTCAGGTTCCTCAATTGATTCTTCTGCTTCTTCAAAGAGCTCGTATACAGGCTCTTCATTTACAGCTTCTTCAACAACAGGCTTGCTGTGTTTTACAACAACATCCTCGTCGCTGGGAAGCTCAACTTCTGCAATTGTACGGATGTTTTTGAGACCATCCTTAAAGCCAACGCCTAAGGATGCCACAATGTATGAAAGCACAAAGAGAAGAATTGCAAGGTGCGCAAAATTGAACTCATAACCCTCAACATACGGAAGACCTACAACTGCACAAACAAGGCGAGGTATTGTTACAAGACCTGCAAAAAGTGCAGCAGAGAAGCCGTAGCCGTAAATGCCCCACATACTATCTTCTGTGAAAACACCTGAAGAAATTCTTGCAAATGTAAGGAAGAAAAGCATTGCAAAAACAAGCATAAATATTTCAAAAAGAAGCTCTGAAACCTTAATGAAGCTTACTGCAGTCATAAGCTTTGAAATAAGCATTGTAATAGCCCAGCACAAAGGAGAAAGAGCAAGAAGCTTATACTCCTTGTAAGATGCTTTGCCGTTAAGATGGCTTACTGCAAAAATAAGGAAATAGAAAATTGCAAAGATTGCAAAAATGAACTCTAAAACGATGAAAGCTCCGCCATTCTGCTCAAGGTTTGAGGAGAAAAGGCTTTTGAACATTTCAAAGCTGAAACCGCCCTGAACCTGAGGAACTACCTTTTTTTCAATGGCTAAAATATCCCAACCTAAGCCAACAACCATTATAATTGAGCCAACACCGAGAACAGGGTTTTTACCTGCAGGGAGCTTTGGTGACGGAACCTCTTTACTGAGGAAGCTCAGCGCCATAAATATGAGAGCAAATATAAATATTGCACCATAAAGCACAGGAATGGTAACATCGTTACCGTTATAAAAACCATTTGTGTAATCAACAATTGCAAGAAGCTGATATACACGTGTTGGCAACGCTGTAAGCATTGCAGCAGCAAAAACGAAAATAAGGTATTTCATTTTAACTGCACTCAAACTGCCTTTAAGATTTTTCATAATTTCAACCCTTCCGAAACTGAAAATTATCTTTCTTCGAGCGGTACATAAACCGCAGTATTTTTAAAGCCTGATATTCTCTCTTCAATAGGAACATATTCCTTTGGAACTGTGAGATTCTTATATGCAGGGCGGATAACTCTGTTACCTGAAATAAGCTCTTCAATTCGGTGAGCGGACCAACCTGCAACACGAGCAATAGCGAAAAGAGGCGTATAAAGATCCTCAGGTATACCGAGCATCTGATAAATAAGACCTGAGTACAGGTCAACGTTTGCACAGATTTTTTTATTGTTGTGCTTTTCTGTTGCAAAAATTTCAGGAGTAAGCTTTTCTATAAGCTCAAGGGCGCGGAAATCTGCACCGAAGCCTTTTTCGTCAGCAAGCTTTTCTGCTTCACGCTTAAGAATTATCTGACGAGGGTCGCTGAGCGTATAAACTGCATGACCCATACCGTAAACAAGACCTGTTTTATCTCCTGTTTCTCTGTTTATAAGCTTTCTGAGGAAGTCGGCAATCTGACCTTCATCTGTAATATCAGAAACCTCTGATTTAAGGTAATTCATCATTTCTGCAACCTTAAGGTTAGCACCACCATGGCGCGGACCCTTAAGAGCGCCTATACCGGCAGAAATTGCTGCATATGTATCTGTACCGCTTGAGGAGAGCACTCTTGTTGCAAAAGCAGAGTTGTTACCGCCGCCGTGCTCAGCGTGAAGAATCATACAGATATCAAGAAGCTTCGCTTCTTCGTCTGTAAACTTACGGTTTGAACGTGTATTGTAAAGAATTGTTTCTGCTGTTGAAAGCTCAGGCTTAACAGGGTGAAGATACATACTCTTTTTAAGGTAGTATCTGCGCTTTACCTGATAAGCATATGTCATAATTGTCGGAAGCTGAGCTATAAGCTGAATGCTCTGACGAAGAACGTTTTCTATTGAAATATCGTCAGGATTATCGTCATATGAGTAAAGAGAAAGCACGCTTCTTTCAAGCTTATTCATAATGTTTGGTGAAGGGGCTTTCATAATCATATCTTCAATAAAATCTTCAGGAAGCTCACGGCATTCGCCAAGAATTTTATTGAATCTTTTTAACTGCTCCGCTGTGGGAAGATGGCCGAAAAGAAGAAGCCATGCTGTTTCTTCGTAACCGAAGCGGTTATCTTTGATGCAACCATCAACAATATCGTTAATGTTTATGCCGCGGTAAATAAGCTTACCGTCAACAGGCTTACGCTCACCATCATCAATGTAATAGCCTTCAACAGAGCAAACCTTTGTAAGACCTGCCATAACACCGCTTCCATCGCGGTTTCTAAGACCTCTTTTAACCTCAAATCTGTCAAAATAATCGGGACTTATGGAGCTGTATTCCTGTAATTCCTGACAAAGGGCGGAAAACTCACCTTCCGGTACAGGCTTTATGTATGAATGCATATTATCACTCCTCTTATATCATATCATTATGTCATACCAATAAATAATAATTCATATTATTTTATAACATATCGGCTTTAATGTCAATAAAACTTTAAGAAAATAAAGGATAGTGATTATATGAAAAGCTACTTGATTTTAATACTTTTTTGTGCAATTTCCATTCTTTTTATACCTTTAGCTATGGCAGAGCCATCCTCTGCACCTGAAAGTACCACCCGGCTTACCACCGAGCAGCCTACAGTTACCGAGAATCAACAATCAAAGCCACCTGAAACTATTTCTGTTTTCAGGACTGTAAATAACAAGGCAGAAGATATAACATTTTTTGAATATGTATGCGGTAGCGTTGCAGCCGAAATGCCTCTCGCCTACAACGAAGAAGCGTTGAAAGCCCAAGCCGTTGCCTGCTACACCAACGCCCTCAGACAAAAGAATCTTGGAACAGAAAAAAGCGGCGATATATCTGATGACACTACAGTTCACCAAGGGTATATTGATGCTGACCAAAGAAAAGAAAAATGGGGCAAGGATTTTGAAAAATATGAGAAAAAACTGCAGAAGGCAGTTAAAGATGTTGAGGGCGAAGCGCTTTACTATAAAAATCAGCTTTGCGTTGCTGCATTCTGCGCTATTTCAAACGGGAAAACAGAAGATGCAGAGAATCTTTGGGGTACAAAGGTGCCGTATCTTATAAGCGTGGATAGTGAAGGCGACACACTCTCCCCCACATATGCTTCAACAGTTTCGTTTTCTAAAGACGAGTTTATAAAAATTGCAGAAAAACTGGGAGCAGATAAAGAAAAACTTTCAGATTTGAAAGCCTCAATTAAAATCACGAAAAAATCACTTTCGGGAACAGTTTTAAAAATCACCGTTGGCGGTAAAGACTTCACCGGAGAAGAAATACGAAAAGCCTTTTCCTTAAGGAGCCCCACATTTACTGTAAAAACAACCAAAAATGCCGTAACCTTTAACGTTTCGGGTTACGGACACGGAATAGGTATGAGCCAGTATGGTGCAAATTATCTTGCAGAAAACGGCTATAGCTACAAGGATATTTTAGAGCATTATTATAGCGGAACGGAAATAATTAAAAAATAGCTACAGTATTACAAAAAGTGTCTGCGTCGCAATTATATGCTTCGCAGACACCTTGGTTTATTTTGCAGTAAACTTTATTTATCCATTCCCGCTACTTTTCTCAATATCTCAATTGATGGTCCAGGTATTCTTCCAAGATGGTCGGGACCTACATTTATAAGATAATTTATGCCTAAATCATTAAGGTGCTTTTTGTTTTTATAAAGCTCCTCAGGTGATTTCCAGTTATGGTCGCGGTATGAAAACCCCCATGAATTATTAAGAGTACAAGCAGACTCATAAAGCCCGTATTTACTTGGCTTAAAGCCGTCAATACTCTGATAATTTATGCTGCTTTCAGGAACTGAACACAGCTTTTCCCATTCTTCTTTACTTTTGGGAATTTCATTATCTCCGAGAGAAACATAGTCATACGCGCCATTACCAAGACGAGAATTAATGAGGCAATCAGGCTGTAAGCGTTTTACAGTATCATAAATGTGCTTGCTCTGCTCCCCTGTCAATGTCATAGGCACATCAAACCAGGCGAGGAAAACATCGCCGTAGTTTGTCATAATCTCCTCAACCTGAGGAAGAATTTTGTTTTCAAAGCAGATTGAAAAATCCTTTTCTTCAGGATTTGGGAAATCCCAGCTGTTATCCCATGTTACTCCTGAGCAGCCCATATGGTTTGAAAGGTAGCCACCGCCATGCTTTTCGTGCCAGTCTAAATCCTGCGAATAATAAAAGCCAAGCTTTATACCATGCTTCTGACAGGCTTCTGCAAATTCTCCGATTATATCTCTTTTAAATGGTGTAGCGTCTACCACGTTATATTTATCAACCCTGGAATGAAAAAGCGCAAAACCGTCATGATGCTTTGTTGTAACAACAAAGTATTTCATTCCGCATTCCTTTGCAAGAGAAATTATTTCATCTGCATTAAAATATATAGGGTTAAAAACCTTTGCCAACTGCTCATATTCCTTAATAGGAATTGCAAAATGGGAGCCTATCCATTCGGCATAGTTATCACCGAATCTGCCTTTATACTCACCACCAAGAATGGAATAAAGACCAAAATGCATCATCATTCCATAACCTGCGTTTTTAAAAAAATCAACGTTGTTCATATTACCACCTGTTATATTGACCATAAACTGTCCGTAAAACGAGTTGGACGGTGCGAAAATGCCCTGAAGAAATCGTCTGCATCGCCTTTAATCTCAACACCATCTATGAAAACTGCGGTCTGTGCCGAATGACCTTCACCTGCAAGCAGAAGCCTTGCCGCTGCAGGCGCAGTAAGAGAAATGTGGTAATCACCATCAAATCTTTGAGTAACGGTTGCTTTACCATTCTCATATTCAATGTCAAATATACCTTTATTCTGCTCTAAATCATCAAGGCTTAATATGCTGAATTTTCCATATTCTTGTGGATATACATTGTTTTCAAGAAGCTTTTTAAGATTATATATTCTAGCTGCAATACTGCCACTATATTCGTATTTAACTCCGTCAATTCTGTCTGCAAGGCAAGAGAAATGCGAGCCCTGATACTGCTTGTTTACAACAAGAGTTTTTACGATGCCGTCGTAGTTACGCAAAAAGCCGATAATTCCTTTAAGCGCATCTGGAGTAAGAACAAACAACTCCTTTACGACAAGCTCATCGGGACGATTTACAACAAAACGAACATATCCGTCTGCTATGCCTGACGAATCACGATGAATGTATGTATATTCTGCGTTTTCAAGAGATTTGTGGCAGAAAAGCCTTTTATCTTCTCTGATTGTAGTAAGATTTTCTTTTAAAGCGCATTTATTATACAATTCGCAAAGCTCATCGAACTGCTCCCCTGTATAAAGCTCAACATCATTATTGCGAGGAATATGGTTAAGATTATTAAAAGTAACTTTAATTGCGAATGCACGGTTAAGATTTGCATAGCCGAATTTCTCATAATAGGAAATTGAGAATGGCGAAAGGAAACCTACCACAATATCGTTTTCAACGGCTGTTTTTCCGATTTCATCAAACATTGCCCTTACTCCGCCCATTCTGCGGCACTCAGGCTGACTGCATATACCGTCAAGAACAAGCATATTTATAGGATTTCCGCAGTAATTGCACTTTAAACCGAATACTTCCATACCTGCAATAAGCTTGCCTTCATGGAAAGCTCCAAGAACAGGCATTTCAACTTCCTTATCCACTTCTTTATCGAATTTCCAAATAAATGATGCAGCAGACACTTTAAGGTAATCTACAGCTTCTTCAGGCTTTATAAATCTTACTTCCATAATCTTTCTCCCGAAAATTTGTTGTTAGTTTTATTATACCAAGCATTTGAAAAAATTCAATATGGGAGATTTTAAATTGGGGTTGCGTTTTTTCAAGTCTCGTCATATCACAAAAATAAAACAGACCGATAACCTAAAGGCTATCGGTCTATTTTCGTTTAGTGATATATATCTTATCTTCGATTAAACAAAGATAAATCTTCACATTCAGGGTAACTCCTTAAATATTCGTCTATAATATTTTTTCCTTTGGTTATAATAAGTGTCCATGAACTATCGCTTGGAATTATTTCGAGTGTAGATAATGGGTGCTGGAGTGACACAGGATTTTGATAATATCCGCTATAGTTCTCCGCGGATGGCAATGGGTATCTCAATACCTCATCAACCGTAATATCCTTTGAAAAGCCACAGAGACAACCCCAAATCCATTGAAAATCTTCTCTTTCAATAATATCGGATAATTCGTCGCCTGATACCCAGCAGTATTCTTGATCGAGTAATTTCTCAATCTGAGCATCTTTAGGATAACATGTGCAGTCTGTAATCAGCCAGTTATACTGTTTTTGAACATTATCAATTGCATGAAACACCTTGCTCATATGGGTGTAGAATTTATGATTCATTCTATCAACGATGCCATAAATCATTTTGTATTCTCCTTTGCGGTGTTGATGGAAGAAATAAGCATTCTGCGTATTGAGCCACAATCGTGCAATACAATTTTTGCAGTTTCGTCAGAAATCAAGCTCGCCTTTTGTGCTATCTCAATCCAATACTCTGTTTCATAGCATTCTTTCAATGCAATCTGCAGCTTAGCAATAAAGTCGGGACGGCTATGTGCATACTTTGCTTCACGGATGTTCGCGCCAATACTCGTTCCACTTCGTTCAAGTTGATTAGATAAAGAATAATGTCCTTTAATACTATCGGTAAGTTTTAATATTTGAATTGCAAATTCTGTTGACGTATCTGCAAGCTTATTTTCAGCCATTATAATCACCTCATTACGCTGATTATATCACGAAAACACATTCTTTTCAATGAAATCGCGCAAAGCGCGATGAAATCCGAGCGTTGCTCGAATGAAATCTGCTACGGAGATGAAATCAAATCCGTCCTTTTCTTCCGACGAAGTTGGATTTCATCACGAGGTGATTTCATCTCATGATAGTGAGATTTATCCCGTCCGCAAGGACGGATTTAGTTGAAAAGGGCTCTAATCGTATCACGATTAGAGCCCTTTTCTGGTCCGAGTGACGAGACTTGAACTCACGACCCCTTGACCCCCAGTCAAGTGCGCTACCAACTGCGCTACACCCGGATAACGCAAAACATAATATCACATATAGATATATTTTGCAAGGTTTTTTTAGAATTTAAAAACTTACTTCTTGTTGAGAAGACTTGCCTTCTCAAGAGCCATAACTACCACAGGAATAAGAATAATCTGAACAATTATTCCGGGGATTGCGTTAAATACTGCGCCTGCCCAGAAAGCAGACCATCCGAATTTGCTGAAATCAAACCCCAACAATACGATTCGTGCAACTCCCCAGACTATTCTGCCTGTAACCATTGCTCCGGCAAGGGAAACATATATGTAAGGTTTCTTCTTGGGCAAGGCGTTATATAACAGCCCTGCTACAAGACCATATGTGCCCAGCTCAAACGCCATACATATTGCTGTTGGAAACACAGGGGGCATTGTCATAATAAGTGAACGGAGCAACGGCGAAATAACGCCGACCAACAATCCCCATGGCGCACCGCAAACAAACCCACAAAGGATTACGGGAATGTGCATTGGGCAAAGCATATCGCCTATTTTCTCTATCTGCATTGTAAAAAAAGGAAGCACAAACGCTAATGCCGTAAACATTGCAGAAAGAGTTATTTTTTGTATAACCTTTTTATCTTTCATATATTCAAGCCTTTATAGTTTTCATATTTTTCCACACATTTTTTCGCATTTATATAAGGCTTAACAGCTCTTATGTAAAGTGCATTTTCTTTTGATACCTTTTTTATTATAAGTTCATTTTCCGCCTGTTGTTTTCTTAAAGACTTTAATTGCACCTTAAGGTTGTCTACAGGTGTTTTTTCTTCTTTACCTTTTTTCATTGCATTAATTGTATCGTTAATTGCAATTTCTATTCTGTCCGCTTCATCAAACAAATCGGTAAATATAGCGTCATCAAATTCAACTACTCCATTAGGAAAATGCTCTTTTGTTGTTTTCTCGGCAATCTGAAAATCGTGAATCTGAGATTTAACCTTTCTCATAAATTCTTTATTGCCTTCGCATAACGGCAACAACGCTTTAGCTGCGCGGATTTCACTAAGGAAATTATTTTCACCTGCATCAACTATTCTTTTTGAAACCTCATATTCCATTCTGCCTAAATCTGTATTGAAATAATTGATTTCATCCCATACAGTTTTTGCAATTTCAATGTTTTCGTTGAAAACGCGCATAACCTTCTTTTCTGTTTTAGACATACCCTTTGTTATTGCAGTAGGTTCGCTGCTATGGTTTGCAACAGCATTGGCAATTATGTCCTCTGCTTCCTGTTTCTTTTCATCAGTTACAGAGCCTGATGCTTTATCTTCAAAATATGCGCGGAGCCTTAAAACCTCTACCATTGCCTTTTGCTTTGTTTCAGTTAAATCGTAGAAGAAGAAAGGAATAACATTAAGTGTTGCGCCAACTACAGAAGCAATAATAAGCACGGAACAAATTGACTGGAACAATTCTCCGTTATAAAGCACGTCATATACATTATCTGCACTGTAACCAAGTTCAACAGCCTTTTGCACATTAAGGCCTGCTTTTTCGTAAATTGCAGGAAGCACCGCACTTGTAGCGAGAGTTATTACGCTACCAATTAAGCCTACTGCAGAAAACATACCATCTATACGGTGGCCCGTTATATACTGCTGATAATCGCGTATATCTGCATTAAGGCTTGGGTTCATAAAGTGTCCGAGAGATGTAAGAAGCTGATTTACAAATATAAATGCAACCAAAACCCAAATCATACCTGCACCCTGAATTTTCAGAACAGGGAGCATTAAAGCTATGAAAATAATATTCATAACGTTACTGAAAACAAGAACCTTCTTTTTACCGAAGCGTCTTATAAGCACGGGACCGAAAATGTTTGGCCATAAAGATGCGTTACCAACAATAGCGGTTATAATCGCATATTGCCCTGCACTGCAAGCCTCGCGGTAGTTATAAAGCCAACCGAGAATTGTACCGAATGAGCCTTCAAGGAAGCCTATCCACCCAGCAAGAGAGACTATCCAGAAATATTTGTTACCCGCAACCGCCTTCAATGCATCTACAAAGCCAAGCTGAACCACCCTGTTTTTTGGCTGAACAATTCGCTCCTGAGTATTTACGTAAATGAGAACAGAAACAAGGAAGCCTACAAAAAGCATCGGCGGATACAATACCCTGTAAACTCTCATATCGTAAAGGGTGTTATCCCCTGTTATAAGCCTTGCGACTATAGGAAGGAAAATACTTGCTATAGACGGCGAAATATTTTCAATTATTGACTTAACCGCATAAATATCCGTTCTTTCAATAGAGTTTGGCGAAAGAACATTAACGATACTGTCGTTAGCATCAAGCAGGAAATTATAGAAAAACTGAAAACCGATATTGAATAACAGAACAACAACGCATTTTGTTACCATACTCATATTTTCATATGGCATAAGAATAAAGCCTGTACCCAAAATCACAGTTGGAATACCCATTGTGATAATATATGGGCGGTATTTACCCTTCATACTGCGTGTGCTGTCTATCATTTTCGCTCTCAAGGCTGTAAGAGGGAAGCCTGATATTACACTTAAAATATAGATTGCATATATTGCTGTCGGAGGGATACCAATGGTATTACCAATAAGGGTATTACCAACGCTTAATATCATTGTGCTTACGCAATAAACAATGAATTTTACACCTATACCGCCTACTGCAAGGGAAGCTATCTCTTTAAAAGATACAAATCTTCCTTCAGGGGCGGTTTTCCAATATTTTTTGAGAGATGTAAGTAAATCTACAATCTTATTCTTCATTTTTCCACACCAAAGTTGTTACGGAGCGTGAATTAAGCACAAGGCTATCGCCTTCACACTCAGCTTCAGTTAAGTCATTATTTTTATCTGTTACCGCAACCAAAAGCTTTTTGCACCATGGAAGAGTAACGGTCTTTTCAATTTCACTTTTATTTACAATAACAAGTGTCAGTTTTTCTTTATCTTTAAATGCCGTTACGAGAATATCCTTATCATCAACACTCGCTTCAATTCTCTTTGCGCCGAGATTTATATGCTTAGTGTAGTTTCCCGTAACGTAATATCGTTTTGTTATTTCAAATGTATTTTCAGGAATATTTATGTAAATAAGTCCGTCGCAATAATCAACCTCAGAAACAGCAATCCAATGTTGCCATGCGGTAGCGCCTAAAAATGTAAAATCCTCATGCATAACAGTTGCTGTAACAATGGCAGAATCCATACCATAATCTCTGCCACCCTGCATATGAGTCCACTCGCTCATTTTAACAGGTACATCAGGGTAGTTTTTATCCATCCATTTTCTGAAACGCTTTACGAAGCCTATACGGTCATTAAGAAACGGAATATTTATTGGAATCGGAATTGGCAAGCAATAAGAATGAACATCTATTGCATCAATATGCTTTCTTACCTTGTGGCTTTTGAGGAGCTGACGGGTATAGCTTTTATTGAACCATCTCAAATCTCCCGACTCTGCGCCTGAAAGCTTAACATTCTTCAAGGCAGGGCGTTTTTCCAACTCCTCTGCGAAAACCTCAAACATCTTGCGGACACTTCGTGGTCTGTAAAAGCAACCTTCCTGACCGCCATTCCATACCCATATAGGCTCATTGACGGGAGAAAGATATTTAACAGGCACACCCTCTTTTGCAAAATGTTCAGTAACATCAAGGCAATATTTCGCAAATTCTCTGTAGTTCTTTTTAGATATATTTTCGTGGAAAAGCTGATGCTTTTTATTGTGAGCAAGACCATTTTTAGTAAGGCGCTCAATTGGTGAATTAACGAACAGAATCACCTCGTCTGCTCCGTTTTCCACCGCTTTTTTCATCATATAAACCGCGTTTTTATCGCGATTCCAATCGTATTTACCTGCAGAAGTCTCGAAGCATTCAGTTGCTCTTAAAGGTTGGCTATATTCCCCTTTACCTGAATGAACAGAGCCACCACCAATATTATAGCGGTATATATTCATTCCGATACCTTTTTCTTTATTATAAAGAAGCTCTGCTATTTTATCTCTGACAGACAAACCTGAAGCGGTATCAATATGCTCCCAACCGCCTACAAGCTGAGCCCACCAGGCTCCGCTTGCACCGATACCCTCAAAGGTCTGATATGGTTTATTTATATCCACCTTTATCTGCATATCAACACCGCCTAAATGATATTTCAAATTAATATTTTCTTGAAAGCTTTGTTTCGGCTTCCGCTTTAGTAATTTTACCTGCATTACATTCAGCCATAACCTGAACATCTTTATCGTTAAGCTTATAAAAGCGCCATACAAGATATGATGCAAGGTAACCGATAGAAGGAATTAATGCATAAATAAGCCAGAAGGCGTCAAGAGCTTCAGGAGTCTGGGTAACACCCATCTTTGAAAGCTGTTCAAAGTTTTCTGCCTCAACATTTACCCAACCAACAATGGGAAGACCTAAAAGGAAAACTGATAAAGCACTTGATATAGCACCTGTAAGCTTTACCATAAATGTCTGTATTGCGAATGTAATACCCTTGGCATCAATACCTGTTTTATATTTTCCGTACTCTGCGCAGTCAGGTGTAAACATAAAGAGCATAACACCGAGAGTAGACATAGGAATTGAACGAAGAGTATTAATTATAAAGAATTTCATTGTGCTGTCGTAGCCGATAAGCCACATAACAACACCTAAAACAACTGTCAAAAGAGCGCTTACTCTGAACACAACCATTTTATCAACCTTACGAACAAGGCGAGGCACTGCAATGGCGCCTAAAAACGCAAACGGAGCTCCGACGAAGCCGACAACTGTTGTAAACATTGCATCGTGAAAAAGGTAATATGATGCAAGAAGATTAAGCGCTGTTACGTAGTTTACGCTCGAGTAGAAGAAAAAGCCTATGTAATAAAGAAGAAGATATTTATTGTGGAAAAGATATGAGAACATCTTTTTAATGGAGAATGACTCTTCTTCAACAGGCACATAACGTTCTTTAAGCTTAAAACAGGCAGGAAGCATAGTAATAAATGCAACTGCCGCGCAGATTATTACAGCAACAGTATAGTTACTGCCTACCTTTTCGCTTACAAGGAAAGCAACAACGGCAGGTGAAAGGAAACCGCCTACACCGCCCCATATACTCTTATAGGACATCATACTGTTTCGCTCATCAATGTTATCGGTCATAGCGGTGATAATGCCATAAATCGGCACATCGCAAAGAGTATAAACTGTATCCCATACAAGGTATGATATAGCAAACCAAGCAAGCTGAGCGTTTTCAGAAATGGAGCCGGGTATAGCAAACATAAATATACTTGATATAGGTATAAGCACTACCGATATACGAAGCCATGGCAGATATTTTTTTCCGCTTTTGAATTTAACTGCGTCAAAAATAACACCAAAGACAGCATCATTAATAGCGTCCCACACCTTAACTGCAAGCATAACGCCTGCAATTTTTATCGGGTTTACGCCGATAAAGGCAAAATATGTTGTAAGGCAGGAAGAAATAAGGGCATAAAAGATATTCTGACCTGTGAAATAAACATAATAGCTTTTTCTTTCTGCTCCGCTTGTTTTCCACCCGCCCGGAGTTTTTGAGTTAATCAAAGACATATTTATTCTCCTTTAAACTTTAAATTCAGCATCGTATTTCTTTGCCCAGGAAAGCACTGCTGCCTCGTTATACTCCTTAGGCATACTCTGAAGAGTAACAACTACCTTTACCATAGCCTTTCCGAGGGTGAGGAACTTTTTCAATAACGGCTTATTATCAAGAACGGCTTTACCTCTGAGAAGTGTTTCTTTACAGAAATATGACGGGATATCTAAATCCACTTTTTCTGCAGAAACCGAAAGTTCTTTAGAGGTAATGATTTTATTATCAAAAATATAATCAAGCTCCTCAGGTGTTATTGTTGTAAGAAACAGCTTGGCTCTTGCAATAGGTGCAAGACCATTACCCAATTTTTTGTAGTATGCTCTTTGATACTCCCAAAGAATCTCTGCTGTATAATCTTTATCTTTATTTTTTATAAGAACAGTTGCAAGAAGCGGTGCAGTATTGAAACAATTCGCAAGGCCTGTTCCTGTAATAGGGAAGGTCATAAATGCACTGTCGCCAATTGCAGCATAACCGTTTGCAACCATAACAGAAAGAGGATGGCGAACAGGGATAGCTGCAAAGGAGCCGCCTCTTAAAACTTCTGTACCGAGACTTGGGTTTTTAATGCGATAAAACTCTGCTGTGCGCTCTGCTTCTGCCATATCAAACTGTTGGAATCTGCCCACAAGCAAATCTGTGTGATTTTCTTCCGTGGCAACCCAACCTATGCCTAACTTGCCTTCCGAAAAAATACAAATCTTAAACGGATCCTTGACAGGCTCCTGAGACGCTCTGTTGAAAAATGCTCTGTAAATAAAGAATTTTTCATATTCTCCCACCTGCGCCTGAATACCGAAGCTTTCAGGAAGGCTTGCTCGCAGCTTGGAATCGCAACCGCAGGCATCTATAACCAAATCACCATATATATCGCCTTTATCGGTACTGATACCAACAACTGTTTTACCCTGAACTATAGCCCGATTAACAGTATAGCCATAGTTGAAATTAACTCCCGCCTTTTCAGCATTGCTGATGAGATATTTGTAAATATCACGGCGCTCCATTTTTATTTCTCTTTCACTTTCGGGAACATGCTGTTCAACTGCAGTATTCTCACTTGTGGAATAGAACGTCATATCCGTTTTATATTCGTACATTTCCTTGGGTGGCATGGGAAGGCCTATCGCCTTAAAGGATCTCGGATTAAAAATATCAGTCCAGTCATAGCCCATTTTATCGGCTTCATTTCTCTCATAAACCTCAACGTCAAAGCCATTCTGAGCAAGGAGCATAGCTGTAGCAATGCCACCGTGGCCACCGCCTGCAACAATAATTTTTCTGCCCATATTAACACCTCTGAAAAAATTCTTCTTATAATTGGTTTAAGTATAGCATATAAATAGTACTATTTCAATTTCAATTATAAAATTCATTGCATTGTGCTAAATCTATAAGATACTAAAAAAGTCTGCGACGCAATTATATGCATCGCAGACTTAAACTTTTTACACTTTGCTTTTTTGTTTTAATGCACAGTGTTATCATACATATGCTGACAGAAATAATATTGCCCCTTGTCGTATGTAATTGCAATTGTCATCTGATTATATTTTGAATCAAGGGCGGTCGCTTTGTGAGAAGAGGAGTTCATTATCGCGTTGAATATACGCTGGGCAACATCCTCACCCTCCTGAACAGTTATGTGCCCTACAAGGTTTTCCGCCATAGCGCAGAGAATAATTCCCTCTTCTTCGTAAACACCTGAAAAATTTGTTCCGTCAGGACGTGTATGGGAGAAAAAATATTGAGTTTCAACTGCTCGTTTTTTTACATAATAATATGCATTTTCGTTATTACTTACTGCAGATATACCCAACCTTACTCGTTCTTCATTAAAAAGGCGAAAAACTTCGTTTTCAAGCTCATAATAATCGTGAGATGCAAATTTATCTGCTTTTTCCATTGTGTAATTGAATACATTTGTGCCCACAGGAACTGTTATAAATGAGCCATCAGGGCAAGGGTATTTTATAAGACCAACTTCATTTTCACTCTCTACATACTTAATTGCTTCACCTTTATTTAAAAGCACACCGCAATCATTACAGTATGTATCTCCTGTATACCCTTGGTTTTCTGCAGTTGCCTCAAGCCTTCCTGTAACAACTGTATTTTTATGAAGGCAAGTTAATGACGGCACACTCACAGAAGGGGCACCGGGCTTAATCTGAGGTGCGGTAGTTGTTACTTTCTGCGACACGGATGGCTTCTTAATATTTTGTTTTGTTGTAGTCGTATTTTCAGCTTTTTTCCGAGTGGATTCTTCTGTTTCGGTAACAGAATTTTGTTCTGTATGTACCTGTGTGGTTGTATTGTTAGCGAAATCACTTCCCACAGGAACAATAATTTCTCCTGCAGGCTCGGTAATTTTATCGCTGTTTTCGGTTTTAGAACAAGCTACAGTAAATATAATTATAAAACAAAGGAGTAAACAAAATATTTTTTTCACATCTTCACATCCTTTTTATATAACATATTATAGAATAGGAATTGGCAAAAAACAAGAAAAAACTTTTCTCTTGACAAATTAGCGAATTGGAGTATACTAAAAGAAATTAAATATCTAAACCGTTGAGGCGGAGATAAAGGTAAATGGTGCACTTACAGAGAGTGGGGCTAAGGCTGGAAACCTACAGAACGCAGTTTATCAAATGGACCGCTGAGGGTCCGGTCAAAGGCTTTGCTGAGTATTCCGGAACGTGTTGGCTTACGTTAGTAGCCGGGAGTATGATAGTACTCTGTAAAGTGTGTGTAATACACAAATCAAGGTGGCACCGCGGTAATTATGATTTATCGTCCTTGACAATAGCAAGTGTTATTGTCGGGGACTTTTTATTTTTCGGCATAACACATACCGAAAACAAGGAGGCTTTTAAATGGCTAAAGGCAGATACGGAATTCATGGTGGGCAGTACATCCCCGAAATTCTCATGGATGAAATTCACAAGCTTGAAGAGGCTTATGAATTTTATAAAAACGACAAGGATTTTAATGATGAATTAAACACTTTATTAAAAGAATATGCAGGAAGACCTTCTCTTCTCTACTATGCAGAGAAGATGACAAAAGACTTAGGTGGCGCAAAAATCTACTTTAAAAGAGAAGATTTAAACCACACAGGCTCTCATAAAATCAACAACGTTTTAGGTCAGGCTCTTTTAGCAAAGAAGATGGGCAAAACAAGAATTATCGCAGAAACAGGCGCAGGCCAGCACGGCGTTGCAACTGCAACTGCTGCGGCTCTTTTAGGTCTCGAATGTGAAATCTTTATGGGTAAAGAGGACACCATCCGTCAGGCTCTTAACGTTTACAGAATGGAGCTTTTAGGGGCAAAGGTAAATGCAGTTGAAAGCGGTACAATGACTCTTAAGGATGCCGTAAATGAGGCTATGGGCGAGTGGGCAAAGCGCACAGAGGATACCCTCTACGTTATAGGCTCTGTTATGGGTCCTCACCCATTTCCTATGATTGTAAGAGATTTTCAGAGCGTTATAAGTCGCGAAGCAAGAGCCCAGATTCTCGAAAAAGAAGGCAGGCTCCCAACTGCAGTTATGGCTTGCGTTGGCGGCGGCAGTAACGCAATGGGAATGTTCTACGAATTTATAAATGATAAAGACGTTAAGCTTATCGGTTGCGAGGCTGCAGGCCTCGGCGCAGACACCGATAAAACTGCTGCAACAATGGCAACAGGCTCTGTAGGCGTTTTCCACGGCATGAAATCTTATTTCTGTCAGGATGAATATGGTCAGATTGCTCCTGTTTATTCAATTTCTGCAGGTCTTGACTACCCCGGAGTTGGTCCTGAGCACGCATACCTTAAGGATATAGGCAGAGCAGAATATGCGCCTGTTACAGATGATGAAGCCGTAGATGCATTTGAATATATTGCAAAAACAGAAGGTATTATTGCCGCTATCGAGTCTTCTCACGCGGTAGCTCACCTTATGAAGATTGCCCCTACAATGAGCAAAGACGATATAATTATCTGCTGTCTTTCAGGCAGAGGCGATAAAGACGTTGCCGCAATTGCACGCTACAGAGGAGTTGATTTGCATGAGTAAAATTAAATCTGCATTTGACGGCAAAAAAGCAGTTTTAGGCTTTTTGACCGCAGGCGACCCTACATTAAAGAAAACCGAAGAATATATAACAGAAATGGCAAATGCCGGTGCGGCAATTATTGAAATCGGCATTCCCTTCTCCGACCCTGTTGCTGAAGGACAAATGATTCAGGAAGCGAATATACGTGCACTCTCTCAGGAAGGCGGTTGCACAACAGATATGGTTTTTGACATGGTGAAGAATGTTACAAAAACAGTTTCTCTTCCTATTGTTTTTGTTGCTTACCTTAACACACTTTTCAAATACGGCTACGATAAATTTTTCGCTCGTTGCAAGGAGTGCGGTGTTGACGGAATAATTGTTCAGGATATGCCTTACGAGGAAAAGAATGAGGTTAAGGATGTTGCTGATAAATATGATGTTGACATTATTTCAATAATCGTACCATCAACAGAGGAAAGAATCAAAGAAATCGCTAAAGATGCTACAGGCTACATCTACTTGCTTGCACCATCTAAAAACAAAGCGTTTGACGGCAAAACAATAACAGATGTTCCTCAGATTGTTGACATAATAAAATCTGTTACAAATACACCTGTTGTTGTAGCAGTAAGCAATAACTCTGCATATTCTTCTGTTAAATATAAAACCTCTGCCGACGGCATAATCGTTGGCAACGGCACAGTACAAATTATAGGCGAGCACGGTGACGATGCAAACCAATACGTTTACGACCACGTAAAATTGATAGTTGACGCTATGAACTAACAAAAAGCTGATTGGATTTTTCCAATCAGCTTTTTTAATCTATTTTATTGTTTCACTATTATTAAGAACTGATGTGCTATAGATAAACAAAACATCCTGATTTGTAAACTCTATATAATTTTCGAGAGAGTTAGGATGGATGTAGCGTATATCAACAACTGTAATTTTCTTGTAGCCCTCTGCTAAAAGCGGTGCAAGACTGCTACCGAAGGAATCACGAAAAATTATAAGCTCCTTATCTGTTGTGGCATTTTCATTTTCAATGCTCAAAAGTGAAAGTGAGCCTGACAAAAACATTTCATACGGGTCCTTGCCATATGCTTTTTCCATATCATAAACAGACATTTCTTTTCCGCTTTCAAAGTTATACACCTTTACATTTTCCAAAATATCATTTATAAGGTATTTTATTTCTTCAGCAGGCAAAGGCAAAGCAGACTGTCCGTGGTAAACTCCGTAAAAATCATTATCGAGAGTCTTTTCTGTATACTCACCTTTAAGCTCAACGCCCATTTTTGAAGCAAGTTCTTTTGCCACAGGCAGAATTTCTTCCTGACGCCAATGGGTATCTGTTTTATAAAAGCTTTGGAGAGTAAGAAGATGAGTTATATCAATATATTTCATAAAATCTGCTTCCGATTCTGTCTGGGAAAGCATTTTATCATAATCAATTGAAAGATAATCATCTTCAACAAGGAAATAGTTTTTATCGGGAATAACACTAAAATAAACCTTAGCATCTGTTTCACTCAGATATTTATCGTAAACATACCTGAACTTTTTAACTGCAAGAGAAACTGATTCTTCATCTAACGGATATTCAATTTTCCCGATATATCCGTCTTTTACGAACAAATCGTTGTTGTCCTTCTGCAATAAAACATATTTATTAACAAGAGCTTTTATCTGTCTGAAGGAATCCCTTAACGGAAACTGCTCTGTGGAATATGTTTCAAAATCCTTCATAAACTTGCCTGAAAATATACTGCTTACAGAAGCAGACGGAAACTGAGCCAGCTTTCTTCTTTCGCTGTCAGAAAAATCTGTAGGAGGCTTCAACCAACTGAAAACAGACAAGCCGAGAAAGAAGACTATAAGAATTATGCTCACAATTTTATTTTTAACATTTGTTTTCATAAGTCTGTCTCCCTTCTAAAATCTGAAATACAAGAACGGATTGAATGAACCATCCACAAGGTATGCTGTTACCGTTACTGCAAGAGCAACAAGAACAACAGGCTCAATTATATTTATTACCTTTTGAGCTTTTTCCTTTTCGCACAGCTTAAGAACAGTATTTTTAACTACAGGTGTAGAGCCTATAAGACCTAAACCAACAGGTAAAGCGTAGCTTCTGAGGTAATACAAATATTCTTCCGAAATAAGCGGAACATTTCCGAAGCCGAACATTCCTTTAATATACTCAAATGCTTCACCCATATCAGTAGCGTTGAATATAACAAAGCTGACGCCGATTACTATAAGAACATAAACCCTGTTAAGCACCTTGCTTTTTTCAAGGTATTTGAGAAGGAATAATTTTTCTATGCAAAGGAATATTGCAAAGTAAAGTCCCCATATAATGAATGTCCAGGCGGCGCCGTGCCAGAAACCTGTAAGCATCCATACAGTAAAAATATTGAAAAACCAACGGGGCTTTGAAACTCTGTTTCCACCCATTGGGATATACACATAATCTCTGAACCATGATCCGAGAGACATATGCCACCTTCTCCAGAATTCTGTTGCACTCTTGGAGATAAACGGATAGTTGAAGTTTTCGCAGAAATTAAAGCCGAATATTTTACCGAGACCTATTGCCATATCTGAATATCCCGAAAAATCAAAATAAACGTGTACCGCAAATGCTACTGCATAAAGCCAATAATACAAAACCGCTTTATCCTCAGAGGCTTTGAAGGTATCACACAGCTCACCTAAAAGGTTTGCAACAAGCACCTTTTTCGAAAGACCGATAATAAATCTGCGCATACCCTGTGCAAATTTATCAAGGCTGTGTGTTCTTTCGCCAAGCTCATTTGCAATATCGGTATATCTTACAATAGGGCCCGCAATAAGCTGAGGGAACATTGTGATGTAAGTTGCAAGGTTAATTACACTTTTCTGAGCAGGTATACCGCGATAAACATCTACAGTATAGCTTAGAATCTGGAAGGTGTAGAAGCTGATACCTATAGGGAGAGCAATTCTGAGAAGCGGAGCTCCGAGCCCTGTTATTGCATTAAAGTTTTCAATAAAGAAATCCGCATACTTAAAATAGGCCAAAAAGCCTAAGTTAATAAAAACAGAAATAAAAAGGATGATTTTTTTATCCCTTTTATTGTTTTTAGCCTCAATCAAGAGACCGGAAACATATCCGATTATGATTGAGGCTATCATTAATACAATGTATTTAGGCTCGCCCCAACCATAGAAAACAAGGCTACTGATTAACAGAACTATGTTTTTAAGCTTTTGGGGAGCTATAAAATAAAGTATCAGCACTACGGGTAAAAAATAATATAAAAACGGTATTCCTGAAAATAACATATTTATACCTCTTTCCCGAGTGGTACGGGGTTACCCCCATTCTAAGATTTAAGCGATTGCTTCGTTTACTGTTTCAACTGCTGCTTCGCCGTATGCTGCAACGAGCTTAGCTGAGAAGTTATCAATAAGATCTGCTGCACCTACTGCATAAACAACATATTCGCCACCATTGATTGTGTACATAACAAGCTTCTCTGGGATACCGCACATCCACTGTGTTGATGTGATGCTGTCTTTAAGAGATGCTGCGAAAGTTTCAGCTGACTTAGCATCTGTAAGGTGGAAAGCTGCGCTTGTGAATGTGTTTGCGTTCATAGCGTGCATAAATGAACCTGCTTCGTCAATCTGACCGATTAAATCTTCAGAAATATGAAGAGTAGCAACAACGCTCTCTTTATCTTCAAGGCTGTAGATGCCTGCTGCATTGTCAACAGGGTTTGTAAAGTCGCCACCCATAGCGAAGAACTTTTCTTCTTCTGCGTATGTTGAAACAACCTTGTTAAGAACGTCTGCTGAGTCTGCTACCTCTACTGTTGGTGCGTTACCGCCACCGAGGAAGATAACACCGCATACGATAGCTGCTACTGCAACTACTGCTACAACTGCAATTATAATACCTTTTTTCATGATTTTTACTCCTTTTTGTTTAAAGTTTTATTTTAATACTCAATCAAAAACTGCTACTGCTGAAGGTGATTTCCCTTTCAGAGAGAATATTCTGAAGCTTCAGAACAGTTTTTTCTCCCTCAGGCACGCTCACCGAAACAAGCACCTTGCCTTTAACTGAATATTCGTTACCTGTGTAAATTACTTCACCCGTTTCTATGTCTGTTAAGGTGAATTCTCCGTTTTCTGCAGAAAGCTTTGTTTCAAATCTGCAATCTATTTCAACAACCTGACCACCATCAACCGATGCCCTTTGCACCATAGAAGCCTGAGGTAAATTTATTTCTTCGCCATAAAAGGTTTCGCCATTAAGGTAAACTGTTGATGAATTCATCCCTACACCTACAAAACCTACCACAAAAGCTACTAAAATACAAGCGGCAATAGTTTGTATAATTCTGCGGCTACTCTTTTTCTTTTGTGAGGGTTGAATATTTTGTATATCGTTTGCAATTCTTTGCTTTAGTTCTTCAGGCGCTTTTATACTGTGATATTTGTTTTTTTCGTTTTCGTTAATCATCAATACCCTCTCTTTCCATTATATTTTTCATATGCTCTCTACCGCGGGATAATCTCATTTTAACTGCAGATTGTGATAAGCCTGTCATTTTCGCTACCTCTGCTACTGAATAGTCCTCAAGGTAATGAAGCACAAGCACATTGCGGTATCTTTCAGGCACAAAGCTCAGGCTATACATTACTGACGATTCTTCCTTTTCTTCACTTTTAAGGTGATGCATATCATCAATATTATCGTGAGTTCTGTGAGCCTTCTTTCTTAAAAAGTCTCGGCAAGCATTAACTGTAACCTGCACAAACCATGCTTCTTCGTGATGCCTATCCTTAAAGTCAGGAAGATTTTCGAAATACTTTATAAAAACATCATGAACAATATCTTCCGCATCGGTAGTATTCTGAACATTCACAAGAGCAAGGCGATAAAGCTTATTGGCATATTTGTCATAAAGAGCTTCAAATTGTGCATTTACATTGTTTTGACTATTCAATTTTCCACTCTCCTTTATGTAAACGTTTTAAAATTCTGTTTGGTCACATTTTTTTGAGAATTTTTAAAAATTTCTTTATTATTGTGCATTTTTTATTTATATGCTATAATTTTCCTGCAATAAATTTTAGGAGTGATGTTGTGGCTACTGCATTAAGTCCCGAAAAATTAAAGAAACAACAAGCCCGCAAAGAACGGGAAATTAAAAAATGGGAAAAGCAAAAAGCAAAGCCTAAGGGTAACACATATTTCTGGTACCTGGTGCTGATTATTGCCCTTATTTACGCTGTAGACGAGATTGCTTCGCAAATCAACGCTCTTATGCAAACCGAAATCGCAAACGACCTTATAAAAAGTGAAAGCTCGGTTACAATACTTAATCTTTTGAATGTTGTGGCAATACCATTTCAGATTGTAGGTATTTTTTACAGACCTTTAGCTGACCGCTTCGGCAGAAAGAAATTCCTTATTATAAACACCTTCGGTATGTCCCTTGCATTGTTTGTTATTTTCCTTTCAAACAACGTAATAATGTATTTCGTTGGCGCCTGCGCAATTCTTTTCTTTGTGCCACACGATATGCACGTTGTGTATATTATGGAAACTGCACCAAGCAAAAGCCGTGCAATTACATACTCCGTTGTTAAATTTTTTGCCAATATGGCGGTTATGCTTGTACCGCTTCTCAGAAGATGGTTAATGTCTTCTGCAGGTGAATGGAGAAATGTATATATTATTCCTGCATTTGTTGGTATCGCAGTCTCGCTTATTGCTCTTCTTTGCGCAAGAGAAACCGATGCATTTATTGATTCTAGACTACGTTATCTGAAAATGACCGAAGAAGAATTACAAGCCGAGGAAGCAAAAAAGAAAGCGCAGAATTCACAGGGCGGTGTTGTTGATGCCCTTAAGTTCGGCTTCAGGCATAAACAGCTTCGCTGGGTTTTTATCTGCTTTGCTCTTGCAGGTATAGGCGTTGTTGGTAGTATGAACTATCAGGCAATCCTTACTCACGGCTATGCATTAAGCAACTTCGGCTCCAATGCAAAAGAATTCTTAGACCTTGTCAGCGTTAAACAGGTAAGCCAGGCTCTTACTCTTTACCCTATTGGTATGGCTCTTTCTCAGGTAATTATGGGCTTTATTTCCGATAAAAAGGGAAGAAAGGCTGCTGCAATTACAGTTGCCTCCAACTGTGTTATAAGCTTTATAATTTTCACCGTTGGTGCTAAAATGAATTTAACACCTGCACTTGTAGGCTTTTTCTGTGGTGCATTTGTTGGTAGCTATTACTCAACAAACGATGTGCTTATTATGATGGCAAGTGAATCTGCACCTACAAACCTACGTTCATCTGCTACCTCGGCACAAACAGTTGTTGGCTTTGCCGGCTACGCCTTAGGCTTTTGCACCAATACAGTTTTGGCGCTTATCTTCGGCGACAGCATAATAGGTACGGTTGCGCTTTGCCTGCTTGTGCCAAGCTTTGTTGTTACACTTATTGCCCTTGTTAAGAAAACTCACGATACAAAGGGCATTGACCTTGATAAGGTAACAGGCACAGAATGGGACTAACTAAATTCAAAATTAATGTCCGGAA
>JAZNME010000041.1:0-2883 GCA_045579445.1 Acutalibacteraceae bacterium | reverse complement strand
ACGGACATCATAGTCTTTAGTAATACGAGTTCTTATTTCATTAAGTTCATTTGCTTCGGGTGGTGGAAACATCAGTTCTGTCAACAGTAATTCTTCTCTGTAAAAATCATCTTTGAATTCTTCAAACTCAAAGAACTTTTTAACAGAGTTAAAATCCTCACGTGAGTTAAGATTGCAAAAGCCGATTTCACGAATTGTTGCCATAGTTCGTTCCTTCATGCAATGGAAAAGGTTTACCAAATTCCTGTCATAGTCATTGTAAACCTCGAAGGAGTCAACCTGCTCTTTTCCCAGAAGGACGCTACCGGAACCACCGAACACATCAACAAATCTGCCGTACTGTAAAGGAAATACAGCATAGAGAATGTTGAGTATTGAACTTTTGTTACCAACCCTTGATACAGGGGTTTTCATTGAATCACCTCACTTTTGGGCATAAAAAAAGACGGTATTCATCATTTTGTGATAAATACCGTCTTACTCTTGCTTATTTGATTTTTTTAGTTCTATGATTTTTTCTTCATAGTAATTCTTTTTGTTTATAAAAACGCAACACATCGCTATGGTAGTTACTATACTGCTTAACATAGCACCTATGATAAATGCAAGGATTTCACTCATTGTAATGCAATTCCCTCGCTTTCATCTTCGGTCATGTCTTCGGAGGAGGTGATATTGACATATTCACCGATAACACCGAGAGCTTCGTAATAACTGCCTGATGACCTTACACGCTCACACATTTCTTTGGCTTCATTAGCCATACCGTTTTCTTTTAAAGTTCTTGATGCAATACCCATAAGATTGAAAATATTGCCATCTTCTCCAATCAAAGCACAATCGGGTTTGACTTTTTCTTCGACAGAATCATTCTCATTAATGAAACCACCGAGACGATTATCTACATAGTCAGAAAACCAAGTACCACCGAGGTCCTGATGTGTCTGCAAACGCCACATTGCCATTTTCCCTAAATCAATGCTTATGTCATCACTAAAGGGAAACAACAAACAAGTAAGATCACCGTTTTTAAATGTATAACAGTCATCTTCTTTGAATTCGCTGTCTTCGAGGAGAATTCCACTCCTTTTAAACAATCCGTTGATGCCGTCAATCCATTCTTTCAGTTCACCACCACAGCCCTGCAACACAATACCTTCGGTACTGGACATGCTACGAAGTTCTTCTGTATTTACTGACGTAACTGACAACTTTCTGCACCTACCATTTCCTGTTCAATTTCTGCCTTATCGTTCATAAACCTTTCAAAAGATACCTCGTCAATATCG
Source organism: Acutalibacteraceae bacterium (assembly GCA_045579445.1). Taxonomy (GTDB): domain Bacteria; phylum Bacillota; class Clostridia; order Oscillospirales; family Acutalibacteraceae; genus DTU089. The sequence continues at coordinate 1,594 of JAZNME010000041.1, read as the reverse complement.
GGGAATAAAATTGGTTCTTCTTTAAGGTCTATATAACCTTTTTCACCAAAATCAATAGGTTCATCTGTTATGAGAGTACCACCGAAGTTTACTTTTACCCTTGGTTCAAGAGTTGCTAAGAAACTTTGGTCATCACTTGTTCTGCATTCATAAGCGTAAAAGCCTTTCGGGATTTCATTCGCAGACATCCTACTTTCAGAGAACAAGAAGACCTTATCCTGAAACTGAACAACAGATAAATTCTCCTGCCAAATAGGAATATAGTCGGTTTCTGTTGAGTTAAGCGAAAGACCTACGGTTTCCATATCTTCATATCCGTGAACCTTTAAGGCAAACTCATAGGCTTCTTTCGTTGTTTCGGGTATATATTCTTCAAGAATTGTATCACCCTTGTACTTTACTCTACCAAGATTATGACCGAAGTCCTCGTCTGCCCATTCGTGTTCAATTTCAACATCGGGATACATCTGTGCAAGTTTTGACAGAATAGGGTGTGGAGCAGACCAAGCAGTATTAAAACAGAGTTCTTTCCGTGCTTCTGCTGCATCTTCAATTTCAATACAGTCGTAGGCATTCCATTTTGTACCCCAATTGTTGATACTCCATTCATACCATGTAGGAAACCCATACTGCTGGATGTTACGGAAAGCCTGACGACCTGCTGACCACTCGTCTTCTTTAATATCTGTTCTTTGTTTTAAGAAGATAGCTTCTTTTTCTTCGGGGATATTCAAAAGGTCAATATCCTTGTTTGCACCATCAAACAGAAGAATTGACACAAAATCTTTGTAGGCTTTAAGACCTTTATCTGTTATCGAACCTGCTGTAATATTCAATGATTCAGGCATGGGAATCACCTTATTGAAATCTACTGAGCCAAGACCCATTTCATCGTGTTTTATTGCTTCCATAATTGCTCTGATTCTTTCGGGTTCTCCCAAAAACTTGATACGATTAGTAATATGATTCGGCATACTATCACTCCTTTACAATTTGATATTTTTGATTAACTTCTTTGATTTTTCTGCCGATAGCAGAAATGACCGGTACACTCACAGAGTTACCAGCCATCTTATATAACTGTCCATCCTTAATGCCGGATGCGACAACTTTATTAAATTGTTTATCTTCAAATCCTTGTAATCGCCAGCACTCAATGGGCATCAGCTTACGGATTCTGCCCTTATGGTAAATGCCATGTCTGTCTTGAGCAGTTATTGTGAACATTTCCTCATTCGGTTCTTTCATCCGTCTGCCTTGCTGACGAACCTTTTCTCTGTCGGGTGTCAATATTGCTCTCGGAGCATCTTCTACCAACACACCTGAGTGTTCTCCTTTGCGATTGCTTACACCTGAATCTTGTCGTGCAGTTATGCATCGTGCTTGGGGAGTGATAATAGGATCACTATTCATATCAATAAAGTACAATCCTGTTTTTCCACCCATACCACCGCCACCTGCACACAATGTACACGAAACACCTGTTATGTCATAGACTCTCTGTCCTTGACTGCCGGGGATGATTTCTTTAAGATTCGCTCCATTGCAGCATTCGACAGGAAATATTTGTCCGGTACATCGTCCATCAAGATAT
>JAZNME010000040.1:0-6415 GCA_045579445.1 Acutalibacteraceae bacterium | reverse complement strand
TTTTGACATCTGCCTTGCAGGATTCCCTTGTCAGGCATTCAGTCTGGCAGGTCAACGTAAAGGTTTTGATGATAATTACAAAGGTTTATGCAGAGGTACATTGTTTATGGATGTAGCTCGCATTTGTGAACATCATAAACCTAAAGTTATCTTCTGTGAAAATGTTAAAGGACTTGTTATCCACGATAAAGGCAGAACATTTAAAGTTATAACAAAAACTTTTCAGGATTTAGGTTATACGGTTTACAGTCAAGTGTTAAACAGTAAAAACTTCGGTGTTCCTCAGAACCGAGAAAGAATATATCTCGTAGCTTTCAGAAATGATATAGCTCCCGATAATTTCCGTTTTCCTACAACAACGGATGACACCAAGAGAATCAGAGACATTATTGAAGAAGAAGCTGTTCCTGCAAAGTATTATCTAAGCGAAACATACCTTCAGACACTTAAAAACCACAAAGCTCGTCACGCCGCAAAAGGCAACGGTTTCGGTTATGAAATCAGAGCGTGGGATGACATTGCCGGTGCCATTGTATGCGGTGGTATGGGCAGAGAAAGAAACCTCGTTATTGACGAACGTCAAAAGGACCTTACTCCTACCACGCATATAAAAGGTGAAATTAATAAAGAAGGTGTTCGTAAAATGACACCGAGAGAGTGGGCTCGTTTACAGGGATTCCCCGATTCATTTAAACTTCCCCTTGCCGATGTGCATCTTTATAAGCAGTTCGGCAACAGCGTAACCGTAAATGTAATTGAAGCAATAGCCGAGAAAATTAAGGAGGTGCTTGATAATGCCTAAATTATCAGGAAACAAAGGCGAATGGAGCGAAATCTATGTCCTTTTCAGATTACTTGAAATAGGGAAGTTGTATGCTGCAGACGCCGACCTCAACAAAATTGACGGTGTTTTTTATAACATTTTGAATATTATCAGAACCGAGAATATCGGTGATTTATCATTCAGAATCGACAATGCCGAAAACAAAATCAGTATTGTCAAAACAGACTCAGAAGAAATTCTTCTGACGGTAGATAAAACCGAATTCAAAACTGCAGCTGATAAGTTGTATCAGGAGATAGTAAACGCTGAAACTTCTACTTTTGTCTTGGAAGATACGGAAGCGTTTTTAGATAAGATTTTCATCAACACATTAAAAGCAAAATCAACAGATAAGGCTGATATCAGAATGAAAATTCACGATATCAATTCAGGTATTGAATCCGTACAGGGATTTAGTATCAAATCAAGATTAGGCGGAGCTTCAACACTTATCAATGCAGGTAAAACAACCAATTTCTTATATGAAATTGTCGGTAACATTGATGACAGTGTGGCAGATACTTTTAATACATGCTCCAAAAAATTCAAGGACAGATTTAGTTATTTGCAGACTCAAAACTGCACTTTGAAATTTATAAAAGCAGACCACGGCGTTTTTGAAAGCAATCTCTTGCTTCTTGACGGAAGCTTGCCGGAGATATGTGCATATATGCTGGTTGACTATTATTCAAGCGGTATCAACAAGGTTGCAGTTTCTCTTGCTAATGTTTCAGAGAAAAACCCGCTTAATTTTAATCTCGTAAACGGACAGCCTTTCTATGAATATAAATTTAAGAAACTGCTTACTGAATGTGCTCTCGGTATGTTACCTTCAACTCCGTGGAACGGAAGAGCAGATGCTACAGGCGGATACATTATCGTCAGAGAAGACGGTGAGGTTTTATGTTATCACTTGTTTAACCGTAACGAATTTGAAGATTATCTTGTAAATAATACAAAGTTTGAAACAGCAAGTACAAGCCGTCATCAGTTTGGTGATATTTATAAAGAAAACGGCAAGTATTATATCAAACTCAATTTGCAAGTAAGATTTATTAAGTAAATGAATAAATTAAAAGTTGGAAGTTTATTTGCGGGTATCGGTGGTATTGACTTAGCTTTTGAGCAGGCAGGTTTTGAAATTGCTTGGGCTAATGAGATTGATGCTGCAGCTTGTAAAACATACAGACATAATTTCCCGAACACGAAACTCATTGAGGGAGATATAAGAAAGCTTGATGCGAAAACGCTCGAAAAAGTTGATGTGCTAACAGCGGGCTTTCCGTGTCAATCATTTTCCGTGTGCGGAAATCAGAAAGGGTTTAAGGATTCAAGAGGCAATCTTTTCTTTGAAATTATGAGAATTGCAGATGAACTGAAACCGCCCATTATCTTCTTGGAAAATGTTGCGAATCTTACCGAACATGATAACGGAAAGACATTTAATGTAATTCATAATGAGCTGGCAAGCAGAGATTATTTTATAAGATATCTTATTGCGGATGCTTGTGATTACGGTGTTCCGCAACACAGAACAAGGACTTATATCGTTGCATTTAAGTCGAAAGAAGCTTGTGATAAATTCAGGTTCCCTGAAAAATGCGAGCTTACAAAGTGCATCTTTGATGTTATTGATAAGACGGTTAAAGTTGATGATTCTTATTATCTTTTACCCGACTCTTATCAATATAAAAAATTGCTCCCCGCCATAACAGACGAAGAGCAAATATACCGTTTTTCAGATTATGGCATTCAGAAAAGCAAAGACAGAATATGCTTTACGCTTAAAGCCAATATGGGAACATGGAAAGATAGAGTCCCATTTATAAAGGACAATTACGGAATTAGAAAGATTACACCACAAGAGTGTCTTGCTCTTATGGGATTCCCTAAAGGATATTCTTTCCCTGACACCGTGCCGCTAAAGGAACAGTATAAGCAGTGTGGCAATAGTGTTGTGGTTCCAGTTGTTAGACAAATAGCAGAACAAATAAAGATTGTAAAAATAAATTAATAAGAGGTGATTAAGGTGATTAGATTGGAAGAGTTTTCGATGTGGATGCAAGAGAACTCAATATTGTCCGATAGTTCCGTTTACAAATATACTCGTGCCGTTAATACTATTTCGAACGAAATGAAGGCTAAGGGTGTAATCACAGAGAGTCTACTCACAATGTCTGTGTTGCAACTTGACATATTTGTTCCGTTGATTCTACATGATCCCGATTTTATCTCTAAAAATAAGACAGGAAACAATATGTATAGTAATGCTCTTAAGCAGTACAGATTGTTTCGAAATGTTGAAATGGTTGAGGTTTTTGACCAAGCAGAAGTTACAAGTGTTATTGATGATTATGACAACCTTAAAGAAACAGAACGCAATGCGATTGTAAAATCACGCATTGGACAAGGAGTGTTCAGAAAGGAACTAATAAAGAAATACAACAGTAGTTGTGTTATAACAGGTATTTGTGAGAAAAAACTCCTTATTGCAAGTCATGTAAAACCTTGGGCAGTAAGTACCAACAACGAACGACTTAGCGTTGAAAACGGGATTTTGCTAAGTCCTACATTTGACAAGCTGTTTGACTGCGGTTTGATTTCATTTACTGATTCAGGAAGACTACTTATTTCTTCACAATTATCAGCAGATGTAGTAAGCAAACTACATATATCAGCACAGGATATATTTAATCTAAAAGCTTCAATAGAACTGAAGCAAAATCTTGAATATCATCGGGATGTGGTATTTACTACTCAAGGTCGAAAAAAAGTGGGTTGATAGGTGGAACGGATGGTTGAAGTTGCAGCAGCTTTAATATGGGATAAGGATAAATTTATGATATGTCAACGACCTGCGACGAAGTCGTGTGCTTTGTTGTGGGAATTTGTTGGTGGCAAGGTTGAGCCAGGGGAGACAAAAGAACAAGCACTCATACGTGAGTGCCGGGAGGAGTTAAATATAACTGTTTCTGTTGGTGATGTTTTCACCGAAGTTGTCCATGAGTATCCCGATATCACCGTGCATTTAACATTATTCAATGCCGAAATATCCGAAGGTGTTCCCGAGCTTTTAGAACACAACAATCTGAAATGGATAACCCCATCAGAAATCCCAAACTATAATTTTTGTCCAGCAGATAAAGATATTTTGAAGAAAATTTTAAATAAATGATTTGTAAATAATTCTCTGGACTTCTGCAAAGCTTTGTGGTATATGTTTGTGTTGCATGAAGGGAGTGCAACATATGAGAATGATTGAAGAATTGTTTTATGGCAACATATGTCCGTGTGAGAAGAGTTTGACTCGTGGCAGTGAGTATTCACAACTGTTGAATTTGGCAGTGAAGAATGAGGAGAAGCTTTCATCACTGTTATCATCACAACAGAGGGAGATGTTTGAAAAGGTCAAAGATTGTATGACGGATATGAATAATATCCTTGAAAAAGAAGCGTTCATCGACGGCTTCAGGTTGGGCGTTAATCTTGTTGCCGAAGCAGTTTATGATAAGTCAGGTGATATATAATTAAGATGGAAATATACCATTAGTTCGCCACTAAAAGCCGAATAAGACAAGTTATAGTGAGAGCAGGGAAACTAATCCCTGCTCTCGTTTTTTCTTTCCTTTGCCCATGTGTCAAAAACTTTACTGCATAAAACAAAGAATAGGAGCTGATAAAAATCAGCTCCTAACTTTTTAATCCAAATGCAATTTATAGAACTTTGCTTTGAAGGTTTGTGTGCCGTCAAAGGTGCTGTATTCCCCGTAGTGGTCGAAGGTTAGACCGCACTTTTCCATAACCTTACCTGAAGCGGGGTTATCAACAGCGTGGCTTGCAACAAAGAATTTTTGTCCGTATTTTTTATTGGCAAATTCAATCATCTTTCTAGTGGCTTCTGTGGTTATGCCTTTGTTCCAATAATCAGAACGGATATTGTAGCCGAAGCCCCAGGCATCAGGCTGTTTCTTATCGGGACCAATGCTACAGCTACCAATTAAAAGATTGTTTTCTTTGACCACAATTCCCCAGTGGCAATTCTTGTCCTTGGGGATTATTGTATTTATCCAATGCAAAACCTCATCTGTGTTTTTGTAAAGGTTATAGGGCATAAATTTATTAACCTTTTCGTCACTCAACCATACGAAAGCTGCGTCTGCATCCTTTGGTGTAATAGGGCGTAAAATCAGCCTTTCCGTTTCAAGCACAGGCGTGGTTTTTATGTATTTTATCTGTTTTATTTTTTGTATTATATTCATCGTCGTTTCCTCTTTTCTGTTTCAATAGCTATAAAAGGAACAGTCATTTCTTCTTCAGTGAGACCTGCGTGAACACCAACGAATTCGTGTTCCTCTCTTGCTGTAAACAATGTTTTTTCAGTTATTGCAATAGCAAGAAAATCACCAACAAAATCATAGGTTCTCGGATGAGCTTTACCGTAGCCTAGAATGTTTTCGGAGAACACTTCTTCCTTTGTCATAAGTCTGAAAGATTCACCGAAAAGACGGTTGAATTCCTTTTTGAAATCTTCCTGCAAGCCATCTTTTATAAATAAACTCATAGCTCTGCCCGGTTCAATAGACGGCGGTATTTTAAGCATATCGTAAAGTTCAGGATAATCTTCAAGGAATAAATTCACGCTGTCACACAGTCCGTGGTCTGCAGTGATAATTACAAGTGAATCCTTTAATTTACTGCAAAGCTTTTCAACCTCGCTGTTAATATGCAGAATCTCTTTGTGTGCTTCAGGACTTGTTACTCCGTGACCGTGCATTGCGTGGTCTGGCTGATTCCAATAGGCATATATGTATTTCTTCTTTCTCTTTTTGGAAAGCTTGTATATTGTCTTGCAAATATCCTCAACACTTTTGACACGATATTTTGAAAAGAAGGCTACACAGTAAGCGCTTTTTCTGCCTCTGACTTTTTCAATCCTTTGCATAACATTTTTGTAAGGAATATATTTGTGAGCCACGTTGTATTTTGCGGCAGGCTCACCATTTCTTTGCAAGGTATTTTTGAAAACTGCAACATTTTCTCCGATTTCTTCAAAGTATAAGTCCCAGCCGAGCCATCCACATTCCAAAGGGGAGTAGCCACTCAAAATAGATGTAGTTGCCGCAACTGTCGTTGAGGGGAAAACAGAAGAAATATCAGTTACATAATGCTTTCTCAAAAAGTCATTTTCTTCCAGATGGTAGTTCAAGGTTGAAGTTCCCAATCCGTCAAAAAGAATTACTATAATATTCTTGTAGTCTTTCTCAAGTAATTTATCAAATTCGGGTAAGGTTTTATGTTGGCAGTCTTTAACGCCAAAATGGTTTAAAACTGATGAAGCAATTGAAAGTATGCTTCTGTCGTAGTTTGGATATTTAATCATACTTCTACTCCTTTCTCAGCACATCAAGTGTGTGGTGTGATATGCCGACTAAATCCTGTCTTTCGCAGGTCTTGAAATGGTATCTGAGATATAAATCATAGGTTTCATCATCCATTTGGTCAACAGACTCTTTCATATGGCAAGTATAACCGTCAGTAGCAACAAAATGCAACCTTTCCACATCAAAAATCTTTGTTAAATCAAAAATTTCA
>JAZNME010000039.1:0-6058 GCA_045579445.1 Acutalibacteraceae bacterium | reverse complement strand
TAGGGCAAGTAATGATAAGCCCTCTTGTGGTACCCAAAATTGTTTGCTCGTTGCTCACTTCGCACAATTTTGACCACTGCGCCAACTCACACTCCCTGTATCGCCCACAGGGCGCGGTCGTGCTCCTTGCCCCCTCCCTATTTCATCAAAGATGAAACAGGGATGATAAGCTTTGCGAAGCTCTGGCGCCTGGTATCTGGCAGCTGGCATCTTATATAAAAGAAACAAATAAAATGGCCATTTGTCTTAATTTTTCTAAAACGCGGTCAAATATATTCTGTTGATTATTATTTTTTATTGTGATATAATTAACACTTGATATGATATAAAATGCATCTGAAAGGATGGTATGAATGAAAAATACAGAAAAATCAATGGAAAAGCTTGTTGCTCTTTGCAAGGGCAGAGGCTTTGTTTACGCAGGTAGTGAAATCTACGGCGGTCTTGCTAATACATGGGACTACGGTCCATTAGGCGTAGAGCTTAAAACAAACATCAAAAATGCCTGGAGAAAGAAATTTATTCAGGAAAATCCATATAACGTTGGTCTTGACAGCGCTATTCTTATGAACCCTCAGACTTGGGTTGCTTCAGGCCACCTTGGCGGCTTCTCTGACCCTCTTATGGACTGCCGCGAGTGTAAAACACGCCACAGAGCAGATAACCTTATTGAAGACTTTGACGGCACAAATGTTGCAGGCTGGTCAAATGAGCAGATGATGAACTACATCACAGAAAAGGGTATCGCTTGCCCTAACTGCGGTAAGCAGAATTTTACAGATATCCGTCAGTTCAACCTTATGTTCAAAACCTTCCAGGGTGTTACAGAGGATAGCAAAAACGAGCTTTACCTTCGTCCTGAAACTGCTCAGGGTATCTTCGTAAACTTTGCTAATATTCAGCGTACATCAAGAAAGAAAATTCCTTTCGGTGTTGCTCAGATTGGTAAATCATTCCGTAACGAAATCACACCGGGTAACTTTATTTTCCGTGTTCGTGAGTTTGAGCAGATGGAGCTTGAGTTCTTCTGTAAGCCTGGCACAGACCTTGAGTGGTTCGAATACTGGAGAGGCTTCTGCCGTGATTGGCTCTACTCTCTCGGCATTAAGGAAGAAAACCTTCGTCTTCGTGACCATGACCCTGAGGAGCTTTGCTTCTATTCAAAGGCTACTACAGACTTTGAGTACCTCTTCCCATTCGGTTGGGGTGAGCTTTGGGGCGTTGCCGACAGAACAGACTACGACCTTACTCAGCATATAAATACATCAGGCAAGAGCCTTGATTACTTTGACCCTGAAACAAATGAGAGATATATTCCATATGTTGTTGAACCATCTCTCGGTGTTGAAAGACTTTTCCTTACAATTCTCACAGAGGCTTACGATGAAGAGGTTGTAGACGCAGAAAAGAACGATACTCGTGTTGTTCTCCGCTTCCACCCAACACTTGCACCATTCAAGTGTGCAATTCTTCCTCTCTCAAAGAAGCTTAACGAGCAGGCAACAGAGATTTTCACAAGCCTTTCAAAGAAATTCAATGTTGACTACGACGATGCAGGCTCGATTGGTAAGAGATATCGCCGTCAGGACGAAATCGGTACACCATTCTGCATCACATATGACTTTGAAAGTGTTGAAGACGGTTGCGTAACAGTCCGAGACAGAGACACAATGGAGCAGGTTCGCCTTCCAATCGCAGACCTTGAAAAGTATATCGAAGAAAAAATTGCATTCTGATAAATGAACGTATAAAGAAAGGGGCTGTAAAAAAACGCGAGTTTTTTTACAGCTCCTTTTCCAGAGGATAGGAAAAAAAGATGCAGAACGGACAAACTGAGCAAGACCAAGGCTTCAGACTTGGTTTTGCTTGCCCGAAGGCGTACAAAGGTACGTCGAGCGGCGAAGTTTGTTCGTAGTATAAAACTTAATTTTTTAATCAATTCATTGTTTTCAACAATTTTAAGGGGTTCTACAGGCTTAATAAACCTGCAGAACCCCTTGCTATAGTTGGTTTTATACGGTCTGCGCTTTTTTTACATCCTCTTTTTGTTGTTTGAAATTATTTCTTAAAGCTTTCTATAAGCTCAAGAGCGGCTTTAAGCTCTTCCGGCTTAATAATATCTGCTTTCTTTTTCTGAAGCACACAGTCTGCGAAATAGCGGATTTCTTCATAATAAGCGTCTGTTGCAGGAAGGTTGATAGCTGCATCCTCGCTTTCTGTTTCTTCCTTAACCTCAAAGGATTCTGCACCGAGAGGATAAACAAAAAGCCTTCCGCCTGTAAGCTCAATTACACCGTTTTCAAAGCAGAAGCGGTAGCCGAAACTAAACGGATAATCGCTTGTTACCCAATAAGAATCGCAGGTGATAAATGTACCGTCTGCAAACTCATATGTAGCATTTATTATGTCTGTATCATTATGCTGTGTGCGGTGAGTAATGCTGCTTACGGGAGCGCCCATGGCATAAATAATAAAATCAAGGTCATGAATATGTAAATCAAAAGGAACAAGACCGCTGCACTCTTCGCGCTTCATCCAGTTTTCCCAGCTCCACTTTGGTGTACAACCGAGGCGGTACATATGACCTGAAAGGAATTTGCCATAAGTTTCGTTCTTTATAGCATCTCTTAAGAAATTGAATTCAGGCCAGAAACGAAGCACATGAGCAATCATAAAAGCAACGTTATTTTTTTCCGCTGTTGCGTATACCTTATCAACATCCTCCTTGTTAAGAGAAATGGGCTTTTCGCAGATAACGTTAATACCTTTTTCCATAAATTTTATTGCATATTCTGCGTGCAAAAATGTTGGAAGACAAATGTCAACAACATCAATTTCCTCGTTTGCAAGCATTTCGTCGCAACTTTCGTAAAGTCTTGCGCCAATGTCCTTGTATTTTTCAAGTCTGTCAGGCATAACGTCGCATATTGCAACAATTTCAGCCTCCGGAATTCTTTTCCAACCGGGCACATGGCAACCGCTGATGCCGCCTGCCCCTAATACTGCAACTTTCATAAATCCATACATCCTTTCTGTTTGTTTTTGTATAGCTAATAGCAGACACTAAATAGCTAACTGCTAATCAGTCTTTTTTCTTGATACTATCAAAAAATTTATTATATTTTTCTGCCCAATCAAGAACATCTTTTTTATCGTATTTTGTCGGGAAAGATGTTTGCAGAACTGCATATTTTGTAAGCCATACTGCAAGAGAAGCAAAAAGCTCCTTTAGCATTGGCTCGTCGCGCACAAGGCGGATTTTTTCCTTTACTGACGGCAGACTTTTTGCATTTAAAAAAAGGTCTGTTTTTATTCCCCAAAGAGCAGAAAGCTCTTCTGTTGTAACAAGCTTCATTTTGAAAAGCTTGTTAACATCCTCTGCTGTCATAAACGGCAGCATATTTTTTAATATTGCAAAAGAACATGCTCCGAATCCAATTTCTTTAAAGAAGTTCTTCTCATACTCCCAAAGAGTTTCCTGACTATAGCAGCCGTTTACGTCGCTTGCTACCGCATCTGCAAGAATTTTGCCTGCTTTTATACTGTAGGCAAGGCCTGAGCCTTTGAGAGCAACAGTCATAAACGCGCTGTCGCCAACAGCGGCGTAGCCATCTGCAACTAAAACGGCAAGTGGCTGACAAACGGGAATTACACCATGGCTACCGCCGTAAACAAGGTCTAAGCCCATATGCTCATTTTCACTATGAAGGGTATTAAGCGCTTGTAAAATTTCGCTTTCCTCAGGCCTTGTAAACCTGCAAACAAGAGCATCTACTCTGTCAAATTCCGTTACAAGCCAGCTGAAGCCTACATTACCGTCGTCTTTAAAATAAACATTGTAGTCTGTTTTTGGCTCTTTTGTATCAGGAACTCTGTTGAAATACCCTCTGTATGAATAAATAACATCGTATTTTTTAATAGGTCTGTTTACGCCTAAATACTCAGGCAAATTGCATCTTACAGGAGAACTCACACCGCATGCATCTATAACAAGATCTGCGTAATATTCACCTTTATCGGTTTTAATACCGCAAACTCTGTTTCCCAAAAGCATAGGCTCAAGAACGCTTTCGCCATAGTGCACATGAACGCCTGCTTCTTCTGCCAGCCTGAAAAGATATTCTATTAACTCAATTCTGTCAACGAGTAAAGAGATTTCGTCCTGAGGTGGCAAGGTCAGGCTTCCTGAAGCGGAATTAGAGGGGACAAAGGTTATTTCATTTCTGCCGCGTCTGAAATAATCTGCAACAGGAATTTCCGCAAATTCCAAGGCATTCATCTCAAGAGCATCTGTTTGCTGAAGCCCTGAAGCGCCTTTTTCGTTTTTTTCAAAAAGAGAAACGTCATAGCCCTTTTCAGCTAATTTTATAGCAGCAACAATACCGCCGTGGCCACCGCCTGCAACGATTATTTTTGACATAATGAGCCCCCTTTTCTGAAAACAAGATTTATTAAAATAATTATACCACAAACTACGTGCCTTTACAAATAAATTATATTTAAAAGACATACATTTTTCTGTTTTGATGATAAAAAACCATAATAACTATATTTTGACATTATATAGTATGAAAAAATAAGAAAAAAGTGTTGCAAAATTTATATTTATATGGTATATTCCTATTGTACGAATATTGAAACGAGTGAGAGCAGGGCAACCTGCTCTCATATTTATTACTTGAAAAAGAGGTGCTGATTTGGCAAAGAACACAGTTTCTCTCGTATGGGATATTGCGGAGCCTATTGCTGAAGAATTAGGTCTCGTTTTGTGGGATGTTGTTTTCGAAAAAGAAGGCGCAAACTACTATCTCAGAATTTTTATTGATAAAGATGGTGGCGTAGGCATTGAAGATTGCGTTAATATGAGCCACGCTCTCGACAAACCTCTTGACGAGGCGGACCCTGTAGACCGTCAGTATAATCTTCAGGTTTCTTCGCCGGGTATTGAAAGAAAGCTTACAAGAGATTTTCATTTCGACTACGCTATGGATGAGAAGGTTATTCTACGTCTTATAAGGCCCTTTGAAAACAAGCGGGAATTCAAAGGCGTGCTTATTGACTACAGTGAAACAGGTGCAGTAACAATTGAGTTCCCCGACGAAACTACAATGACTGCGGAGAAGAAGGAAATAGCCTGGGTAAAGCTTGATGACTTTGAAAATTAGGAACATTTATAAATGCAAAGTGCAGAGCGCAAAATGCAAAATGTCGGGGCTACGCCGTTATTATAAAGCTTCGCGAAGCTCTGGCAGCTGGCATCTGGCGACTGGTAGCTAAAATTAGTTTAAAATTATTTCAAATATATTTTATTTCACATCGAAAGGATTGGTAAGAAAAATGGCACGTAAAGCGGCAAAGCCCACAAGTAAGAATAAGGAGTTTTTTGAAGCAATTTCAATGCTCGAACAGGAGAGAGGTATTCCTGCAGACTATCTTCTTGAGAAAGTTTGTGCAGCAATTGTTACATCTGTAAGAAGAGAATATGGCGGGGAAGATGTTGTTTTTGTTGATTGCAATCCCGAAGAATATAAGCTTCGTGTTTATCTCAGAAAACAGGTTGTTGAAGAAATTGAAAACGAATTCACAGATATTCTCCAGGAAGAAGCAGTTAAGTATAACAAAAAAGCTCTTGTAGGCGATTATGTTGAAATTCCTCTTGAAACAAAGCAGTTTGGCAGAATTGCTGCAACAACTGCAAAGAATGTTATCAGAGGCGATATTCACGATGCTGAAAGAGGTCTTATGCTTCGTGAATTTGAATCAAAACAGAAAGAGCTTGTTACAGGTAAGGTACAGAGCATTGATCCTCAGACAGGCAATGTAACACTTGAAATTGGCAAAGCAACAGTTGTTCTTCCCAAATCAAGACAGCTTCCCAACGAAACATTTACTGAAAATCAGCTTGTAAAGGTTTATATTGAGGGTGTTAAAGACACTCCTAAAGGTCCTAAAGCAATGATTTCAAGAACACATTCAGGTCTCGTAAGAAGACTCTTTGAAACAGAAGTTCCCGAAATTTATGACGGAATTGTTGAAATCAAAGCAGTTTCCCGCGAGG
>JAZNME010000038.1:0-68781 GCA_045579445.1 Acutalibacteraceae bacterium | reverse complement strand
TTAATCAACAAAACAGAAGATGATATGATGAAGGTAAGAAACCTTGGCAGAAAGTCTCTTGAAGAGGTTATTGCTAAGTTAGCATCCCTTAATCTTTCTCTTCGTGATGAGGACGAATAAGATATTTCTCAAAGGAGTGATTTAGATGCCAGGAACAAGAAAACTCGGCAGAGCAAGTGATCACCGCGATGCTATGCTTCGCAACATGGTTACATCTTTACTTGAAAATGGTAAGATGACAACTACAGTCACAAGAGCAAAAGAAGTTCGCGCTATGGCTGAAAAGATGATTACTCTCGCTAAAGTTGACAGTCTCCACAACAAGAGACAGGCATTAGCTTATATTACTAAGGAAGATGTAGTTAAAAAGCTTTTTGACGAAATCGCACCTAAGTATAAAGATGTTAACGGCGGTTACTGCCGTTTAATCAAGACTGAAGCTCGCCGCGGTGACGCAGCTGAGATGTGCATTCTTGAATTAGTTTAATTTAAGTGTAAAGCACCTGACTTTATTGTCAGGTGCTTTAAAATTATATTCCCCTGATAAAAACTATAGATTTATCAGGGGAATATATATTTATATTAGTTTTATAAGTCTAAAATAATTTTAGCAATTTTATAAACATCTCCGCAACCGAGGGTAAGAACTAAATCTCCTTCACCGATGTTTTCCTTTAAGTAATCAGCAACCTTAGGGAAAGTGTCAAACCAGACAGAACCGGGGATTTCATCTGCAAGGTCCTGTGTTGTAATTCCATAAGTATTGATTTCTCTCGAACCCATAATTTCAGTGAGAACTACATTATCCGCTATTGAAAGTGCTTTTGCGAATGCATCAAGGTGGAGCTTTGTTCTGCTGAAGGTGAATGGCTGGAAAACAGCCCATACACGCTTATAATCCATCTTTTTAGCAGCGGAAAGTGTAACCTCAAGCTCTGCAGGGTGGTGCGCGTAGTCATCAACAATATCTGCGCCGTTATATGTGCCTAAAAACTCAAAGCGTCTTCCTGCACCTTTGAATGTTATAATACTATTACTGCATTGTTCAACTGTTGCGCCGCAATACATTGCAGTAGCAATTGCTGCAAGAGAGTTAAGAACATTGTGCTCTCCCGGAACGCTAAGCTCAATTCTTTTCTGTAGCTGATCATTGATATAAAGGTCATAACAAGGGAATGCACCATTGTTAAACCCGATGTTCTTTGCTGCATAAGTGCAACCTTCGGATGTACCGAAAGAAATCATTTCTTTACCATCAACACCAACAAGGCTATCAAGAGTGTTTTTGTCATCTCCGTTATAGATAACAGCCTTTGTTGACATGTCAGCAAATTTTCTGAATGAGGCCTCAAGATTTTCAAGAGTCTTGAAATATTCCATATGATCTCTGTCAACGTTGAGAATAACGCTTATATCGGGTGTAAGGTCAAGGAATGTGTCTTTATATTCGCAAGCCTCGCAAACAAGAATATCACTTTTGCCTACTCTGCCGTTTGTGCCGGTAAGAGGGAGCTTGCCACCTATAATTGCTGATGGGTCAAAATTATTTTCAATAAGAATATGAGAAAGCATAGATGTTACGGTTGTTTTGCCGTGTGTACCGCAAACGCCTATACATCTGTCGTAATTTCTTGTAAAGTAGCCAAAAAGCTTACTTCTTTCAAAAGTAGGGATACCGCTTTCTTTAGCAGCAACAAGCTCAGGGTTGTCAGGAAGAAGGGCAGCGGTATAAACAACCATATCAGCGCCAGCTATGTTTTCTGCTTTTTGACCCATAGTAACGGGTATACCGAGAGCACGAATTCTCTTTAATGTATCTGATTCATTGTTATCAGAGCCAGTAAGGTAATGACCCTGAGAATGCAAAATCTCAGCCAAAGGGCACATACCGCTTCCGCCGATTCCTATAAAATGAATTCGTTTTGCATTTTTTATGGCTTCATCTATTAACATATAAAACAGCCCTTTCACAAGTCTCTGATAATTATACTCTAAATTATTTCAAAAATAAACCCTAAGATAAGAAATATTATTATAATTTCTTTATTATATCTCTTTTGGATAACGATTTTTGTAGAAGCGTGCCGAGAATTCCACAGGAAATAAATTCACCTATGAAAACAGTTAGTGTAAAATACCAATATGTCCCTTCAAGTGCATATACATTTACAAGCACAAGTGGAACGATTATTGTGTTTGCAAGCATAGGTGGAACAGTAGCAAGAAGTTTATACTTTCTTAGTAAGTAAGTACCTACAGCACCTATAAGAGTAGCAATACTTCCTAAAACAATATCCCAAAGAGCGCAGCCTGTGAGAATGTTAGCAAGAAGACAACCTATAAATACACCCGGAATGGCATATGGTGTAAATATGGGCAATATTGTAAGTGCTTCTGATAGCCTCACTTGAATTGCTCCGCTTGCAAGCCCGAAGGCAGATGCAATAAGAGTCAACACAACATACGCTGCCGCAATAAGTGCAGCCAAGGCAATGCCTTGAATTTTCTTTCTGTTTTTCACTTTAATCAACTCCATAGTTTTTATTATTGTGAGGATGGTTTCGAACTCACAGTTTATATAAAAAATGCCTTAAATATTCGTTAAAAAAGACACTTTTTATTTTGGAAAATAATGTGTTATATTATATCTATAAAATAAACACAGAGGTGTATTATATGATTAATGTAACAATATGGAATGAAGGACGCCACGAAAAGGAATCTGACGAAGTTCGTGCAGTGTATCCTAATGGTATACACAACTGCATTAAAGACTTTCTATGTACAAATGATGCTCTTAATATAAGAACAGCGGTTCTTGATGACCCTGATAACGGTCTTCCTGACGATGTTTTAGAAAGCACAGATGTACTTCTTTGGTGGGGTCATATGGCTCATGAATGTGTGCCGGATGAATTGGTTGAAAAGGTTTATAACCGTGTAATGAGAGGTATGGGCTTTATCGCTCTTCATTCTGCTCATTTTTCAAAACCTTTCAGACGCCTTATGGGAACAACTTGTTCTCTCAAATGGCGCGATGGCGATAGAGAACGCCTTTGGTGCATAAGTCCTAATCACCCGATTGCAAAGAATATTCCTGAAAGCTTCAATATTCCTGTTGAAGAAATGTATGGTGAACGGTTTGATATACCAACACCTGACGAAATTGTGTTTATGGGTTGGTTCAAAGGCGGTGAAGTGTTCCGTTCAGGTTGTTGCTGGAACAGAGGCTTAGGCAAGATTTTCTATTTCCAGCCCGGTCACGAAAGCAATCCTACATACTACATTCCTGAAATACAGAAGATTATTACAAATGCAGTTTATTGGGCAGCACCTGAAAAGGTGATTCCTGAGGTTGAGTGTCCATGGGTTCCTTCTTTAGAAGAAACATATGACGGACCCAATAAATAATTATAGCATACAAAATTAAGAAGGTAAATACAAATGAAAAGATTTTTGTTTCAAGGCGACTCTATAACTGATGTAAGCAGAGTAGATGTTGACGATGGTGGAGCGGGCAGTTATCTTTTGGGCTATGGTTATCCCAATCTTCTGTCGGCAGATTTCCTCAAAAATCGTAAAGGCGAATTCGATTTTATAAACAGAGGCGTCAGCGGCGACAGAATTGTTGACCTTTATGCCAGAATTAAAGATGATATAATAAACCTTAAGCCTGATATTATGTCTATTCTCATAGGCGTAAATGATGTTTGGCATGAGCTTTCCGTTCAGAATGGCGTGTGTGCAGAAAAGTTCGAAAAAATCTATTCAATGCTTATTGAAGAAATTATAGAAGCATTGCCGGATATAAAAATAATAATTCTTGCTCCTTTTGTTCTTAAAGGCTCAGGCACAGAAATGTATTATGACGAATTTCGTGTTGAGGTCGCAAAAAGAGCAGAGTGCGCAAAACGTGTTGCGGAAAAATACAATCTAAAATATGTGCCTCTTCAGCACGCATTTGACGAAGCATCAGCAGACGGAGATACAACATATTGGACTACAGATGGTGTTCACCCAACTGCAGCAGGTCATCAGATAATAAAAGAAGCACTTGCAAAAGAGTTGAATAATTTATTATAAATTTTACACCCTTGTTTACACTTATTGATGTAAACAAGGGTGTTTTTCGTTATAGGATTATCATGTTGTCATTGTTTTCAGGTTCTGCAACCTTGAGGAAATAATCTCTGTTTTCCAGAGCACCCATCTCTCGTAATGCATTTGTTGCTGTTTCATATGCAAGCTGTGGGGTATTGTTTTCCATACTTAAGTGGGCAAGAATAAAATGGGTTGAGCCTTTATTTACAAGTGCTCTTAAAGCATCTGCGCAGGCATCATTGGAAAGATGCCCGACATTTGAAAGAATACGTTTTTGCAATTGGAAAGGGTAGGGACCTGTTTTTAACATGTCAACATCGTGGTTGGATTCAAGATAGACAAGCCTGCATCCTGTTATGTCGCTTAAAAGCTCTGTTGATACGTATCCTGTATCTGTAGCGATGGCAGCTTTTGTTACGCCATCGCTACCGGTTATAATATACCCTCTTCCGTCTGCGCAGTCGTGGGAGGTTTTAATCGGTTTTATATCTAACCCTGCAATCTGAACATTATCTGTAATAGATATGTCTATATGTTTACCGGTAAGAAAACCTTTACCCTTTAACGCCGCCAATGTACCTGTAGAGGCATACACGGGAATATTATGTTTTGCAGCAAAGACACTAAGACCATTAATATGGTCAGTATGCTCGTGGGTTACGAATATACCTTTTATTGAATCGGCTTCTACGCCGATTTTTTTTAACATCAAGTCAGTCTGCTTGGCACTTCTGCCTACATCAACAAGAATTCCGCCTGAATTATCGCCTATGTAAACAGAATTGCCGCTGCTTGATGAAAACAGCGGACAAAACTTAAGCATATTAATTAATCCTCGTCGTAACTTACTCTCTTTATATCAGCGCCTACGCCAGTGAGCTTCTCAATAAGCTCCTCGTAGCCTCGGTCGATATATTTAATGTTTTCAACATATGTTTCTCCATTAGCAACAAGACCGGCAATAACCATAGCCGCACCGGCACGAAGGTCATCTGCCTCAACAGGTGCTGCCTGAAGTGTTTCAACACCGGTTATAAGAGCTGTATCACCATTCACTATGATGTTAGCACCCATTCTCCTTAATTGGTCAACATATTTAAAACGGTTGTCCCACACGTCTTCAACAACCGTGCTTGTACCATTGCATGTGCAAAGAAGTGTAGCAAACTGAGGTTGCATATCTGTTGGAAAGCCCGGGTGGGGACTTGTTTTTACCCTGCAAGCCTTAGGACGTCTGCCTTCTGATATTATTCTTACGCTTTCGTCGCCTTCGATTACTGTTATTCCGCAATCCTCAAGCTTGTTTGTGATGGATTCGAGATGTTTAGGAATAACGTTATTTACAACAACATCTCCGCCTGCTGCAGCCGCAGCGACCATATATGTGCCTGCTTCAATCTGGTCAGGGATGATTGAATATGTGCAGCCATACATATTTTCAACACCACGGATTTTAATAACCTCTGTACCAGCACCTCTGACATCTGCACCCATAGAGTTAAGGAAGTTTGCGAGGTCAACAATATGAGGCTCTCTTGCTGCATTTTCTATAACTGTAAGACCTTTTGCTTTAACAGCAGCAAGCATGGCATTGATGGTTGCGCCTACAGATACAACATCAAGATATATAGAAGAACCGTAAAGTTCATCACCGTTAACATTTACAATAGCGTTATCTGTGTTAACGCTTGCTCCCAATGCTTCAAAAGCTTTTATATGTTGGTCTATTGGACGCACACCGAAATAGCAACCACCGGGTAAAGCAACGCTTGCTGTGCCGTACTTGCTAAGAAGTGCACCTAAAAGATAGTATGAAGCGCGGAGCTTACGAGTCATTTCATCTGGGATGGTAATATTGGGATTTACATTGGTTGAATCCACAATGATAACGCCCTTCTCAGGCTTTTCAACCTTTGCGCCAATGAAATTCAGAATTTTAATCATCATTCGTACGTCGCTGATTTCAGGAATATTCTCAATGCGACAAGGCTCACCTGCAAAAACAGATGCAGCGATTATAGGTAAAGCAGCATTTTTAGCACCGCTGATATTAATTGTACCGTTGAGCTTGTTTCCGCCTCGGATAACAAATCTTTCCACAAACTCACTCCTTATCTGAAGATTTATAAAGCATAATAATCTACACTAAAAACCAATATTAGTATAACACCTTTGCTTAAAAAAAGAAAGAGGATTTCAGCATAAAGAACAGAATAATTAATATAAAATTACGGCATCAATTTGTATATTTCTACAAATTGATGCCGTGGATTGAAATTATTTCACGTATAGCATTTTATAAAAGTTCGGATAAGCGTTGAAAAACTGATTGAGGGTTGTTCGTGAATTTGAACCCGGGTCATTAATATAAAAGGCAGATGGTGTAAGTGTATCGCAATTTTTAACTCCGGTAACTACAACATAATGTTGACCACCGTAAGAATTTTTAGCTCCCACTATAACCGGCTTGCCGCTTTTAAGTGCATTGTATATCTTTTGAAGATAATCGTTTGACGATGTAATAACAGTATAGTTTGTAGGCCAATAAACCGCACCACCGGAAGTGTAAGAAAGCTTTTTTGCCATAATATTTGGATAAATCGTTGTGCCGGTTCTGTAGCTTTCAGTCATTGCAAGGGCGGTTGTGGCGCAACCGATTTTTCCTATCGACTGTCCTGAAGAACCTAGCGTTACATTTGCCCATCTTGAATCAGTTTGTTTAAAATTAGGTACCTTTAAAGAAATAGCATTATAATCGCTTGTAAAGCTTTGTGGCTTTACAATGTAATCTGTGCTTACATATCCGATTTTATTGCCATTATAAATAATCTTTGCGAAGCTGCTATCTGCAGTGTGAACTGTTACCAATGTGCCTGATGGCAGATAAGCAAGGATTGAAGCATTTGTTGATGGCGCTGAACGTACTCTGAGAGAACCGTTTGCTGTTTTTACCTGTCTTACTGCGGTTGAAACGCTGTAAATGTAATCAGCGTGGCAATAGCCGTATCCAGATGTGCTATAGCGAACATACCAATATGAACCGCTTTTTGATATAAGGGTAACATATGAGCCCATAGGGAGGGTTGTTTTAACGGATGCAGAGGATGACGG
The DNA here is from genome assembly GCA_045579445.1 of Acutalibacteraceae bacterium. GTDB lineage: Bacteria > Bacillota > Clostridia > Oscillospirales > Acutalibacteraceae > DTU089. Next base: position 61,569 of record JAZNME010000038.1, on the reverse strand, counting down.
CGCGGAGCGGACATTCAAAGAAGAATTTTTTGTGTTAACTCTACCGGCACCGGTAATGTCAGCTGCTGTTGATGGTATAACCATCAGCATACTTACCAGCATTATTGTTGCTAAAATCAGACTTATTTTTCTTTTCAAAAAAATCACCTCGTATGAAAAAGATGTGTCCATCTTACCACACAAGGTGATTAAAAGTCATTGCATAAATATTGGAAATCAGGCATTTTGCTCTATTAATTCAAGGGCTATCTGACGTAATTCTTCAATGGAATTTATAAGTCCGATTCTTGCTCTGTAATTTGCCGCACCATGAATTCCCTTGGTGTACCAGGCGGCATGCTTTCTGGCTTCGCGTATACCAACATATTCGCCTTTATATTCACATATTTTTTCAATGTGCTTGAGCATAACATACATTTTCTGAGTAACAGGAGGCTCAGGAAGAATAACCTCGTTGTCAAGATAAGCATTGATTTCCTGGAATACCCAGGGTCTGCCGAGTGCACCTCGCCCAACCATAACCATATCGCAACCTGTGTCTTCAAGCATTTTTGCAGCACTTGGTCCATCAACTACGTCTCCGTTTGCTATGACGGGTATGGAAACAGCTTCTTTTACTGCTTTAATAATATTGACGTTCACAGGAGGAGCGTACATTTGCACCTTTGTTCTGCCGTGCACAGTTATAGCTGCGACACCTGCCTGTTCGCAACGCTTTGCAAGCTCAACGCAGTTGATTGACTTTTCATCCCACCCTGAACGCATTTTTACTGTTACGGGAACGGTAGATATATTAACAACAGCCCTGACAATATCTTCTGCTAACTGAGGACTTTTCATAAGTAAAGCTCCGCCACCGGATGCAGCAACCTTAGGGGCTGGGCAGCCCATATTTATGTCAATAAAATCGGGTGAGTATTCAAGTGCCTTTTCTGCAGCAATAGCCATTGTTTCAGGTGAATTACCAAAAATCTGACTTCCTGCAGGACGCTCTGTTTCGGTTATTGAAAGCAGCTCTGAACTTTTTTTGTCTCCAAGGCTAATGCCTTTAGCGCTTGCCATTTCACAAACTGTATAGGCGGCGCCATAACTGCGACAGAGCTCGCGGAAAGCTCTGTCTGCAACGCCTGCAAGGGGAGCGAGAGCAGCTCTCTCTTTTATTTCAAGGTTACCTAATTTCATTGTAAATCTCCATACAAAATTGAATATTGACTCTTTGCTTAGCATATCACGAAACAGGTGAAATTTCAAGTATAGCGGGTGTATGTTGTGATTAATTGGAAGTAGTTTACAATTACTTGTAAAATTATAGTAACTTTGACAGTTTTTTTGTCTTATGTTTGGTGAAAGTGATAATATGATTTTTGAAATTATTATGTTATAATTCAAGGGTAAAAGTATACTTTTAATTTTGGAGGAGTACGCATGAAGAATAACTTCAAAAAACTTATGTCAGTTTTGCTTGTTGCGATTATGATAAGCACGATTTTCAGCATATCGGTGTCTGCAGCAGCAAAAACAGTTACCCTTGAAGGTGCTACTCGTAAACTTAACGGTGTAACATATACCGCAAAGCTTAACGATACACTTTTAAACTTACCGGGTAATACCTATACATCCAACGACCCTGATGGTAATCCTGTTGTATATACCATCGATAAGGAAAATAACAAGATTACTTTCCAAACAGCTGATGACGGTTATTTCTATTTCCCAGAAAACTTCTTCGTGATGGAAGGTCACGAGCAGGATGGTTGGGGTTCAAGTAAAACCGGTGGTACTGCATACAAGGTAGGCAGAAAATTAAAAATCACTTCAAATAAGACCTACTATGGTAGATATAATTCGATTAAGTATGTTGCTGAGTTCCTTCCGGGTGCTAACGGTGAGGGCGTAAGTCAGACTATTGAAGGTAAAACTTATGGTCAATCAATAACACTCCCTGATGCTCTCTTTACATGCCCGGGTTTTGTTCAAGTAGGATGGAGTTTATCAGATGGTTCTGATATTATTGAATTCGATCTTGGAGCATCATACGATGTGTTTGGTGATGTTAAGTTTTATCCTGTGTGGCAGAAAGTTGTTCTTGACATCTCTCATAATGTGAATAAAGTTAATTTCGGTTCACTTTGTGAAGATTATCAGATACCTGAAAAACAAGCCGTTGTTATCTCTAACCTTGGTAATGCGGCGGTTTCACTTACTCTTCCTACATCAACCGCATTTGATATTATTGCGGATGGATCAACAATAATTGCCGGAAATGGCGGAACACTTACTGTTTATGTTCAACCTAAAAGCGGACTCGATATTGGTATGTATACAGAGGCTCTTTTGTTTGATTTTGGTAGTGAAGATGCTAACTTTACTCTAACAGCGAAATTCGGTGTAAATGCACATTTCTTTGTTAAGTATATTTACAACAATGACGCAACATATTCTGCAAACGGTACAGAAACCGCAGAATGTTTCAGTGGTTGTGGAACAAAACATAGCCGTGCTGCTGAAGGAACAATGAAAAAATATTCAGCTGATAACAATACTGCAGATGGTCTTATGAAAGAATATGTTTACCACAAGACAGTTAAGTTTGTAGCTTTCGGTAGCGGTATGGATGCAACTTCAAAAGATAACCTTACAAAGCGTTTCCGTCCAACAGAGTGGAGCGTAGCAGACACAGAATTTAAGGGTACATTTGATAAAAACACAACTGATTATACTGTTAAGTATGATCATGGTGATGGCAACTTCGGCACATATACTCTCACAATCAAGTATGTTGAAGAAGAGAAAAATGCTGATGGTGAATGGGTTGCAACAGGTGTTGAAGATATCAAAACATTTAAGTACTCAATTGGCCCGTCAGAAAAAGATAATCAGGAAGTTGTAAGACCAAATATGATAGTTTCAATTATCTTCGGTCTCTTCGGTTACCTTATCGATTTAATAACAAGCGGTAGCTTGTTCTAAGAAATAAATAATTACACCACCGTGTTATACGGTGGTGTTTTTTTTGCGCTTATTTCTCCCATTTGAACAGTAAAATTCCACTTATTGAAATTACAAAACCCAAAAGCTTATGCCATTGAAAATTTACTTTGTCTGTACCGAATAACCCAAATAGTTCTATCAGATATGCGGCAAGAAGCTGAGCAGTTACAATAATCATAACCGCTTGTGCAGGTCCAAGCCCTGACATGCTTTTTATTACAGTATAGGTAATAAGAGCCCCTAAAATACCACCAAGGAGCATGTATTTATCGTCTATTCTTAAAAGAGAAGCAAAGCTGCTTTCCCTACCTGTAAAAAACCAGGCACATATACAAAAAAGAAAGGCTGTAAGTTGTACAAACGAAGCAGATACCCAGATAGATGTTTGCTTTGTTACACCTTCGTTAAAAATACCTTGAACACTCATCAGTATACCCGAAACAATGGCAGTAATAATACCTATCATAAAAAATCACCCGAAATGTTTTTATGATAGTATGTGTATATTTATCCCAAATATAAAGCCACTCTGTAAATTTGTACAGAGTGGCTTCTAGTATATTTGATTATTATTCGAGTTTAGGTAATTTGCAAACATCTATCCATTCAACGAAGGAGCAGGAGTATTTTTCGAGCTCTTCGGGTGTCAATTCAATTGCACTGTTACTGCTTCCACAAGCAGGGAATATGGTTTCGAAGCGTTTTAATGATTCATCAAGGTAAACCTTAACACCATCGTTTATTGCAAACGGACACACACCACCAACGGCGTGCCCAATTTTTTCTTCTACTTCCTCAAAGGAAAGCATTTTTGCTTTCGCACCAAAGAATGCTTTGTATTTTTTGTTATCAATCTTTGCATCGCCTGCGGTAACAATCAGAATAGGGGAGTCACCAACCATAAATGAAAGTGTTTTTGCAATTCTGCAACCCTCTGTATTTAAAGCCTGAGCAGCTAATTCAACAGTGGCACTTGAGACGGGGAATTCAAGGATTTTACCTTCCATTCCATATTGTTTGAAATATTCTTTAACCTTTTTGATAGCCATAAGTTTCTCCTTTGGGTGAAAGTTATTTAGCGTTTATATTATAGCAAAACCGAAGTATAGTTTCAATAGAACATATTCACTATTCACTCTTACTTCTTACCTGAAATTCCGTACATAAAAGCGTTATTAGTGAAGAGTGAATAGTTAATAGTGAATAAGAAAAAATCCCACACACTTTCATGTGCGGAATTTTCTGGTGGAGATGGCGAGATTTGAACTCGCGTCCGAAAATCTATTCCCGAAACTTTCTACGAGCGTAGTTTATCTTTTGAGTTTCCCTTGGAAAAACGCCGGTAAACAGGCTTTAATCCTTGGTAGCCCTTTAGACCGTGATAAAGTACAAGGCTCTCCTTTATTCACGTGCACCGCTAAATGACGCTCTTATCCAAGTCGCGGTAGTCTCGGTAAGAACGGCAGCTGACTTAAGCAGCTGCTAAAACTGTTTTATTATTGTCAGTTATTTTTAAAAGTGTGGTTTTTAAAGCGGTACCACGCCTCTGCTCGCTTATAACGGTTCAAAATCCCCGTCGAAATCCTTTCATCCCCATATATTTCGCTTCGCTCAATTTAAGAGTGAAAAGTGAATAGTGAAGAAGTAAGGGGAAGCAAAACTTCCTGTTTTATTTTACATCTACTCACCGTATTTAGTGAGTAAATGTATGTAAAATTATTGAATTGTTATTGATACATTTGTGTTATCATCAGCAACAACATTAAGTATTTCGCCTGTTGCGCCATTTTCAACCAATTCAAGTATTTCATCAAGCTTAATGCCGTCAATTGTACCGTTGCCCATTATGCCGGAAATACCATTGCCTATTTTAGCAAATCTTTTAACTATTGACAAGGGGAGGGAAACATTTACCGGATTCTGACCGGGTTTTAATACATTGATGTTTATTTTAAGGTTGCTTGTATCAATATTAGTTGTTTTTTCTGAATTGTGTGTATCTTCTTTTACTTCAGCTTTTTTGCCTGTTAAAAGCTCATCTGTTGATATATCAAGTATGCTTGCAATTTTTGGCAAAAGCTGTATATCAGGGCAAGAGACATCATTTTCCCACTTTGAGACAGCCTGAGCCGTTACATCAAGCATTTTTGAAAACTCTTCTTGAGTGTAGCCGTGCGCTTTTCTTGCCTCAGCAATTCTTGAGCCAATTGTACCGGTATCCTGTGATTCGGATACAGGCTCGAAAGTTTCTTCAGATACAGAATCTTTACTGAATTCATTTTTCTTTCTATTGAATATAGACATTTCCATTCTCCTTTTGGTACGTTGTACCGTTTATTGCATATTCATTTTAACTTGTATGAAGAAAATAATGAAGCGATCAAAGGTTGAAAGCTATCAAATTCAATAAACTGTTAGTTGTGTTTTCCAAAAAAGCTTTAAACTGGTGGTTGAGTATACGTTTTTATTGATTTCTCAATGACATTGCGCGTTGAATATTTCTTTCTGCATCGCGTTTTGCTTCCGTTTCTCGCTTGTCGTAATTCTTTTTACCTTTACAAAGACCAACAAGCATTTTTGCTCTGCCTCTCTCGTTAAAATAAATTGAGAGGGGAATAAGAGCGCAACCTTCTTGCTTAACCTCACCCATAAGCTTCATAATCTCTTTTTTATGGAGTAAAAGCCTTTTTGGTCTTAACGGGTCTCTGTTGAATCGGTTGCCTAATTCATATGGTGAAATATGAACACCATTTGCAAGCATTTCACCATTAACTACGTTGCACCAGGACTCTTTAAGGTTAACTTTTCCTGCGCGTATAGATTTTATTTCTGTACCGAAAAGCTCAATGCCTGCTTCGTAGGTTTCAAGAACAAAATAGTCGTGGTACGCTTTTTTGTTCTGTGCAACTGTTTTGTTTTCTTGTTTTGCCACAACTATTCAGTCCTTTCATGAAAATTATAATTCGCTTCTGCCTGATAAGGCTCTCATAAGAGTAACATCATCAGCATATTCAATATCTGCTCCTACAGGTATACCGTAAGCAAGACGTGTAACCTTAACACCAAAAGGCTTTATTAACTTACTGATATACATAGCGGTCGTGTCGCCCTCAATAGTAGGGTTGGTTGCCATAATAACCTCGGTTATTTCACCTGAAGCGGCTCTTTCAACAAGGCTCTTTATTGTAAGCTGGTCAGGGCCGATATTGTTCATTGGTGAAATTGCTCCGTGAAGCACATGGTAAACGCCACTGAATTCCCTTGTTCTTTCAAGCGCTAAAACATCGCGAGGTTCTTCCATAACACAAACTGTAGAGTGGTCTCGGTTAGGGCTTGCGCAAACAGGACACAGCTCGTTCTCGGTTAAGTTATGGCAAAGAGAACAGTGGTGAATTTTAGTGTGAGCATCTATTATAGCGTCAGCAAATTCCTTTGCTTGCTCGTCTGTTAAATCAAGCACATGGAAAGCCATTCTCTGAGCAGTTTTTCTACCAATTGACGGTATTTTCTGGAACTGTTCAATCAGCTTTTCAAGCGCGGCAACATCGTATGCCATATCAGAAACCGAAGCCTGCAGGAAGGTTAAGGCCACTTGTTACGCTGCCCATTCTCTGCTCCATTGTATCAATAGCCTTACGGATTGCTTCGTTTGTTGCAGCGATAATCATGTCTGAAAGAATTTCAACATCGTCAGGGTCAACAACATCAGGCTGGATATTAACCTCAAGAACCTCGTGCTTGCCGTTAACTTTAACTTCAACAGCTCCGCCGCCTGCACTTGCTGAATATTCTGCTGCTTCAACCTCAGCCTGTGTGCGATTCATTTCTGCTTGCATATCCTGAAGCTTTTTCATCATAGCGGCCTGTGAGTTTCCGCCACCTTGGTTTGGAATACGTGCTTTCATTATATTCTACCGTCCTTTTTTCTATTTTATTCTTCAATGAAGAAATCAATCTGATGCTTGTTAAGCTTTGATATAAAAGTATCTACAGGCTCAACGCCTTCTTCAACAGCAGGGGATGAGCCGTCGTTATATAACGCAGGGCGAAGGCTTTCGCCTGTTGCTCTCATTAATGCTGTTGCAATTGAATCAACATTATCTTTTATTTTGAACATCTGCGGGAATGCAGTGTTTTTAGCTTTAATAAATATTGTGTTACCGGCTCTGTATGCCAATGAACCTATAAGCATAGGATAAAGAGGTCTGTTAATCATAGAAAGCTGACTAAGGGTGTTCTCCCATGCCGCAAACGGCACAGCATTATCAGACTCATTTACTATACCTGTATCAACAGGTTTCCTGGTTTCCTGCGCTACCGGCTTAACAGGTTTTGCTGCCGGTTCAATAACAGGTTGTTCCATTGGTGCTTTCACTGGTGGTTCTTCAGGAATGTAGTCGTAATCTTCAACCGGTGCTTCCGGTAAAGCTTCTTCCTTAACAACCGGTGCTTCGTTTACGGGCTCTTCAACCTTTGCAGGTGCAGAAGGCGCGCCTTCCTGCTTTTGTGGTGCAGACGCTACATTTACCTGTATACCCTGAGCCTTCATAAGCCTGAGCTGTGCTTCTAATTCGTCTATGCGACGAACAAGTGCACCGTTGTCTGTTGAAAGAGCAGGGGAGCAAAGCCTTATAAGAACAGATTCTGTCTGTGCTCGCTGGTGTGCGCTGTATTTAAGCTTTGATGCCTCACTGCAAAGTGTTTCCATAATATAAAGCACAGAACCGTTTGTAATTTTCTGCGCGTTTGCTTTATATCTTTCTAACTCGTCAGGAGTACAAACAATAAACTTTTCAGGCTGGCGTGTGGTTTTTGCCATCATAATATTCCTGAAATGGTTAACAAGCTCGCTCATAAGCCTTTCCATATCGCAGGAAGAGGAATGGAGCCTGTCAATTATATCAAGAACTGCACTGCTGTTTTCTGAGAGAATTGCATCTGAAATTTCAAACAAATAATCCTTGCCCAAAAGACCTGCAGCATTACTTACTGTTTTAACGGAAATCGGTTCGTTATAGCCTGCGCACTGGTCGAGAATTGAAAGAGCATCTCTCAATGCACCGTCTGAAACGCGTGCAATAAGGAGGGCAGCATCTTCGCTAAGCTCTAAATTTTCATTTTCTGCAACAGTCATAAGCCTTGCTGCTATATCTTCAGGAGGAATTCTTCTGAAATCAAAGCGCTGGCAACGTGAAAGAATAGTTGCAGGAAGCTTTTGTACCTCTGTTGTTGCAAGTATAAATAAAACGTGTGCAGGTGGTTCTTCAAGAGTTTTCAACAATGCATTGAATGCACCTGAGGACAGCATATGCACCTCGTCAATAATATAAACTCTGTATTTAGCAGCGGCAGGTGTAAAATTAACCTCGTCGCGCAAATCACGGATATTATCAACGCTGTTGTTACTTGCAGCATCTATTTCGGTTACGTCAAGAATTGAGCCATCATCTATACCGCGGCAGATTTCACATTCGTTGCAGGGGCTTCCGTTTTGTGGATTAAGGCAGTTAACTGCCTTTGCAAGGATTTTTGCACAGGTAGTTTTACCGGTACCTCTGGAGCCGGTAAAAAGATAAGCATGTGAAAGACGACCTGTTGAAATTTCATTCTGCAAAGTGTCGGTAATATGACCCTGACCTGAAACATCTGAAAAAACCTGAGGTCTCCATTTTCTGTATAAAGCTCTGTACAAAAAACTCACTCCTGTAAGAATAGGGGAATTAGGTTAAAAAATTACACTCAACTCGGTCACACAACGAGCAGGCGGACTGTGGCGCACAGAACGGTCCGCTTAATGCTGCTCGGTTCCCCGCCTGACATGGTTCACGGTGCCCCGTCGCACAGGACCCACTCGTTGCATGACCGAATTGAGCGTAATATTTAAAGCGTATTTATTATATAGCAAAAGTCTGCAAAAATCAATACTTAAGCCTTAAAAATCAGCCTTCGTATTCGTCCTCATTTTCCCAGTTGTGCCATACGTCTTGTATATCGTCATTATCGTCAAACATATCAAGCATTTTGCTCATGCCCTTCATATTATCCTGATCTTCGATTCTTGTGTATGTCTGTGGGATATATGCAGTTTCGCTGCTTACAAACTTATAGCCCTTTTCCTCAAGTGCACTTGTAACAGCACCGAGGTCGTTAGGGTCTGTACGTATTTCAAAGATTTCTTCTTCGTCTGTGATGAAATCAACAGCACCGCACTCAATAGCATCTTCCATAAGCTTGTCTTCATCTACGCCTTCGCGCTCAATAATGATTACGCCATAGTAATCGAACATAAACATAACGCAGCCTGATGTACCCATATTACCGCCGAATTTGTCGAAATAGTGGCGAACATCACCTGCAGTACGGTTACGGTTATCGGTAAGAGCCTTAACAACAACTGCAACACCACATGGACCGTAGCCCTCGTAGATGATTTCTTCATAGTTTGTGTTATCGCCTTCACCGGCAGCCTTTTTGATGATTCTTTCAATATTATCGTTAGGCACGTTGTTTGCCTTTGCTTTTGCAATAACGTCCTTAAGCTTTGTGTTACCAGCAGGGTCCGGACCTCCCTCGCGAACAGCAACTGCAATTTCACGGCCTATTTTTGTAAATACCTTTGCTCTTGCACCGTCAATCTTTTCTTTTTTTCTCTTGATGGTGCTCCATTTTGAATGTCCTGACATTTGAATTCTCCTTCGAAAATAAATGTTTTTTACAACCCTCATATATTATCACAGGCAATATGTTTTGTCAATGCTACAATTATCATTATTATGTAATGCAGGGAGGGGAAAGGTTGATTTATAATTATATTTGCGTGAATTTGAAAATATTGTTGATAAACAAAATTAAGACTACAAATTTACCATTAAGGGTAGATTTGTAGTCTTTTGGTAAACGAGGGGCGATTGCAACGTCAAGATTGTAATAATCCGAACTCTCACATTGACTTTATATTATGTCGTTTATTGAGCGCTTTCGTTCACTACTTTGCCGTATGATGGGGCAGGAATCAGTATATTTGGATCGTAATTCTTTGCATCCCATAATCTGAGTTCATTCCAGCTGTTTTCACCTTCCTGATGAACAGAAAATCTACCACCAACTATTGCTTCGCCATCTTTCGATGCCTCTATTTCTATAGTGCTGTCAGAGACTGACCATGCTTCCCAAACCATTTCCTGTCCATCAGCTTCACATGTTCCGTCTTCGTTAAATGTGATTATTGCAACAGGAGCATACTCATCCCAACGGCTTCCATTCCATGTACCGTATAGTTCAGAGAGCATTACTGCGTCAGCAGGTTGTCTGTTTTCTTCAGATTCAATTACCTCGACAGTGTTATTTTCTGTTATATCTGGAGAATCTACATTCAAATCGCTATTTCCGCAGGAACATAAACATACACATATAGTGATGATTAAAAATGACAAAATTATCTTTTTCATAACACACCTCACGAAAGACTGGAAAGATTTTTGCATCTTGTTTGTGTTTCTATAAAACAAATTCCAATCTGCTTTTTATTTCTTACAGAATATCACATATGTAATGTTATTTCAATTGTATTTTTTCACAAACCATCACAGGGTTGTGGGTAGTTTGTTTGATTGATCGACTGCTGTTATCAAAATGTTAACCGCTTTTTGATAATAAACATTGTTTAAAGCTACTGCATTTGCCTAAAATAAATGCGGAGGTATTTAAAAATATGAAATTTAGTGAAAAACTATGGAAACATTTTCCCCAATGTGTTAAAATATTCGATATATGTGCCAACGGGCAGAATATCGGATGTGATAAAATGAAATATAATTTTAATAAAAATGGTATCTCTGAGGGGGTAGAGTTTTGCAGTATTTCTGCAGAAGGCTTCAAATCCTCTTGTATATCTGTGAATTTCGTGTTGCCATTAGGCGAAAAAGCGTCTCTTTACGCTCTTGTGCCTAATGTTTTAACGCGCTCTTCACAGAAATATCCTGACCTTGCAAGTATTGAGCGTAAGCTTGCTAACCTCTACGGTGCAGACCTTATTGTGGATGTTTCAAAGGTTGGCGAAAATCAGATTTTAAAGCTGGAAGTATCTTGCATTGATGACCGCTTTGCGTTAGAGAATGAGGTTATATCTGCAGAGTGCAGTAAGCTTTTGTTTGAGCTTATATTCAATCCTAATGTTGAAAACGGTGCATTTTCTCAGAATGATACAGAAAGCGAAAAAAGAATTCTTATTGAACGGCTTTATGCAGAGCAAAGCGATAAAAGGTCTTACGCTAAAAATAAGTGCGAGGAGCTTATGTTCTCTGAGGAAGCATATGGTATTCATCGCTTCGGAACAGTTGAAGATATTGAAAAAATCACAGCCGAAAGTCTTTATGAAGCGTATTGTGAAATTCTCCGCACCGCTAAAATCGTTATTTGCTCCAGCGGTAATACGGATGCAAACAGAGTCTGCGAGGAATTCAAAGCATATTCAAGCAAGCTTTCAAGAGAGCTTTGCCTTGGCGAAACTCTTTTTGTTGAAAAAGCTGAGGATGTTCAGTATGTTAAAGAACAGGAGCCTGTAAAACAGGGTAAGCTTGTTATGGGCTTTAGAATGGGTATGACTGACGCTAACGATAATTACGCTGCCCGCAGAGTAATGGTTGACCTTTTTGGCGGTAGCCCTCATTCCAAGCTTTTTACTGTTGTACGCGAAAAAATGAGCCTTTGCTACTATTGCTCAGCCCGAATGATAAGAGCCAAAGGTATAATGTTTGTGCAAAGTGGTATTGAAAGCTTTAATGAGGATAAGGCAAAGGAAGCCATACTTGGGCAGCTTGAAGATGTTAAAAACGGAAACTTCTCTCAGGAGGATATTGATGCATCAATTAAAGCTCTTGAGGATAGCTTTAAAAGTGTTACGGACAGCCCTGAAGCTCTTGATTCATGGTTTATGTCCCAGTGTGTTTCAGGTGCTTATAAATATCCCGAGGATTTTATAAATGATTTTAAAAATGTAACAAAAGATGATATTATGAAAGCTGCTCAGGATGTTACTCTTGACACCGTGTTTATGCTTGAAGGTACAGCAAAGGAGAGTGATATCGATGAGTGAGAATAAAATAGAGTTTATAAAAAACGATATTCTTGATGAGGGCTATTATTCTATAGACCATAAATCAGGGCTTAAAATCTATGTTTATCCAAAGGCTGAATATACCTCAACTTATGCGGTTTTCGGTACAAAATACGGTTCAATTGATACACGCTTCAAGCGTAGCGATAAAAAAGAATTTATCGAAATTCCTGCAGGAACAGCTCACTTTTTAGAGCATAAGCTTTTTGAAAGCGAAGAGCTTGACGCCTTTCAGCGTTATGCTAAAACAGGCGCTTCTGCCAATGCCTATACAAGCTTTGACAGAACATGCTATCTTTTCACCTGTACAGGTCATTTTAAGGAAAATTTTGAAATTCTTCTTGATTTCGTAAGGCATCCTTATTTTACCGAGGAAACAGTCCGCAAAGAACAAGGGATAATCGGTCAGGAAATTGATATGTATAAAGACTCTCCCGAATGGGAATGTCTTTTCAATCTTCTTAGCGCAATGTATCATCAGCATCCTGTTCATATTGATATTGCAGGAACAAAGGAATCTATCGCGGAAATCACCGCAGAAATGCTGTTTTCCTGCTATGATACTTTTTATAATCTTTCTAATATGGCTCTTGCTGTTGCAGGTAAAACATCTGTTGATGAGGTTATTCAGGTTGCCGACAGGCTTCTTACAGCTGATGAGCCTGTTACAGTTGAAAGAGCATTCAAGCCTGAGCCTGAAACTATAGTAAAACCTTATGTTGAGGAGCATCTTCCTGTTACAACTCCTGTTTTCTGCTTTGGTTACAAAGAATCTTATCCAACGCCTGAAAGGTCTTTGAAAGAAGAAATTTCAAAAAATCTTATTCTTGATGTGCTTGCAGGTCAGATGTCTCCGCTTTATAAAGAGCTTCTTGATGAAGGTCTTGTCAACAACAGCTTTTCTACGGAATTTTTTAACGGATATAACTTTTCTGCAATGCTTATTTCAGGTGAATCTGTTAATCCTCAGGCGGTAGCAAACAAGGTTAAAGAACGCGTAGCACAGCTTAAATCTACAGGTATTTCTCAGGCGGATTTTGAAACTGTACGAAAAAAGCAGTACGGTAAAACAGTGAGAGCGTTTTCTGATATTGATACTGTGGCAAACAGCCTTGTAGTATCTCACTTTGAAAGCGAAGAGCTTTTCTCGGAATTTCAGGTTATAAAAGAGCTTGAGCTTGACTATGTGAATGATATTCTTTCCAAGTCTTTTGAGGAAGATAAAGCAGTTTTGTCTGTTATTTGCAATTAATAGGCGGCTCAGCCGTCTTACATAGGTAGGAGTGTTTTTATGGAGTGGTTTGCAGATTTTGCCCGAGTTTATTTCGGGGGGATTAACACAGTATTTGATGTTTCATCGGTATTCTGCGAATTTTCAATTGGTTCAAATCTTATTCAAATCAGGTGGTATGGCGTAATAATTGCGTTAGGCTTTACTCTTGCTGCTCTTTTTGGAGGCAGAATAGCATACACCTGGCGAATGAATCTTTCTAAGATGATAGATGTTCTCATATACGGTACTTTTGGTGGAATAATCGGTGCCAGAGCGTACTATGTTATTTTTCAATGGGATTACTATAAGCTCAATCCTGCTGAAATATTTGAAATATGGAATGGCGGACTTGCTATATACGGCGGTATTATAGGCGGTATTATAGCCGGTTTCATAACTTGCAAACTTGAGAAAATTAATTTCTATAACCTTCTTGACTTAGTAGGAATGAGCCTTCTTATAGGTCAGGGCATCGGCAGATGGGGTAACTACGCAAATCAGGAAGCCTTCGGTGTTTTCACAAACGGAAACTACGGAATGATGAGCGAAAAAGTAGTCAGCTATATTATTAAAAATGCTGATAAGTATGGCTTGGAAGGTGTGCCGGATATCCCGGGCTTTATTGAAGCAAATGATTTGTATGTTCACCCTACATTTTTCTATGAATTTGTGTGGTGTATGGCAGGCTTTGGTATACTTTACATCATACTTAAAAAGTTCAGAAAATTCAGTGGTCAGCTCTTCCTTTGCTATGGAATATGGTACGGAACAGGCAGAGCAATTTTCGAAGGCTTGAGAACAGATAGCCTTTATATCGGTTCAACAGATATACGTGTTTCTCAGGCATTATCACTTGCAATCGTTGCGGTTTGTGCAATAATTCTTGTTGTGAAGCTTATAAAAAATTATAAAAACCCTCAACCAATTGAAGGTATAGATTATTTCCCATCTGATGCAGGTAAACTTTTAAGCGAAATTAAAGCAGAAAAGGCACAGAGAGCGCAGGAAACACCTGATGTTAAAAAGGTTAAAGTGCCTAAAGAAAAAAGCGAGGAATAATAAATGGCAGAAATTATAAATGGTAAGCTTGTTTCGCAGGCGAAAAGAGAAGAACTTAAAAGCCGTGTTTTAAAGCTTAATAATGATGGTGTTGAAGTAGGTCTTGCAGTTATTATTGTTGGTAACAATAGTGCTTCACGTGTATATGTTAATAACAAGAAAAAGGGTTGCGAGGAAATCGGGGTTAATTCATTTGAATATGCGTTACCTGAAGAAACAACTCAGGACCAGCTTCTCGATCTTATTGCAGAGCTTAATGAAGATAGCAGGGTAGATGGTATCCTTTGTCAGCTTCCTTTACCAAAACATATTGATGAACAGGCAGTTATAAATGCTATAAATCCACAGAAGGATGTAGATGCTTTCCATCCTTTTAACGTTGGTCATATTATGATAGGTGATTACACCTTCCTTCCATGTACACCTGCAGGAATAATGGAAATGCTTAAGTTTTATAACATTTCCGTATCAGGCAAAAAATGCGTTGTAATAGGTAGAAGCAATATTGTTGGTAAGCCAATGGCAATGCTTCTTCTTAAAGAAAACGGAACAGTCGAAATCTGCCATTCAAGAACAGAAAATCTTAAAGAAGAGTGCCTAACTGCAGATATTCTTGTTGCAGCTGTTGGTAAAGCATATTTTGTTACTGCAGATATGGTCAAGGATGGTGCGGTAGTTATAGATGTTGGTATGAACAGAAACGAAGAAGGTAAGCTTTGCGGAGATGTATGTTTCGATGAGGTTTCCTTGAAAGCATCATATATCACGCCTGTTCCGGGTGGCGTAGGACCTATGACAATTACTATGCTGCTTGAAAATACAGTAAGAGCTGCCGAAATGTATAAATGCAAATGATTTTTGGTGGCATAATATACATAAAAAATCGGTAATTTTTGTATAATTTAAAGCGTTAAAACGCCCTCGGTTAAGTTGACAACCGAGGGTATTTATATTATAATGATTCTATCTGTAAAGTGGATTTCACTTATCTTTTTTACGGTTAACTAAACACAATTTCGGAAGGATGCGTTTTTATGACAGCATTTAAAAAGACAGTATGCGGCATAATGGCATTTGTTTTAACATTTGCTCTTATTGCGGCAGCTCCAATCACTGCTTTTGCAGAAGATGAAGAAACTACATATTCTGCTCAGGAGATTGAGTTAAACAAAGAAACTGATGATGACGGCTTTGAGTATATCAAGGTTGATGAAGATTCAGCTATCGAAATCGTTGGCTACGTTGGTGACGCTACAGAGGTAGATGTGCCTTCTAAAATCGGCGGACTCAGCGTTATTTCTATTGGTGCAGGTGCTTTTGCAGATAACGATAAAATTGTATCTGTAAAACTTCATAGCGACATTACTGTTTTAGGTGATGGTGCTTTCAAGAACTGTACATCACTTGAAGAACTCAAAAACATCAAATCTCTCGAGAAAATCGGCGTAGGTTGCTTTGAAGGTTGCGTATCTCTTAAGAGCTTCACTCTTCCTGATAATGTAACAGCAGTTCCTGAAAAATGCTTCCTCGGTTGTTCTGCTCTTGAAGAGATTGAAGAGCATAAGAACCTTAAAAATGTAGCAAAGGATGCTTTCAGCGGTACAGCATGGGAAAATGCTATGCCTGAAGGTCCTCTTAACTTCGGTAGAGTTCTTTATTCGTATAAGGGTGCGGTTAAAGATGTTGAAATTCCAAAGGGCGTTTCTCTTATTGAGGATTATGCGTTTATCGGATGCGACACTCTTGAAACTCTCACATTAGGTTACGATGTTGAGGAAATTGGCCTCTACGCTTTCCAGAATTGTGTAAACCTTAAAACAGTTAATGTTAACGACGCTCTCGGTGTTGTAAGTGCCGGCGCATTCAAGGGTTGCGTTTCTCTTGAATCAATGGACTTCTCAGAATCCACTCTTGCAACTATCGGTTACGAAGCATTCAGCGATTGTCTTGCTCTCAATGAGGTTAAGCTTTGCGAAACAATCTCTGAAATCGGTGATTATGCATTCCAGGGTACAGCAATAAAAACAATTGCTTTTGATAAAAACGTTAACTCTGTTGGTGCTAACAGCTTCCTTAACACAAAGTATTTTGAATCATTTGACGTTATAGCTAAAAACAAGGAATTTACAGCTATTGATGGCGTTCTTTTCAATAAGAAAGCAACAAAGCTGGTTTCTTTCCCTGCTACTAAGTTAGCAAACGAAGAATATACACTTCCTGATTCTGTCAACGAAATCGGTGAAAAGGCATTCTATGGTACTACAGTAGCTGTTGTTTCAATTGGTGAAAACAACTCGCTTGAAAGAATTAGCGTTTCTGCTTTCGAAAATTCAAACGTTACAGATTTAGCTCTTGCAACAAGCAAAATTGCAAAAATTGAAGCAAGCACATTTAAAAATGCAGCAAATCTTAAAACAATTGCTCTTCCTGATACACTTACATATATTGGTGCAGACAGCTTTACTGGTTGTGCAGCTCTTGCTGAAATCAAAATTCCTGATTCAGTTGAAGAAATTGCAACAGGAGCATTCAAAAATACAGGTCTTAAGAGCGTAAATACAGGTGATGGCGTTGCTAAAATTGCAACAGAAGCTTTCTCAGATAACAAAGCTCTTACAGATTTATATATTGGTAAAAATGTTGAGAAAATCGGTAATAATGCATTCAACGGTTGTACAGCTCTTGTGGCAGTTAATCTTCCTGCGTCATTAAAGTATTTCAACGCAAACGCTTTTGATGGTTGCACAGCTCTTACTAAAGTTTCAGTTGATGCTGAAAACAAGGCTTTCAAGGCTGTAGGTGATGTAATCTACTCTGCAGATGGTAAGACTCTTGTAATGGTGGCTAACAAGAATGCAAAGAGTGTTGCAATTGCTAAGGGCACAGAGGTTATTGCTCCTAATGCATTTAATATTGCAAAAGGCGTTTCTTCAATTACATTCCCATCAACTCTTATAAATGTTCAGGGCAATGCGCTTGACGTAACCGGATGGTTTAATGCGCAGAGTGCGGCTGTTTGTTATGCAGGTCCTGTTCTTTACAAGGTGAGGGGTCTTACTTCAAGTGTAGACGTAAAAGCGGGTACAGTTGCAATTGCTGAAAATGCTGTTAACAACGCAGCAGTTAAAACAATTACTCTTCCAGCATCTCTTAAGGTGATTGGTAAAAATGCATTCGCTAAGTCGGGACTTACAGCTGTTGTTATTCCAAATGGAGTAACATCAATCGGTTCAGGTGCTTTCCGTGGCGCTGCTGCTCTTGAAAGTGCAACACTTCCAAATGCAATTGAAATAATCGAAGCAGCAACATTTAAGGATTGCCTCAAGCTTGCAAAGATTGTTATCCCTGAAGCAGTTCAGGTTGTTTCTGCTGATGCTTTCGCAGGTTGTAAAGCATTAGCAAGTGTTGAATTAGGTGCAGTTAAAGAGATTGAACAGTATGCATTCGCAGGCTGTGAATCACTTAAAGAAATTACTCTTCCTGCAACAGTTGAAACAGTGGATGCAGTTTCATTCTATGGTTGTACAGGTCTTCAGGCTATCAACGTTGCTGAAGGCAACGCAAAGTTCAAATCAGTTGATGGTGTAGTACTTGTTGCAAATGGCGATGAAGAGCCTGTATTTGATACACTTGCTATTTTCCCTGCAGGTAAAGCAGGCGAGTACGAGATTCCTGAAGATGTAAAGAATATTGCAGATAAAGCATTCTATAACTGCGATGCATTAACAGCTATTTACTTTGCAGATGGTTTCGGCAATATCGGTGCAGAAGCTTTCTATGATTGCGATAATATTTATACAATTGAATTGCCTGAAAGCGCAAGAGATATAGGCGACTATGCATTTGCATCTTGCGACAATCTCCGCCAGTTCATTGTTTATAGCAACCTTACTGACTATGCAGATAATGCTTTCGATGGTTGTTACTATTTCAATTATGATGCAGTTACAATTAATGTTGAAGACAATTCAGGTGCAACACTCGCTATTGTTGCTGCAGTACTTGTTGTAATCGGTATTATTGCTTATGTTGTATACAACAAAAAGCAGAAAAAGATTCAGGCTGAAATCATTGAGAAAAACAAAATCAAAGAAGCTCTTGAAGCACAGAAAGCTGCAGAAGCTAAGGCTGAATAATTAGACATTGAAAGACCCGTGAGCTCATTGTGAGTTCACGGGTCTTTTGTTTTTTAAAAAAAATTTTTAATTTAACATTGGGTTGTGTTATCAAACACCTGAATATGCGGAGAAACCGCCGTCAACAGGAACAACAACGCCTGTAACGAATTTTGAGTAAGTTTCATCTGATAGGAAGAGGAGAGTACCCGTTAAATCTTCAGGCACACCAAATCTTCCGAGTGGTGTATGTGTAAGAATTTTGTTGCTTCTTGGGGTAAGTGAGCCGTCTTCGTTGTAAAGAAGGGCTTTGTTCTGGTTTGTTGAGAAGAAACCGGGAGCAATAGCGTTAACTCTTAAACCAACCTCTGAAAAATGAACAGCCATAAACTGTGTGAAATTTGAAATAGCTGCTTTAGCTGCAGAGTATGCAGGGATTTTTGTGAGAGGCTTATATGAGTTCATTGAGGATACATTGATAATTGTAGCGTGCTCCTTACCGATCATATCCTTTGCGAAAACCTGAGTTGGAATAAGAGTACCAAGGAAGTTGAGGTTAAATACAAATTCAATGCCCTTAGGGTCAAGGTCGAAGAATGTTTTAACATCTTCTGCTTTATTCTCAAGGTCGCACATCTCGAATTTTTCTTTAGTTGTGTTACCGCTCGGGTGGTTACCACCGGCGCCATTAATAAGAATATCACAAGTGCCTATTTTTGCATTGATTTCTTCTCTCGCTGCCTCAAGGCTTTCTTTTTCAAGAACATTACAGGCAACACCGATTGCCTCATAGCCCTCAGCAATAATTTCATCGGCTACCTTCTGTGCAGCTTCAAGCCTTAAGTCAAGAACAGCAACCTTTACTCCCTGTCTTGCAAGGTCTTTTGCAAAGCCTCCGCAAAGAACTCCGCCACCGCCTGTAATAACGGCAACTCTGCCTTTAAGATTTTCGTGGTTAAACATTTTATACACTCCTTTTAGTTTCTTACAGTTATGTCGTTTAAATTTGCCTTTTTCAAACAAACATCGAGGGCATCTGCCGCTGCATCAAATGCAGCACGATTTGTCGGGTAAGTATAATCATCTTTAAGCTGGTCTGCAGTACCGCCTTCGCCTTCAAGCTCTTTTAGACCATCAAACACTTTTAGATGTGGTTCAAGTGTAAGGAAGTGATCACCGTCTTTATCCTTTGCAAAACGTTCAAGAAGCTCTACTATATGGCCATCTCCTAAACCTGCAGGGCGAACCTTTCCACCTTCGAACAGACAGTCCTTAACGTGGAAATAGTCGATGTAATCCTTAAGCATATCGTATGCAGGAAGGATTTCCTGACCGCATTGAATAAAGTTTGAAGGGTCAAATATACCTTTAATTTTACCATCAAATGCTTTATAAATTTCAAGACAACGGTCAGCAATGTCGCCGTAAATATCTTTCTCGTTTTCGTGGCAGCACCATATACCATGTTCTAAAGAGTACGTGCACATTTTATCCAGTCTTTCAAAAACCTCGTCTTTATATTCAGTAAGACTCTGACCTTTTGTGAAAAAGAAACTGAACATTCTTATTCTTTGGGTACCTAAGATATTTGCAACCTCAACACAATTTTTGAAATCTTCAAAGTGAGGAGCAAAATCATCAGTGATCTCAATTTTACCGTAGTGTGAACCGATTGAGGAAACACCAATTCCGTTATCATCAAGGATTTTTTTCAATTCCTTTGCTTGCTCTACTGTGTAAAGCGAGATGTTTCCGTGATCAAGACCTCTTGGCTCAATATGAGTCATACGGTGAGCCTTAAGCGCATCAATCTGGTTAAGAATTCCGCCACCTGCTTCATCAGCAAAAGCGGACAAATAAAATTTAACTGCCATATTTAATTCTCCTTAAAGGAATTTTTCTTTGTTTTTCTTTATGTAAACCGCACATTTTCTGCACAATTTATCCGAATCATAAACATTTCTGAATTGCTCATCTGTTTTCTGTATAACAGCATAATCTATTGAAACCTCGCTATCAGGGTCATACATAGGATAGAGAATATCAACATACTCGATTAATTCCGTAGCATCAACTGCACTAAGAGCATTTTTTATATTTGGTACAAGGGGAGCGCCATTGTTTTTAAAAAAGGAAGATAGAGTCGTTTTTGCATCTTCATCAAAATATTCCAGTGTGTATACATTTTTCTTTTCGGCAGGAAGCTCATCAAATGCTTTGTTCATATCAATAGCATTTTCAAGGGCAACCTGAATATTCATAGCAACCCCATGTAAAAGCTGAATTTCTTCACAATTATTAAGCTTTTCCTGTGTCAGAACAGCGTATTTTTCTCTCAGCTCGTAATCGCGTTTCCATATTTCGGCTTCTTTTTTAAGTTTTTCTCGTCTTTCTTTTGAAGAACTGAGAACTTTGATCCATGCAAAAATCGCACCAATAATTGCAACACCAAGAAAGAGCCAATAATACCATTGAACACCTAAAATCATATCAATCACTCCTGAAGTGCTTTATAAATATCGCTTTTTTTCAGACCTGTTTTTTTAGCTATCACCTTAGCGGCTTCATTTTTTGACATACCGCTTTCCACAAGCTTCAAAGCTTCATTTTTAGCATCGTCTGTTGTGATTTCTTCTTTTTCTTCCTCGGGTTTACCTTCAACTATAAGAACAAATTCGCCTTTAGGACTTACTGTTTTATATTTTTCAGAAGCTTCAGAAAGAGTAGTTCTTTCAACGTTTTCATGTATTTTTGTCAGCTCTTTTACAAGGGCAATTTTTCTATCACCGAAAAAGTTAAGCATATCCTCAAGAGTATTCTGCAGTTTGTGAGGTGCTTCGTAGAAAATCATAGTTCTTTTTTCGTCAACGAGCTCTTCAAGGTGCTTTCTTCTGTTTTGTTTTGTTACTGTGAGAAAACCTTCAAAAGTAAATCTGCCTGATGGCATTCCGGAAATAGCAAGAGCAGTAACAAAAGCGCATGGACCGGGCACAGCACATACTTTGATGCCGTTTTCGTGGCACCTTAAAGTGAGGTCTTCGCCCGGGTCTGATATAATGGGCATGCCGGCATCAGAAACAAGTGCGCAGCTTTCACCACCCAGCATACGCTCTATTAAATATGCGCCTCTTCCTGTGCGGTTGTGCTCATAGTAGCTAACCATAGGCTTTTTTATACCAAAATGGTTAAGTAATTTGATTGTTACTCTGGTATCCTCTGCAGCAATAAAATCCACACTGGAAAGAACCTGGACAGCTCTTGGTGAAAAATCACCTAAGTTTCCAATTGGAGTGCCAACAACATAAAGTGTACCTGCCATTATAAAGCTTTTCCTTCCGAATCAAAGAGAGGGAGTTTTTCGAGATAAATAATATCGTCGCGGTCTGCAGCGTCGCCTTCTGCAAGAACAGCGAGCGCACCTGCATATTCAACCTCAGCCATTTTGATAAGCTTTTCAACAGCTTTAAGACTTTCGCCTGTTGAAATAACGTCATCAACGATTATAACTTTTTTGCCTTTCATCTGAGCAGCTTCGGCAGTGTCAAGGTAAAGATGCTGTTCGCCTTCGGTTGTTATTGAGTTAACTGTAACGTCAAAAACACCTGTCATATAAAGCTTTGGTTTTTTTCTTGCTACAAAATATTTCTTGCCACTTTGGCGGGACATTTCGTGAGCAAGGGGAATACCTTTAGCCTCTGCTGTGATTATGTAGTCGAATTCGGGAGCCTTTTTTAGAAGCTCATCTGCACAAGCAACTGTAAGCTCAGCATCGCCGAACATAACAAAGCCTGCAATCATAAGCTTCTCATTTAATGGACAAAGAGGAAGCTGTCTGTCAAGACCTGCAATTTTCATTGAATGATACATACATATCTCTCCTTTTGATGTTAAAAAACACCATAAATTCACACAATTTATTATATTAAACCTAAATAAAATAGTCAAGGTATTATAAAGTATATTAAAACTTATTGAAATAATTTACTATTAATTATATAATCATTACTACTACATTTCGTAAGGAGTTCTTATGCATATTCCACAGTGTGAAACAAATGAATTGAATGTAATGTCTTTTGCAGAGGCTCTTGCGGCAGAAGGGGAAGGCTCGTTAGAGTATGATCGTCAGAAATGGCTTTATGTTCCTAATGCGTATACCGAATATAGATATATTCTTGGAACAAAGGGTATAAATCCGCTTATCTGTATCGGTATAAATCCATCAACTGCAAAGCCGGATGATTTGGATAATACATTGAAATCCGTTGAAAGAACAGCACTCTTCAATGGGTATGACAGCTTTATAATGTTTAATGTTTATGCCCAGAGAGCTACTGATCCCAAGGCTATGGATTGTTGCTTTAATGAGTATTTACATAATGAAAATATGGAAGCCTTCCGCTACGTACTTTCTTCATATGGTGAAGGGCATACACCTGCTGTTTGGGCGGCTTGGGGTACAATTATTGAAAAACGACCATATCTTGTCAAGTGTGTTAAAGAAATGGTGGAAATAGGTAACGAATATGGTGCCCAATGGTTTTCTGTTGGAAAACGCTCTGTTAAAGGACATCCGCACCATCCATTATATCTTAAAAATAACAGTCCTACAGAAAATTTTGATATTATTTCCTATCTTGAAACTATCTGAAATATACTATTATTTGGGTTGACTTTTTTACAATACTTGTGATATAATGCCATCTATATCGTTTAAAAACTATGAAGAGAACAAGTAGGCTTGGATTTGTGAAAAAAGAGAGTTGCCGTTTGGTGTGAGGCGCATGAGCAGTCAAGCTGAATACATCTCGGAGTTTCGTACCGAACTTCAGTAGGCTACGGCGGGTGCGCCCGTTAAAGCGCTTGAGTTTCATACTCTTTAAGGCATGGTGTGTGAGCACTGTGTGAATAAAGGTGGTAACACGGGTTTATCTCGTCCTTTGCTTTAAAAGGACGAGTTTTTTTATTAAAAATTATTTCACATAAAAGGAATGACAAAAATTGCCAATTACAGAATTTCTCGTGAACAACGCGAAAAATTACAAAAACGAGGTTGCTCTTGTTGAGATTAACCCCGAAATGCAGGATAAGAATCGCCAGACATGGCGTGAATATTCTCTTATGGAGCCCAACCCATTTAATGTTGGCAGAACGCAACTTACATGGGGAGAGTTCGATAAAAGAGCGAACCGTTTTGCAAACCTTCTTCTTTCAAGAGGTATCAAGAAAGGTGATAGAGTTGCTATTCTTCTTATGAACTGTATTGAGTGGCTTCCTATTTACTTTGGTATTCTCAAAACAGGCGCTCTTGCGGTTCCTCTCAACTACCGTTATACTGCGGAAGAAATCAAATATTGTCTTAAACTTTCTGATAGCGATGTTTTGGTTTTCGGTCCCGAGTTTACAGGACGTGTAGAGGAAATTGCTCATAGACTTCCTGATGTTAAATATACTTTCTATGTTGGTGAGGATTGTCCGACTTTCGCAGAGAGCTACGATAGATTAGTTACCTATTGTTCTTCTCACGATCCGTCGATTGATATTACCGATGAAGATGAAGCTGCAGTTTATTTTTCATCAGGTACAACTGGTTTTCCTAAAGCAATTCTTCACGCTCATAAAAGCCTTGTTCACGCGGCTTTGACAGAGCAGAATCACCACTCGCAAGGCAGAGACGATGTCTTTCTTTGCATTCCTCCTTTATATCATACAGGTGCGAAAATGCATTGGTTCGGCTCTCTTGTGGCAGGTAGTAAGGCGGTTCTTCTTAAAGGTACAAAGCCTGAATGGATTATAAAAGCTGCAAGCGAAGAAAAGTGCACAATCGTGTGGCTTCTTGTTCCGTGGGCACAGGATATTCTCGATTCTATTGACAGCGGTGAAATTGATCTCGGTGAGTATGAGCTTTCTCAGTGGAGGCTTATGCATATAGGCGCTCAGCCTGTGCCGCCAAGCCTTATAAAACGTTGGCTTGATGTTTTCCCGCATCACAAATATGATACTAACTATGGTCTCAGTGAATCAATCGGTCCCGGTTGTGTACACCTTGGTATTGAGAACGTTCATAAGGTAGGTGCAATCGGTAAAGCCGGATACGGCTGGGAAGTTAAAATCTGTGATGAGAATGGTAATACCGTTGAACGAGGTGAGGTCGGTGAGCTTGCTGTTAAAGGTCCCGGTGTAATGCTTTGCTACTACAAAGACGAAAAGGCAACTAATGACGTTCTCAAGGATGGTTGGCTTTTTACCGGTGATATGGCTCAGGAAGATGAGGATGGATTTATTTTCCTTGTTGACCGTAAGAAGGATGTTATTATTTCAGGCGGTGAAAACCTTTATCCTGTTCAGATTGAAGATTTTATCCGTAAAAATGATGCGGTTAAGGATGTTGCTGTTATCGGCCTTCCTGATGCCCGTCTTGGTGAAATTGCTGCAGCAATTATTGAGGTTAAAGAGGGTTACACTCTTACAGAAGACGATGTTAATGACTTCTGCTATGACTTGCCAAGATATAAAAGACCTCGTAAGGTTATTCTTGCAGAAGTTCCTCGTAACCCAACAGGTAAAATAGAAAAGCCAAAGCTCAGAGCAATGTATTGTGGTGAAAGCGTTGTTGCTAAGCAGAATGAAATAAAAAAATAATTGTGATTCAGAGGTTAAGATATATGAAAAAGCTTTTATTAGGTAATGAAGCTGTTGCACGTGGTCTTTTTGAAGGTGGCTGCAGAGTTGCTTCGAGTTATCCCGGTACTCCGAGTACAGAGGTAACAGAATTTATTTCAACATATGATGAAATTGTGAGCGAGTGGGCTCCGAATGAAAAGGTTGCTTGCGAGGTTGCTTTTGGTGCAGCGGTTGCAGGTGCACGTTCATTCTGCGCTATGAAGCATGTTGGCCTAAATGTGGCTGCAGACCCGCTTTTCACATCTAGCTATACAGGTGTTAATGCAGGTATGGTAATTGTTGTTGCGGATGACCCGGGTATGCATTCTTCTCAGAATGAGCAGGATAGCCGCCACTATGCTCAGGCTTCAAAAAATATGATGCTCGAGCCAGCAGATTCAGATGAATGTCTTAAATATTCAAAGCTTGCTTTTGAGCTTTCTGAAAAATTTGATACACCTGTGCTTCTCCGCCTTACAACAAGAGTTGCTCACTCAAGAAGCCTTGCAGATGTAGGTGAAAGAAACGATACTGGTCTTAAGCCATATAAGAAAAATCCACAGAAATATGTTATGGTGCCTGCAAATGCAAAGGTAAAACATGTTGTCGTTGAAGACAGAATTCTCAATCAGATTGCATATTGCGAAACAGAAGCGGTTGCAAATGGTCTTAACTCAGTAGAGTATAACGACAAGAAGATTGGCGTTATTACTGCAGGTATCTGCTATGAATATGCCAAGGAAGCATTAGGCGATAAGGCTTCATATCTTAAATTAGGTTGTGTTTACCCGCTTCCTACTAAGCTTATAGAGGATTTCTGCAAAGAGTGCGAAACGGTCTATGTTCTTGAGGAACTTGATGATTATATTGAAACTCATTGCAAGAAAATCGGCTTGAATGTTATCGGTAAAGAGAAGTTCACTCTTCAGGGTGAATATTCACAGGGTATGATTAAAAAAATTATCCTTGGTGAAGAAGCATCATACCTCAAGGCTGATGTTGATATTCCTGCAAGACCTCCTGTTCTTTGTGCAGGTTGTCCTCACAGAGGTCTTTTCTATGCGCTCAAAAAGCTTAATGTAACAGTAAGTGGTGATATCGGTTGTTATACTCTCGGTGCTTCAAAGCCACTTGGCATGATTGATACTGTTCTTTGCATGGGCGGTAGCGTTTCAGGCCTTCACGGTAGAAATCTTGCTGACCCTGACAATGCTAAAAAGAGTGTTGCAGTTATTGGCGACTCTACATTTATCCATTCAGGCGTAACAGGTCTTATCGACATTGCTTATAATAATAGCAATTCTGTTACAATTATTCTTGATAACAGTATTACCGGTATGACAGGTCATCAGCAGAATCCTACAACAGGCTTCAATATCAAGGGTGAGCCTGCAGCTGCAGTAAGCCTTGAAAAGCTTTGTGCTGCAGTTGGTATCAACAATGTTTATGTTGTTGACCCATACAACCTTGATGAGTGCTATGAAACAATAGGTAACGCGCTTAATCTTAATGCTCCTGCAGTTGTTATTTCAAGAAGACCTTGTGCTCTTCTCAAAACAGTTAAGCATAACCCACCACTTAAGGTAAATAAGGATAAATGCAAGTCCTGTAAAATGTGTATGAAGATTGGTTGCCCTGCAATCAGTATGAAAGATGGTAAGGCAGAAATTGATTTTACCCAGTGCCTTGGTTGTAATGTTTGTTCACAGCTTTGTAAATTCGGAGCTATAGAATAAGAAAGGAGAGTACAGTTATGAATAAAGCTATAATGATAGTTGGTGTAGGCGGTCAGGGAACACTTCTTGCCAGCCGAATTTTAGGTAGTGCTCTTCTTTCAAAGGGCTACGACGTAAAGGTGTCGGAAGTGCACGGAATGAGTCAGCGAGGCGGCTCTGTAGTTACTTATGTTAAATATGGCGAAAAGGTTTATTCTCCTGTAATAGGGGAGGGTGAGGCAGACCTTATTCTTGCTTTCGAGCAGCTGGAAGCAGCAAGGTGGCTTTCTTGCCTTAAGCCTGATGGTAAGGTTATCGTAAATACTCAGAAAATTGATCCGATGTCAGTTGTTATCGGTGATAAGGCATATCCGGATGCAGTACTTGATTCTGTAAGGGCTGCGGGTGCTCAGGTTCAGGAGCTTGATGCTCTTCCTCTTGCGGTCGAGGCAGGTTCTGCAAAGGCTGTTAACGTGGTGCTTATAGGCGCTATGGCTAAAAATACTGATATCGACAAAGAAATATGGCTTGATGCAGTGAAATCCTGTGTTCCAACAAAATTTCTTGAGCTTAACCTCAAGGCTTTTGAGCTTGGATATTCATCAAAATAAGAATAAAATCCATCTAAATGCCCCGGCGGAAACGCTTGGGCATTTTTTATAAAATCTCTCCGTATTTTTGTCTTTTTTTGGTTGACAAAATGGTGTATTTATACTAAAATAAACTCTGTAGTATTATGTGTATAAGCATACATACTTTAATAAACGAAATTTTCGTTAACTTCAATTCGAAAGGGTGTTTTTCGTGAAGAGATCAAAAGTTTTATCGATCCTTCTCGCTGCTATGATTATATTGAGCAGTCTTTCATGTCTCTCAGTTGTATCTTTCGCAGCAAATGTATTAGAATCTGGCTATACTCCTGACTCAGTAGGCACTGAAAATCAAGTTGTAGCTTGGGAATTCTATGATGATGGTGTTCTTTATATTTATGATGACACAGGTAACATCTCATGGGCAGATTTTTCCGAGGCTTTGGTTAAGGTTGTTGTAAAACCTAAATCAGAAGATGTTAACTGTGGTGCTATTCAGATTCCTGAATACGCATTTTATGGATGCGATAAATTGGCAACAGTTGACCTTAGCGGTGGTGTTTCTTCACTTCAGTATATTGGTAAGTATGCATTCAGTGGTTGTTCTGCTCTTACTGAAATTGTTTTGCCATACGGCATTACAGATATAGGAGAGTATGCTTTCTATGGTTGTTCTGCTCTTAAAAACGCTACTCTCAGTGTTATGCTTGAAGAAATAGGTAAAAATGTTTTTAAAGGTTGTACTGCTCTTGAAACAGTTGAAGTTCCTCTTGGTGTTAAAGCAATAGGTTACGGTATGTTTGAGGATTGTTCAGCGCTTACAACAATCGCTCTTCCTGATAGCGTTGAAATAATTGAGGCTCATGCATTTGAAGATTGTGTAAGCTTATCAGAAATTAATGTTCCTGATAGCGTTAAAGAAATTGGAGCATATGCATACAAGAATTGTGGTGCTGTAACAAAAGCTTATATCGGCCACAATGCTCAAACAATCGGAGAATATGCATTCAATGGTTGTGCAGGTTTAACTTCAGTTGAAATTGCAAGTGCTGTTAAAGAATTCAGTGAAGGTATGTTTATGGGTTGTAAAAACCTTTCAACTATTGCTGTAGCTGAAGGTGTAGAAATTATTGGCAAGAACGCTTTTAAAGGTTGTTCAGCGCTTGCAAGTATAACATTCCCTACAAGCCTTAAAACAATTAAGGATTCTGCTTTTGATGGTACTGCATTATCAAATGTTTATATTCCTGCAGATGTTAACCTCATTGAAAAAGGTGTTTTCACAAACTGTGCAAACCTTACAGCAATTGACGTTGATGCAAAGAATGATAATTATATTGATATTGACGGTGTTCTTTACGCAGTTGAAACAAATACTCTTATGCTCTGCCCGGCAGGCAAGACTGGTGAAATTGAAGTTAAAGCGGGTACTGCAGCAATTACAGAAGATGCATTTATCGGTTGTGTAAATGTAACTGTAGTTTCAATTCCTGATTCTGTTCAGGAAATTGCTCCAAATGCATTTAATGATTGCTCTGATGACCTTGTTATAAAAGGTAATTGCGATTCTTTTGGTATCAAATTTGCTAATTCGAATGCAATTGAAATTGATGCAATTCACACAGCAAGTGATGTTTGGGAGGAAACAGTTGCTCCGACATGTCTTGCAGACGGCTCTAAACAGCGTGTGTGCTCAGGTTGTGGCTTTGTATACGAAACAGTTGCAATACCAAAACTTGGTCATAGCTTTGATGATGGCGTAATCACAACTAAGGCAACTTGTGATGCAGATGGTGTTATGACATTTACCTGCACGAGAACAGATTGTTCAGAATCTTACACAGAGGTAATTCCTGCTACAAAGCACAATTACGATACTGGTAAGGTTATTTCAGCTGCAACTTGTGATACAGATGGTACAATGCGTTATTCATGCCAGAATGCGGGATGCCTTTCATATTACGATGAAGTTATCGATAAGACAGGCCATAATATGGATGCCGGTACAATTACTAAGCCTGTAACTTGCGTAGAAGATGGTGAAAAGGTTTATAAGTGCCAGAATGCCGGTTGTCTTCATAAGGTAACAGAGGTTATTGAGAAAACAGGTCATAACTATGATGATGGTGTTGTTACTACACCTGCAACATGTACCGAAAAGGGTGTTATGACATATACTTGTCAGAACGCAAATTGTGCAGATTCCTACACAGAAGATATCGATGCGACTGGTCATAACTATATCGCTACAGAAATCAAAAAGGCAACTTGCGTTGAAGACGGTAAAATCCAGCATGTCTGTGCAAACTGCGGTGATTCTTATGTTGAAAACACCAAGGGCGAGCATATGTTGTATTCAACACCGGTTAAGGTTAACCCAACATGTACAGAAGCTGGTAAAGAGGGTAACAAGTGTGCAATTTGTAATCAGTTTGTAGGCGAAGTAACTGAAATTCCTGCAACTGGTCATAAATACGAAAATGGTGTATGCTCCGGTTGCGGCGCATCAGGTGGTGCGCAGAAACCAACAACACCGGGAGGAACAGTTGTTACTCCTGAAGGTTCAACAGGTACAGGCTCAGTTGCTAAGGCTCCTGCAACACCAAAGCTTCTTCTTCTTGTAAATAGAAACGAAGGTCTTGTTCTTACATGGAAAGAAGTTGAAGGCGCAAAGGGCTATAGAGTATATCGTCGTGCAGCAGGTGCTAAGTCATGGACATATCTTGCAACAATAGAAGATTGCACATATGTTGATAAGACTGCAACAACCGGCGAATATTGGAGATATACAGTTCGTGCGACAAACGATGCAGGCTTTAGCGGATTTGAAAATGGTATCTATATCAAGAGAGTGGCAACACCTCATTTAACATCAATTGCTAATGCAGCAAACGGTGTTAAGGTTACATGGAACGCTGTAAGCAACGCTAAGTCATATAAGGTTTATCGTCGCGGCGCAGGCGAAACATGGAAGTGCATTGCAACAGTAAAAGGCACAAGCTACGTAGATACAGCTATTAAGGCAAATTCTGGTAACTATTACAGATACACAGTAAGAGCTATTGATGGCTACTACAGTGCATACGAAACAGGCCTTGTTACAAAGTATGTTGCAGCACCTCATTTAACAGGTATTGCAAATACTTCAAATGGCATTAAAGTTAACTGGGATGCAGTAAACGGTGCGGATTCTTACAGAGTATACCGCCGTGCAGCAGGTCAGTCTTGGGTATATGTAACAACAGTTACAGGCACAAGCTATGTTGATACTGCAGCAACTGCTTCAGGCTACTACAGATACACAGTAAGAGCTGTAGATGGCAGCCTTAGCGCATATGAAGCAGGTTTGGTTATTAAGAAATAATTTCAAATAAATATTATATGGTCGAAGTCTTTCAGGCTTCGACCATATTTTTATATTATCAATGTCTTAATCTTATCATATAATGTATCGGTGATGCTATATGGTGCGGATATATTTTAAACCAGGTTTCAAAAGAGTAATTCCTCCTAAGGCAAAAAGATTTATAAGTAAAAACAAAAAGCAAACGATTATATTCAGAGTTGTTGCAGTTTTTCTTGTTTTCTGTATAATTTCTGTTTTGTGTGATATGAAAATGCGACCTGTTATACAGACAGTTGGTGGAAATGCTTTGAAAAATACCCTCTCTAATGTACTGGACGGCACAGTAAATGATATGGTTGATGAAATTGGTGTCAAATACGGAGATATGGTGAATATTGAGAAAAATCCTGATGGTACAATAGGGGCAATCACGTTGAATAGTACGTGTATAAACGGATATAAAGCAGATATTTCTGACAAATGTTCCGATAAATTAGGTGATTTTACGGAAACAGTTGTTCCTATTCCTATTGGTTCACTTATAGGTGGAGCTTTCTTTAATGGACGAGGTGCTTGTATTGACGTTCCTGCTACTATTTATGGCTTTGCTGTAACAGATGTTGAATCGAAATTTGAAAGTGCGGGAATTAACCAGACACGGCACACAATCTATCTGAATGTGAAAGCGTCTGCCCATGCTTATATGGGATTGTGTCATTTAAACGAAAGCGTTGATGAAACTATTGTTCTTGTTGAAACAATAATTGTAGGCAAGGTACCGGGTAGTTACTATGTTCGCGAGAATTAACTCTCTCTACTCATATTTAACCTCTTTGCTAAGACAGTTTATTGCAAAAAGGTTTGGTATAGCCATTAAACCATTGAAAATATCAGCAATACTCCAGATTGCTTCAGGTGAATTAGACCCACCTATGAAAACAAGAAAGGCATAAATAATAATATATGCTTTTGTGTATTTTCCTTTGAACAGATAATTAAACGCACTTTTACCGTAAAATGAACAGCTGATTAATGATAAAAATGAGAAAACGGAAGTTAAAATTCCAACACCGACTTTTCCGATTGTACCTATTGAACTGTAAGCAAGGGAGGACAGACCGGCACCATATAATGAGGTGTCGCCATATGGTGTACTTACCAGAATAACAAGGGCTGTTATTGTGCACATAAATATTGTGTCAATAAAAACCTCTGCCATAGCTGATATTCCTTGAATATTACCGTTGAGATTGTGAGATTGAGCGTGTAAAAATGTAGATGACCCTAAACCTGCTTCGTTTGAAAAAACACCTCTCGCAATACCATACCGCATAGCCTTGTACATACCAAATCCACTTAATGCTTTAAAAGAAAACGCTTCTGAAAAAATAAGACGTATACAAGGGATAATATTACTTCTGAATTTCACAAGAACAATCACGCTTATAAGCAAATAAAAAAGCGTTGCTATTGGAACTAAAACTGTCTGCAAAGACGATATTCTTTTTATGCCACCTCTTATAATAAAAAAAGCAAGCAAAGCTATTAAAACAGATGTTATAACAGGAGATATATTAAAGGTTACCTTCATTGCGTCAGCTAAAGAATTGCTCTGGGTCATATTCCCCATGCCGAAAACAGACATAAGGCAGAGAAAAGCATAGATTTTTGCTAATCCCTTCATATTAAGTCCGTTTTCAATGTAAAGTAATGCTCCGGAAGAGTATTTTACAAAGTTATACCGTTTACTATAACTTGCACCAAGATAGTTTTCTGTATATGCAGTCATCATTGAAAGAAAAGCAGAGATAACCATCCATAAAACTGTACCTGCACCACCTGAATAAATAGCCGTTGCTACGCCAACAATATTTCCTGTTCCTATGCAAGCGCCGAGAACGGAACAGAAGGCAGAGAATTGTGAAATGCCTTTGCCCTCAACTTTACCGCAAATAGAGTTGAGAAATATTTTTAATGAGTTTAATGAGTTTCTTATCTGATAGAAACGGCTTTTAAAAGTAAAATGTAAGCCCGTAAACACAAAAAATATAAGCATGGGTGCACCCCATACTACACCGTTAACAGCGTTTAAAAAACCTTGCAAAATTCCTCAACCTTCTTTACTTTTTATTAAAAATGACTATAATAAATATATTGATTTTTAAAGAAAGATATGAGTATAAATGGTTCAGGATTTAACGGAAGGTAAAAGCGGAAAAGTTCTTTTGAAGTTTACGCTACCCCTTTTTATAAGTGTTATATTTCAGCAGTTTTATAATATTGCAGATAGCCTTATTGCAGGTCGTTTTGCAGGGGAAGATGCCTTAGCGGCGATAGGTGCATCTTATCCTGTAACAAATGTTTTTTATGCAGTGGCTTTTGGATGTAACATAGGTTGCAGTGTTGTTATTTCTCAATTTTTTGGCGCTAAAAATTATAGTAAAGTTAAAACTGCGGTTTTCACCTCTCTGATTTCAGGTGGAGTGTTAAGCGGATTTTTAACTTTAGTAGGAATAATATTTACTCCGACACTCATGAGGATAATTAATACACCGGAGAATATTTTTGAAAACGCAGTTGCCTATATGGCAATATATATAGGCGGATTTGTGTTTTTATTTATTTATAACATAGCTAATGGTATCTTCACATCTCTCGGAGATTCTAAAACGCCGCTGTATTTTCTGATATTTTCATCTGTTTTTAATGTTGCTCTTGATTATATAGCGGTTGTTTACTTAGATATGGGCGTTACAGGCGTTGCGTGGGCTACTTTTATAGCTCAGGGTACAGCAGGTATTCTTTCTGTATTAACGCTCTTAAAAAGAATTAAGGACTTGAAAACTGAAAGCAGGCCACAATTATTTTCTTTAGAAATATTTAAAAAAATATGCAGTATATCAATTCCGAGTATATGTCAGCAAAGCTTTGTTTCCGTTGGAAATGTATTTATACAAAGGCTCATAAATAGCTATGGCTCTTCTGTAATAGCAGGCTTTTCTGCGGCAATGAAGCTTAATACATTTACTATAAACGCGCTTTATACATTCGGTAACGGTGTTTCGAGCTTTACAGCTCAAAATGTAGGTGCCGCTAAATTCAACCGTATAAAGGAAGGTATGAAATACGGCTCTTTAATGGCAATAGCAACAGGTTGCGTTTTTGCAGTAGCGTATTTCGGTTTCAGTAAAGAACTTCTTTCTCTTTTTATGGAGGGTGAAAAAAGCACAGATGCAATTAAGTCCGGCACAGAATTTTTAAAGGTTGTTTCCTTGTTTTATTGCTTTATAGGCATAAAACTTGTGGGAGATGGTATTTTAAGGGGAATGGGCAGAATGAATCTTTTTATGGTTGCCACATTCACTGACCTTATATTAAGAGTGATTTTATCCTATATTCTTTCACCTCTTGTAGGTTATATAGGAATATGGGTTTCCTGGCCTATAGGATGGACTGTTGCAACAGCATTATCGGTAATTTTTTATCTGTATATAATGAAAAAAGCAGTAATCAGTAAAAACTGATTACTGCTTTTTACAATAGAATTTAATTTTGTTTTCTTACAATTCTGTATTCATCGTCTGCTCTGAAATAAGGGCAGGCGTCGTTAGAAGATGTGAGGAATTTTAAATATTCATCTTCGTCTAACTCAATATCGCAAAAATATTCTTCTAAATCTTCATCATAGCGGTAGTTTTCACACATATCGCACATTGCCATAGTATTACCTCATTTGTGATATTTTCCGTTGTTGTTGATCTGGAAGGCTCTGTAAATCTGTTCAAGGAGCATAACTCTCATAAGCTGATGGGGAAATGTCATCGGAGAAAAAGAAAGCTTGTTATCAGCAAGTGCTTTTATTTCGGGAGAAAGCCCGTATGAGCTGCCGATTATAAAAACAAGATTGCTTTTACCGCCAATAGCCGCATCTTTAATAGCCTTGGCAAAATCTTCGCTTGACTTTGCCTTGCCCTCAATACATAAGGCAAAGGTGTAGCTGTTGTTCGGGATTTTCTTTTTTACATCTTCTGCTTCTTTTTCGAGAGCATTATTAATTTCACTTTGCGATGGATTATCAGAAAGTCTTACGGGGTTGAGCTCAATTATATCAAGCTTTCCGTATAAAGAAAGTCGTTTTGAATATTCATCAATAGCATCTCTTAGATACTTCTCTTTGAGCTTTCCTAAGCAAATAACAGTAATATTCATTATTGTAAACCTAAAAACGGTGCAGGGTCTAATCTGTTACCGTTTACCCTTACTTCAAAGTGAAGATGCGCACCAAAAGAGTAGCCTGTGTTACCAACTCTGCCTATGGTCTGTCCTTTTTGTACAACATCACCGGCGCTTACCATAATTGAATTGTCAAGCATATGAGCGTAAAGGGTTTCTACACCATTGCCGTGGCTGATTACCACGAAGTTGCCGTAGCCGCCTGTGTTCCAACCTGCTTCTGTGACTGTACCTGATGCACCTGCAACAATAAGCTTGCCTGAAGCATTTGCACCTGAAATATCAATTCCTCTGTGGTAACCAAGGCTTCTGTGGCCGAATGGCGATGTTACAGTATATAAATCAACAACGGGCCAACAGAACATGCCTGTAGTCTGAATGACAGTGTATGAGCCCATAGAAAGACTGTTTGCTCTGATTCCTCTTTCTACTATCTGTGAAACAGGGGGAGTGATAGCGAAGCTCATAAGCTCTTCAGAATAAACCTTCTGATTATCAATATATGTAACAAGGTTTATGTTGTACTCTTTACCATTTGTGCCTGCACGCCTTATACGGCTATCTCCCATAAAGAGCTTGTTAGTCTGCACTTCAACAGTTTCAAATGCAGTGTCGGCATATGCCTTTTCGCACTGGGCATAAAGAATTTTAATTTTGTTATTAAGAACAGCCTGAAGCTCAGCAATAGAAAGAATTTTTTTGCTATCATGAGCGTAGTATGACTGTATGAGTCTTACACTCTGAGAAAAAGAAACAGTTGAGTTGGGGTAGAGCTTGTTTGCAAGAAGGTAAACATTATCAATGCTTTCCCTGGCTTTCTGTGGGTCAGTTACAGCGCCAATGAACTCATCATCAATGTAAATTTCGTAAACAGGTATAAGTCCTTCTCCAAGCTCTTTAATTATAAGGTCGCTTATAGCAGTTGCCGTTTTAAGCTTATGTGCTTGTATTTTTGCTTCGGATTCATTTATCTGTTCAAAATCTTTAGAGCCTAAAACCTTTAAAGCATAAGCTTTGGCAACATCTGCTTCGGTCTGGCTGTTTGTGTAGCCTATAGTTTTATCTCCTACTTTTATACAAATAGCATCAACCTTGTTGCTGTTAGCATTTGCAAAGTGAAATGCACCTGAAACAACTGCACAAATAAGTACAACAACAAAAGCTCTCCTGAGAAAAAGCTTAGCAGAGGAAAATGAAGCTTTATTAAATTTTAAAATGCCTTTTACAATGTTAAGGGCTTTTCTTAAAAATCCGATTACAAGAGCTTTGGGCATAGAGCCTAAAGTTTCAATGCAATCATAAAGCTTGTCAAAAAAGTTCATTTAATACCTACTTATAAACAAAATTTAAATGATTATACCATAATTATAACTCATTAACAATAGCAAAACAATTAATAAATTTTAAATATATCAAAAATGTAACAACTATTGTTTCTTTATGAAGAATGTGGTATTATAAAACTATATATGTGAAAATGTGCCATGAGGCAGGTGATATACGGTGAGAAATAAGGAATATTACAGAACTTTTGCAGAGGTTTCTATAGATGCAATAGAGGATAATCTATCTCAATTGAAATCTAAATTAAAGAAAGATGTTTTAACTCTTGCAATAGTTAAAGCAGATGCCTACGGCCATGGTGCAGTTGGCGTAAGCAAAGCTATTCAGGATAAAGTAGATTATTTTGGCATTGCAGAGCTTATGGAGGCTGTAGAGCTCCGCGAGGCAGGAGTTGAAAAGCCTGTTCTTGTTCTTTCGTATACATCACCGTATCTCTACGAAACACTTATTCAAAACGAACTTACTCAGACTATTTTTAACTACGATGACGCCGTTGAGCTTTCTAAGGCAGCTGTGCGCCTTAATAAAATTGCCCGTGTTCATATTGCGGTGGATACAGGTATGTCCCGTATAGGCTTCTTCTGTAATGCTGAGAGCGTAGAGGTTGTTAAACGAATCAATGACCTTCCCAATATATATATCGAAGGCATTTTCAGCCACTATGCTTGTGCTGATTGTGAAGACAGGTCAACAACAAATAAGCAATTGCAGGTTTTTAAAGATTTCATAAAAGCTCTTGAAAATCGAGGAATAACTATTCCAATAAAGCATATGTCGAATAGTGCAGGTCTTCTCACCTGCGATGAACAGTTTGATATGGTGCGTATGGGTATTGTTCTTTATGGTCTTTATCCTGATGAATGTGTTAAAGATGGTACAGTTAACCTGACGCCTGCAATGAGGGTTGTGAGCCATATCACCCATATTAAAGAAGTGCCTGAAGGTAGTGGCGTAAGCTACGGCCATACGTATTTTACAAAAGGCAGAACAAGAATTGCTACTGTTTGTATCGGCTATGCAGATGGATATTCGAGAAGTCTTTCAAATATAGGCAGAGTAATTATAAACGGTCAGTTTGCAAATGTTATCGGTAGAGTTTGTATGGATCAGCTTATGGTAGATGTAACCCGGCTTTCTGACGTTAATGTAGGCGATGAAGTTACAATTCTCGGTAAAGACGGGGAAAATGAAATTACCGCAGAACAAATTGCAAACCTTACAAATACAATAAACTATGAGGTTGTTTGTCAGTTCCAGAAGCGTGTTACAATTCTTCAATATAAAAATGGGGAAAGAGTAAATGTATGAAGAATTCAGAAATTAACATAAGGGATCCTTTTGTTCTTGTGGAAAACGGTAAGTATTATATGTACGGCACAAGAGCAAAGAGTTTTGGTTGTAAAACAGGCGGTTTTGATGTTTATATCGGAACAGACCTTGAAAACTGGTCTGAGCCTATTGAGGTTTTCAATTCTGAAAAGCACGGCTGTAACAGCGAAGTCAATTGGGCGCCTGAAGTGCACAAGGTAGGTAACAGCTACTATATGCTTGCAACCTTTACTAAGCCTGACGGTTTGAGAGGTACATATGTTTTAAAAAGTGAGAGTCCTGAAGGAGAGTTTTTGCCACATTCAAAAGGCTCTGTTACTCCTGACGGTTGGGAGTGCCTTGATGGAACACTTTACGAAGAAAATGGTAAAATATATTGTGTCTTCTGCCATGAACATACTCAGATTCTTAACGGAACAGTATGTGTTGTAGAGCTCAGCGAGGATTTAACAGAGGCAATAACTCAACCCATAGA
Source organism: Acutalibacteraceae bacterium (assembly GCA_045579445.1). GTDB lineage: Bacteria > Bacillota > Clostridia > Oscillospirales > Acutalibacteraceae > DTU089. The sequence continues at coordinate 23,321 of JAZNME010000038.1, read as the reverse complement.
GCTTTTTGATGCAGGCTCATTTATTAAAAGAGAAGCAAGCGAGAGTTGCCATAATGTAACAGACGGACCATTCTTTTACAAAACCTCAACAGGTAAACTTCTTATGATATGGTCTACAAGTATTGACGATAATTATCTTCAATGTATAGCAACCTCGGATAATGATTCTGTTTTAGGTGAATGGCATCATTTAGAGCCTCTTTTTACAGATGATGGCGGACACGGTATGATTTTTAAAGGGCTTGACGAGAAATTGTGGCTTACTCTTCATTGCCCTAATACAACCTTGTTCGAAAAACCTGCTTTCTTTGAAATAAAGGAAATAGGAGATACATTAAAGATTGAAAAATAATTTTACGGAGGGGAAAACCCGTGAGTAAATCAACAGGCGTAATTAAAAGCTATATTGATAATATAACGCTTAATTTCAAAGAGCATTTTGAAAATATTCCACAGGTATTTAAGCTTTCTGTTGCTGATTTGAAAAAGACTTATACCGGTGCAGCATTAGGTTGGGCCTGGGCAATAATCAAACCTATTGTTAATATTTTTGTTTATTGGTTTGCTATTGCTGTCGGTCTTCGTCAAGGCGGAGATGTTAACGGCTATCCATACATACTTTGGCTTATATGCGGTATTATTCCATGGTTTTTTATGAGTGAGGCAATAACCGGTGGTACCGATTGTATCAGGAAATACAGCTACCTTGTTACAAAAATGAAGTATCCCGTAACAACAATACCTACATTCACAAACCTTTCTAAGCTGTTTGTGCACGTTATTATAGCTTTTGCAGTTGTGCTCATTTTCTGGATAGCAGGCTATCCTCCAACAGTTTATCTTCTTCAGCTTCCTGTTTACACAATTTTAATGTTTCTTTTCTTTAATGCATGGGCTCTTTTTGCGGGTCTTGTATCTGCAATGAGTAAGGATTTCTCTAACCTTGTAAAATCCTTTAATATAGCAGTTTTCTGGCTCTCAGGTATTCTTTGGAATATTGAGAATGTAAGAGATTCAGAGTTGGTTTATAGCCTTATGATGGTGAATCCCGTAACCTTCCTTTGCTATGGTTACAGAAACTGTTTTGTAAATCATGTGTGGTTCTTTGAAGAGCCAAAACGACTTTTGTATTTTGTTTGCTGGTATTTAATTATGGCTTTCCTTTCAATCTGGGCTCACAAAAAGCTCCGCAAGGAAATCCCCGATGTATTAATGTAAAGGGGTGTTTAGTATGAGTGATGTTGTAATTAAATTCGAAAATGTAAGTAAAACATATAAGCTTTATTCAAGCACCCGTAAGCGTCTGCTTGGTGTTTTTATAAAGAAAATAAAATATAAAAAGAAAAACGCTGTTGATAACGTAAGCTTTCAGGTTGAACGCGGTGAGTCTGTTGCCCTTTTCGGTAAAAACGGTGCAGGTAAATCAACTGTTCTTAAAATGATAACAGGCGTTGCTTTTCCAACCAATGGTGATATAACTGTAAACGGCAGAGTAAGCGCTCTTTTGGAGCTTACAAGCGGTTTTGACCAGGAAATGACAGGTAGGCAGAATATTTACCTTAAAGGCCATATTCTTGGCTTAAAAGACAACGAAATCAAAGTCTTAGAGGAAACTATTGTTGAGTTTTCGGAGCTTAATGATTACATAGACCAGCCTGTAAGAACATATTCCAGCGGTATGAAAGCAAGGTTAGGCTTTGCTATAAATGTTAATATCCGTCCCGAAATACTTATTGTTGATGAGGCGCTCAGTGTTGGTGATGCGGCGTTCAGAAATAAGTGCCAGAAGAAAATAAACGAACTTATTCATAGCGAGAATGTAACACTTCTTTTTGTTACACACCAGACTGCTGTTGCAGAGGAATTCTGCGAGCGTGGTATAGTGATGAAGGACGGTAAAATTATCTTTGATGGCCCTGTTAAGGAAGCGTCTGCGTTTTACAAAAAAATGTATGCAATAAAAAAATAAAAAGTAAACACCTTACCATTCAGGCTTGAAATGGTAAGGTGTTTTTATGTCTTTCGGTTATTTTATTTCAACCTCTGTGTAAATAGGGTAGTGGTCAGAAACAAATCTGCCGTCTATACCTTCAGTCATAACCACATATTTTAAAGCCTTAAAGCCTTTGTTTATCATAACATAGTCAATAACCTCGTCCTTATGCTCCTCAGGCTTTGTGTCGTGGTATGTGCAGTAGTGCATTGTGTCAGGAGCAAGCTTTTTGGTATCATCAAAATAATCAGAGTTTACAAATTGATTATAGTTTTCTGAACCCTCAACAACATTCATATCTGCAGTAAAAACAACAGGAATATCAACAAAAGTTTTGGCGTGCTTTATAATCATTTCAACGCTGTTTCTACGAGCTTCAACACCGATATGGTCAAAATGGGTGTTTATATGTACATATTCTTTACCGGTAGTTTTATCGCGGAGCCTTGCCCAGGAACAGATTCTTCTGCAAGCAGCGTCCCAACCAAATGAAACTTCATCAGGTGTTTCTGAAAGCCAGAAATTATCGCATTCAATAGCTTCATATTTATCTTTCAGATAAAAGACGGGAGAATACTCACCCTCGTTTTTACCGTCATCTCTGCCGATACCAACATAGTCGTATTTATGACCGATTTTTTCTTTTAAAGCTTCCATCCACTCAGGTGTTGCTTCCTGTATACCAACAGAATCAGCACCGCTTTCAAGTATGGTTTGACATACAATATCGATTCTTGCATCCCATGGCTCATCGCCAACATTACCGCAGCGAATGTTAAAAGACATTATTTTCATTTTATCCACCTTAATCCTTTGTGAAAATCACATCAGCATATACAGGGTAGTGGTCAGAAACAAATCTGCCGTCAATACCTGCTGTAACAACCTTATATGACATAGCGTCAAATCCGTCATTTATCATTACATAGTCAATGATATCATCCTGATGCTTTTGAGGCTTTGTATCGTGATATGTACAATAATCCATCGTGTCAGGTGCAATATACTTTGTATCGTAGAAGTAACCTGATTCAGTAAATTGCTTGTAGTTATCTGAACCTTCTTTAACATTCATATCGGCAGTAAATACTACAGGGATATCGCCAAAGGTTTTGGCTTTTTCTAAAATAAGCTGAACGCTGTTTTTTCTTGCTGTAATGCCTACATGGTCAAAGTGTGAGTTCATATGCACATATTCCTCACCTGTTTCCTTGTTTTTTAAACGGGCCCATGTGCATATTCTGTTACAAGCAGCATCCCATCCTTTTGAGGGCTTTTCAGGCGTTTCAGAAAGCCAAAAGGTACCGCTATCAACAAGCTCATATTTATCCTTGAGATAGAATATTGCAGAATATTCACCCTCGTTATCGCCATCATCGCGACCCACACCGACATGAGCATATTTTTCTGCAACAGTTGTATCAAGCGTTTTCATCCATTCAGGTGTAGCTTCCTGAACACCTATTGAATCAGCTTCACTATTAAGAATAGTTTGCGAAACAATGCCGATTCTGTCCTCCCAGGAGTCAGTGCCAACATTTAAGCAACGGATATTAAAGGACATAACACGAACATTATCCGTAGCTTTCTCTTCAAAATCTTGCTGAATTATAACAGGTTTAGGCCTGCTTTCAATGTATCCGATAAAAGAGCCTAATAAAGTAAATAATGACATAATTATGCTTGCAATAGCATTAGCAAGAGCTGGGGTCATGTAATCACTCCTTATATAGTTTGGTAGAATTAATTGTTTTTGCCAAAATCGATATTGATGTCAAAACCATCATTTATCGAAAATGAGGCATCAAAATCACCAATACTTAAATTAAAATCAAAATCCTTCACAAACTTCAAGTCTGTATAGAGAGGGAAGTGGTCAGACACATAATATTCTGACGGACTTTCTGTAACAACACCAAAGTTAATTGCTTCAAATCCTTCATTTGCAAAGCAGTAGTCGATTACTTTGGCGTCTTCCTTTTCAGGATATCTGTCGTGGTATGTAACATATATATCTGCATTTTTTGCAGTGTGTTTAGTGTCTTTGAATATAGAGTTTTCAGCAATCTCTTTGTAATTGTCCGAGCCCTCACGAACGTTCATGTCTGCTGTAAATACTGCAGGAATGTCCTCATATTCCTTCGATTTTTCAACGATCATCCTAATACTCTGTGAACGAGCCTCTTCACCTTTGTGGTCGAAGTGAGAATTCATGTGGATGTATTTCTCGCCTGTCTCTTTGTTTTGAAGAATTGCCCATGTGCATATTCTGTTGAAAGCTGCATCCCAGGCTTTAGATGGTGTGTCAGGAGTTTCGGAAAGCCAGAAGGTTCCGCTGTCGATAAGATTATATTTATCTTTTAAATAGAAAATAGCTGAATATTCACCTTTGCCGTTTCCGTCGCGGCCTTCTCCGACCCATGCATAGTAATCGCCAAGTTCGTCTGTGAGAATTTTCATCCACTTAGGAGTAGCTTCCTGAACACCCATAGAATCCGGCATGCCTTTTAAAACAGTTGCAACCACGTCGGGTGTGCGGGCCTTCGTGAATCTTGTACCAACATTTGTACACCGTATATTAAAACTCATAACTCTTATGGCGTTTTCCGGCTTTTCTCTGAATCCGAAAACCTTATTTTCAGGTACTTCTCCCTGTGATGTGCCGAGAATAAGTGTAACGCAAACAGAAAATCCAATAGCGAGTGCAAGAATAACGCTTGTAATAGTCATAACTTTCTTCTTTTTATTCATAAAAACACCTCGCATATATAATACAATATTACACAATAAAAAACAAGCCATCTGTTGCGCAGATGGCTTGAAACTTTAAGTTTTTAGTTATGCTGTTTACCGAACTTCCTCTGGAAAGCCTTAATAATCTCAACAATCGGAATAATAAGGAATGCAAGACCGAGAGAAATAAGGTATGCCTTAAGGTCAAGATGTGCAAAACCGAAAAGGTTTGAAAGGAAGTCAATCTCAACAACTGCAGTTGTAAGAAGGAATGAACCAACCATTGCGCTATAAAGAGCGATGTTGTGGTGTCCCTTGAATACCATAGCAATTGCGGAGCCTCTTTGTGAACGCATGTTGAAGGAGTGGAAGATTTCACACATAGCCATTGTGAAGAATGCCATTGTCATACCTTCGTTTGAATCTGCAATATTTCTGAATAAAAGGTGCCCTGTTTCAAGGTATTCACCAATATAGAAAGCAGTAACTGTGAGAATTGAAACAAGGATACCCTGATATGCGCAGTCTACGCCAAGACCGCCTGAGAAGATGCCGTCATTCTTATTGCGAGGCTTACGCTTCATGATATTCTGCTCAGGCTTTTCAAGACCGAGTGCAAGAGCAGGGATACTGTCTGTTACAAGGTTAATAAAGAGAAGGTGAGATGGGTTAAGGATTGTGAAGCCCATAATTGTTGCGAAGAAAATGGAAATAACCTCTGAAAGGTTTGAACCAAGAAGGAACTGAATAGCCTTACGGATGTTATCGTAAATTCTTCTGCCTTCACCAACTGCGGAAACGATAGTTGCAAAGTTGTCGTCTGTAAGAACCATATCTGCAACGTTCTTTGTAACATCTGTACCTGTAATACCCATACCAACGCCTATGTCAGCGCTCTTGATTGATGGTGCATCGTTAACGCCGTCGCCTGTCATAGCGGTAACATAACCTTTGTTTTTCCAAGCGTTAACAATTCTTGTTTTGTGCTCAGGCTGAACGCGAGCATAAACAAATGTGTTTTCAACAATCTTTTCGAACTCTTCGTCAGAATATTTATCAATGTCAGCACCCATCATAGCCTGGCTGTCGTCTGTGAGAATACCAAGCTCACGAGCAATTGCCTTAGCTGTATTGATGTGGTCGCCTGTAATCATAATAGGTGTGATACCTGCACTACGACATTCAACGATAGCATCCTTAACCTCAGGACGAACAGGGTCAATCATACCTGTAAGACCGATGAATATCATATCATATTCAAGGGATGCAGAATCGTATGATGCAGGTTCTGTTGAATACTCTTTGAAAGCAACTGCAAATACGCGAAGAGCTTTGTTACCCATTCTTGTGTTTTCTTCAGCAGCTTTTGCAAGAATATCGTCAGTCATATCAACAACCTGACCGCCAACAAGAGCTTTTGTGCATTTTTTGAGGATTTCGTCAGGAGCACCTTTAGTGTACTGAACAAACTTGCCGTCAACATTATGAACTGTTGACATCATCTTTCTACCTGAGTCGAAAGGAACTTCGCCTGCTCTTGGGTTAGCTGCTACAAGGTCTGCCTTTTTAAGACCAAGAGAGGAAGCGTAGTTGATAAGAGCAACCTCGTCAGGTTCACCTGTGCTTTTACCGTCTGCTTCAACCTCTGCGTTTGTGCAAAGAGCCATAGCAGTTGCGAGAACTTTTTCATCCTCTGCATAGTGGTCAACAACAGTCATAACGTTCTGTGTGAGCGTACCTGTTTTATCAGAGCAGATAATCTGAGTACAACCAAGAGTTTCAACAGCTGTCATCTTACGGATGATAGCGTTTTTCTTTGACATATTTGTAACGCCTATTGAAAGCACGATTGTCATAACTGCAACAAGACCTTCAGGAATAGCTGCAACCGCAAGAGCAATAGCGGTAATGAATGAATCAAGAGCTACATGGTAGAATTCTGCATCACTGCCTGAAAGGAAGTGAACAGCAATATTGTAACCGAAAATAACAACGCAAACAGCAAGAACAAGCTTTGTAAGAATCTTTGAAAGCTGTTCTAATTTGATTTCAAGAGGAGTTTTGTTTTCTTCTGCAGTAGAAATAGCTGTCGCAATCTTACCCATTTCGGTATCCATACCTGTAGCAACAACAACTGCTTTACCACGACCGTATACAAGAGTTGAACCCATGTATGCCATGTTTTTACGGTCGCCGAGAGGAACTTCGTCTGCGTCTTTACCGAGAAGAGCGTTAACCAGCTTTGTTACAGGAACAGATTCACCTGTAAGGGCAGCCTCTTCGATTTTCATACTTGCGCATTCAAAAATACGACAGTCTGCAGGTATAGCATCACCTGCGTCAAGAAGAATAACATCACCAACAACAAGATCTTCACTCTTGATGCTTTCAACTTTACCGTCGCGAAGTGTTTTTGTTGTTGCGGCAGCCATTTTCTGTAAAGCTTCAACAGCTTTTTCCGCCTTGTTTTCCTGAATAACGCCAAGAATAGCGTTAATTAAAACAACAACAAGGATGATTATAGAGTCTGTAGGGGTAACGAATTTGCCTGCCTCAATCATCTCTGTTACGGCAGATATAACTGCAGCGATAAGAAGGATTATAATCATTGGGTCCTTCATCTGGTCAAAGAATTTTTTGAGGGTTGAGTCTTTCTTAGCTTCTGCAAGCTTGTTTTTGCCGTTCTTTTCAAGGCGAGCGAGCGCCTCAGCAGAAGTAAGACCTGCTTCTGAGGACTGTACTTCAGAAAAAACGGATTCAACATTTTCAAGATAATGCTTCATTTTAAGTCCCTTTCGTTTTAAATTTTGGGGTAACGCTACCTGTGGTGAAAAACAAAAAGACTTCTACCGTAATTGCGGTAAAAGTCTCACTCTTTAAGATACCAGCGGGCTATTGCCGAGAATGACGACTGATATCGCACCGGAAGGTACGAGTTACTCCCTTTTTTCCATACAATTATACATTAAATAATACGCTTTGTAAATAGTTTTTTTCACAAATTGCCAATTATACAAACAGAAACCAACAAGCAACAAAAATGCTTGTTGGTTTTTGTCTTATTTTGGCGAAATAACAACGGGTTGAAGCTGTTTGCCTTCGATAGCCGCCTCTAGTGTGTATCTGATTAGCTGGAAATTCGCTACCATCGAATTAGGCTTTCCTTTGAAACTATCCTGGCCAAAAGGAACAAAATAAATGTTTTTATAGTTTAACAGTGCGCCAATGTTTTTGGCGGCATTGCTTAAGGCATCGTTTGTTGATGGTGCAATTATAAGGGGTCTTTCGTTTCTCAGGTGAGCTTTAGCTGCCAGAGTAACACATGTGTCTGTAATGCCGTTTGCAAGCTTTGCTAACGTGTTTCCTGTGCAGGGAGCAATAATAAGAGCATCAAGAAGCTTTTTAGGTCCTATAGGCTCTGCTTGCGGTATGGTGTGTACAATAGGATTTCCTGTGATTTCAACAAAAAGATTTTGCCAGTCTGATGCTTTTCCGAAGCGGGTATCAAGGTTGTAAGAGTTTTCACTCATAATCGGAGTTATATTATAGCCCTCTTCTTTAAGAAATTCTATCTCCGCAAAAACATCGTTAAATGTGCAGAATGAACCGCAGAGAGCAAAACCGACGTTTTTCATTGGTCGAACCCCCTTTGTTTAATAATCGGTAAAATAGAGCGGCCGATTATTTCACCTGCAGTTTTAGGAGCCACCTTGCCTGGTAAAGATGCTGCTTTTATAACCTCTGTAGCGTTTTCTTTTGCACTCTGAAAGTCTATTCCAAAGGGTGCAGAAGCGGTTTCGATAAGCAGACAGTCAGGTGAAAGGTGTTTTAATTCCTCTGCGCCGATAATTCGTGAGGGTACAGTGTTAATAACAACATCAAAAGTATGAAATTCAGATGTAAGTGCTTCAATATGCTTTGCTTGCAATCCACAGGAAAAAGCTTCTGCCAAGGATTGTTCTCTTCTTGCAAAAACAGTAACCTGAGCACCAAGTGAGTGCAATACCTTCCCTAAAGCCTTACCCACCTTTCCGTAGCCTGCTATACCGCAACGCATACCTTGCACTGTTACAGGCAGTTTTTCAATAAGGATATTGAGAACACCTTCCGCTGTAGGCACTGCATTATATACAGACAGTTCTTCCAATAAGAAATAATCACAGAAAAATATTCCTTTAGAATTTAATTCTTCGCAAAAGCTTTTTGGCAGCTGCCCGCCGAAAATTATTTTATCTGGCGTGGCTAAGGTGCAAATATCAGATAGTAACACCGTTTCGTCAAAAAGCGGAGTATTAAGGCTTATTCTATCCCGCGAGGTAGGTAAAGGGAGGATAATAACGCTTGCCTCTTCAATGGCTTTATTGAGGTTATCAAAACAATCTGTATCATTAAATGCATAGTAGCACACATTAAATTTTTGCTTTTCAAGATATTCGCCTAAATATAATGAACGGCTGTCTCCGCCTAAAATTAAAAAAGCATTATTCTTCATAGAAATAATCAATCCTCTCGCTATAGTATATTCATGCATAGCAGAGAGGTTACATTGATGTATTTTATTTTGAATCTATAGTATTGTACTTATAGAGGGTATGTTTGAAACAATAATTCTGTTTAAATCATTTTTGCATTCTTCAAGGTACAAAACGGCTGATTCATAGTTTTTTACATTTACAAAAAATATAGCTTTGTTAAGATTTCCTCTTATTTCAATCGTTTCGCCCTGACCTTCAAGAATATTTAAAACGGGCTTGATTTTTTCAAAATATTCAATAGCGTCGTCAAGATTTTTTACAGTTTCGTCTTTATCTTTTTTTATGATATTTACTATAACCTCATCTAGTTTATCAACAAGTCTTCCACAGGTTGTCTGGGTAAAAACAAGCGAAAATACGCCTAATACACCTGATATTATTAAAATCAATATTGCAGTTTTAAATCTTGTCATACTAAAAATCCTTTTTAAGTATTACCCTGTATGTTTTGTTTTTATCAACAGTCATTAATAAAATTTCCTTTATATCTACTTTTTCACTTTTTATTTTTCTGTTTATTTCTTCAAGAGATACTGTGCTTTCTTTGATTGAATTTTCTAAAATAACACCGTCAACAATTACAGTATAAGGTGCACCGCCGTTTTTTTCTTTTCCTTCTGCGGTTTCAGGTGTGAGTGTACGTTTCGGTGCTTTAGGTAACACGGATAATGTGCCGTTTGTTTCTGCAACTGCATGTTCAACATCGTCAATATCAAAAATATCCTTTTGCCTGAGGGCCTCCAAAACGTCGTCAATTGTAAACCTTAGATTTTTAAGAGCGTTTTGCTGCAGTACGCCATCCTTTATAACCGTAACAGGCTTGCCGTCTGTAAGGTATCGGAATTTTACACTTTTTCTTGCAATTACTGAGCTGATTATTTCAAATCCGGCAAGCAAAAACAAGGGGAGTATACCGCTTAAGATAGGTTCATTGCCGTCAGTTATGGGTGTGGCGGCAATTTCAGATACAAGTATTGTTATAACAAGCTCACCGGGCTGCAACTCACCTAATTGACGTTTGCCCATAAGTCTTACACATACGCCGACTGCACAGTAAACTATGAAGGTTCTGATAACTGTTGAAATCAAAATAATCACCGTAAATGGTTTTCCCTTTATTTATGTGCATATTCTGCGAAATTTGGCAAAAACTTGTTTTGGTGATTTTATGAAGCAAAACTCCGATTTTATATATATTGATGATGTTACAGATGAAAATTACGGAAATGTTAATGAAAGTGCAGTTGAAAACGGAAGAATTATAAAGGAAGCCTTCAAGGGTAGCTTTGATATTATCGTTAAAAAGGGTTACTGCGCAGGAAAATGTGTTGTTTTTGCCAACTGCGACGGGCTTTGTAATTCGATGAGAATGTGCGATACGGCAATCAATCCGCTTCTGAGGTACGATGGTGAAATACCAAATGGTCAGGAGATAGATTTTATCTGCTCCCACCTTGTTTACGGCACAGAGCAAAAGCGCGAAAAGGATTTAACAAAGGCTATTATGATGATGCTTCGTGGTTGCCTTCTTATTTTTATTGATGGTGTAGGGGAGTGCATAATTCTTGGGGTTCAGTCCATTCCTGAGCGTTCAATTCAGGAGCCTGACACAGATGTGCAGGAGTTTGGTGCCCGTGAAGGCTTTACGGAAAATATGAAAACAAACCTGACCCTGGTGCGAAAACGATTGTGCTCCGCAAAGTTTACAATAGAAATGCAGGAAATAGGTAAGGAAAGCAAAACCCGTATTCTTATTTGCTATATGAAGGGTCGTGCCACAGATGAGACGCTTAATGAAGTTAAAAGCAGATTGAAATCATTAAAAATAGATACAATTTTGGGTGCAGGGTATCTTCGCAAATGCCTTGATACTAAAAGAAAATCACTTTTCACAATGGTAGGTCAAACAGAGAGACCTGATACATTTGCCGCAAAGCTCTGTGAAGGCAAAATAGGAATAATTGTGGACGGCACACCGTTTGCACTTGTGGTGCCACAACTTTTTATCGAGAATTTTCAAACACTTGATGACTATATTAACAGGCCATATTATGCAACCTTTATGCGACTTGTTCGCTTTCTTTCATTTTTAATTAGTGTTTTTTTACCGGGGATATTTGTTTCCATAGGGCTTTTTCATCAGGAAATGATTCCTGACGATATGCTGTATAACATTGTTTTAATGGAAAGCAATACTCTTTTTACGTTGACCTTGGAAGCACTTGTTATCCACTTTATATACGAAACTGTGCGTGAGGCAGGTCTTCGTATGCCAAAGTCAATAGGCCACGCTGTCAGTATTGTTGGCGCCCTCGTAATAGGTGATGCGGCAGTTACTGCAGGCCTTATCGGCGCGCCTATGCTTATTATTGTAGCAATTACGGCCATTTGCTCACTTGTTTCATCGGACCTGTATCAGCCTATTGCGTTGCTTCGTATAGCATTTATATTAATTGGTGGCTTTAGCGGATTGTACGGTGTTGTGATAGGTGGGGCGGCACTTATTATAAGCCTTGCATCAATGACTGATTACGGGGTGCCTTTTCTTGCACCTGTTACACCTTTAAAAAAGGCTTATCTGCGAGATTCAGTTGTTCGTTTCGCTACTAAAAAATTAGGTGAAGACATTTTCAGGATAAAAAGCCTGAAAATAAATACAGAGGAAAATTAAATGATAAAAGAAAAAGTATCTGCTAATCAGTTTTTTTCGCTTTTGTATCTGTCTCTTTTAAGTACGGTTTTTATGTATTTATCTTCGTCACACATAAAAATTGCTCAAACAGATACACTTTTGCGACCGTTAATTTTTGTAGTGGTCAGCCTTGTTGTGAGTGTACCAACATTTCTTGTTTTGAAAAAGCACAAGCAATTGAAGGCTAACCGTCAGTTTATTCCCAAAACTAAATTTTTGAAATGTGTGGCGTGTGTATATGTAGGCGTGTATTTTATAAGTATTCTTAAAACTGTGGCACGCTTTGATTTGTTCGCAAGCAGTGAATTGTTCCCAAATTCTGATATGACCGTGTTTTTAGTTTTACTCATAGTTGCTTGCGCCGTGCTTTCTTTTTTCGGATTAGGTGCACTTTCGAGAGCAGCCGGGATTTTTGCTTTCGTTGTGTGCGGTTCAACAGTTTTTGTTATGCTCTCTTTGTCAAATGAGGTCGACCTTCTCAATTTTACCCCGGTTTTCAAAGATGGCATTAATGGTTTTTTGAAGGATGGATTGATTTTTGCAGTTCAGGCTACAGAAATCGGCACTATAATAATGTTTTTGCCTGATATTAAAGGTGATACGAAAAAAACATATATTCATTGGATAATTCTCAGTGCATTAAGCTTTTCTGTTATTTTCTTTTTTGTTATAGGCTCTCTCGGCACTTTTGCAGATACCCAGCTTTTTCCTACCTATACCGCAGTATCACTTGCATCTTTCGGTCTGATTGAGAGAATAGATGCCCTTGAAACCGCTATTTGGATTCTTTGCATAGTTGAAAAAATAGCGTTCTATTTTCTTATTTGTATAAAAGCCTTGCGGTATGCTTTTAAGGGCGTTTCTAAAAGAATAACTGCAATTTTAACAATATTCTCAGTTTCTGCAGTAATCACTCTCGTTTCGTATAATATCGAAAATTTCAGATTTCTTTCTGAGGATTTACTGACTGTTGTGTTGTTTTTGATTTCTGCGGTAATTCTTCCTGCGGTGGTTTATTTTTATATAAGAAGGGTGAAGCCAAGTGATAAAATTCAGGAAAGTATTTAGCCTTGTTTTGATATCTTTAATATGCCTTTCTTCCTTTTCCTCTTGCGAGAAGGCTGGTACTGAGCTTGCAGACCTTATGATAATTCAAGGCATAGGCGTTGACTATGAAAAAGGAAATTATAATGTATCGGTAGAAATCCTCAATAACGAGCAAAGCGGGTCACCAAGCGGGGATTCATCAAGTGAAAACAAAACAAAAATTTATTCGATTAAGGGAGAAACAGTTGCAGATGCTTTACGTCTTTTGACAACTAAAAGCGGTAATTTACCACTTTTTGCTCACAACAGAGTTATTGTTATAAATGAAAATCTTAATGAACAATCTGTTTCCGATGCGCTTGAATTTTTTGTGAGAAACTACGATTCAAGAGCTTCTCAGCTTATATGCATTTCAAAAGGACAAAAAGCTGAGGATATAATAAGAGCAAAGCTACTGAATGACACGGTGAAAAGCGAGATTCTTGAAAACCTTCTTACAGAGAGCTACCAACATTCACTTATTCCTCAGGTAAGAGTAATAGATGCAGTAAATTCTCTTGAAAATAAAGCAGCCACACTTTGCGTACCTGCGGTTACAATTAAGAAAAACGGAGAAAATGAGGATTACGAATTATCAGGCTGTGCAGTTTTTGATGAAAACGGAAAAGTTTCAAAGTATTTGAGCGTAGAAGAGGCTGAAGGCTTAGCATTTCTTAATAATGATGTGAAAGAAGGCTTTTTCACAGAAACACTACCTAACGGAGAAAAAGCCACCTTCGTTATAAATAAAAGTAAAACAAGGTTTAATGTTAAAACAGTAAACGGTAATCTTCACTATTACCTTACAGTAAATATTTCTTGCGATATTGACGAAATCGGAGTAGGCGAAAGAAGATATGCTGATAAAGTGATAATGAAAGATTTAAAAGCTACTGTAAGGAAAGCTGTAACCTCGCGTATGGATGCAACGCTTAATGCACTTAAGAAAGAGAAGGGCGGAGACTGTATAGCATTTTGTAAAATACTACAGTTAAAAAAGCCACAGCTTTATAAAACTGTGGCAGGAAATTGGGAAAGTATTTTTCCAAATATTCAAACAAAAATAGATGTTAATGTAACAATACGTCGAGTTGGCGAAGAAACCTTGAAAAAAAACGAGAGTGCCTGATGCACTCTCGTTTATTTTTTGCTAAAGATTTATTTTTAAGCATTCAGTTCCGCTAAGCTCACAGCTTCTCTTGTCTGGTTGATGACCACCAATGTAAAGTGTAATTTCACCATCAGGCTCCACTCTTGAACCATCCTCAAGTACTGCCTTGAGCCAATATTTATCAATGATGAGTTCAACTGTTTTGCTCTCACCGGCATTTAATTCTACTGCCTTGATACCGCATAGCTGATAAATAGGTGTAGTTGTTCTGCTATCGTCATAATGGGCGTAAAGCTGAACCTTCTCGATTCCGTCAAATGTGCCATCGTTTGTTACTTTAACTGATACATTAAGCGTTGCATCGTCAGCTGAAATCACTTTAAAGTCGCTGTATTTGTAGCTTGTGTATGAAAGCCCAAAGCCAAATGGGAAGAGAGGTGTCTGTGTATCATAGCGGTATGTTCTGCCTGTCATAGAGTAATCTGAAATATCAGGGATTTTATTATCCTCATTATAGAATGTAAGAGGGAGCTTACCGCTTGGTGAATATTCACCGCGGAGGAGCTGAGCAACTGCAAGTCCGCCAAGTGCACCGGGGTACCAACCATGGATAATCGCCTTTGCCTTGTTGTTGATTTTCTTACCTAAGTCTACAGGGCTACCGCACATTACCACAACTGCTACGTTGTCGCAAACGTCGCAGATTTCTTCGCAAAGCTGAACCTGAGCTTTAGGAAGGTGAACATTCTTCTTATCACCGCTGTCAAGGCAATCGCCCTCAAGACCTTCTATCTGTTCGCCTTCAATTGTACGGTCCATTCCAAGGCAAACCAGAGTGAAATCTGCCTCTGATGCTGCAGCAAGACCTTCACTACGCATATATCCGAAGCCATCCCAGTCATTTTTCTTTTCGATATAAAGACGTGTACCAGTAGCGACAGTTATTCTTGCCTCGGTGAAAACCCTTCTCATACCTTCAGCAACTGTAATGTGTTCAGACGCATTACCGAAATAATTGCCTTCAAGCACAACAGTTGAGTTAGCGTTAGGGCCTACAACGGCAATTCTCTTAAATGTGTTTTCCTTTATTGGTAAGAAGTTATCTTCGTTCTTGAGCAATACCATAGTTTGCTTTGATGCCTCTAGGTTGAGTGCTCTGTGCTCTGCGCAATCAAGCTTATCGTAAGAAATATCAGAGTATGGTCTTACTTCTTCAAATTCACCAAGGAGCACACGTATTGTGAATAATCTTAATACTGCTTCGTCAATTGCTTCATCGGAAACCAAATCTTCTTCATATGCTTCAACAAGGTGCGCATATGCCTCTCCGCAGTTAAGATGGCAGCCTCTTTCAAGGGCAATTGCCGCAGTTTCTTTTTTAGTGTCTTTAAATTTATGATGCTCATAAATATCGTTGATCGCACCGCAGTCTGATACGAAATAACCTTCAAAGTTCCATCTGCCGAAAAGAACATCTTCCATAAGGAAACTGTGAGCACAGCAAGGCTCTCCGTTTGTACGGTTATATGCACCCATAACACCTGCCACGCCATTTTTTACAGCGTGTTCAAACGCGGGGAGATATGTTTCAAACATATCTTTTTTGTTTGCAACAGCATCAAAGCCGTGGCGGAGCTTTTCAGGACCGGAATGAACCGCATAGTGTTTTGCACAAGCACAGGATTTGAAGAATTCTCCATCACCCTGTAAGCCTTTTATGTAGGATACACCCATAGTTGCTGTGAGAAATGGGTCTTCACCATATGTCTCCTGACCTCTGCCCCAACGAGGGTCTCTGAAAATGTTGATATTTGGTGTCCAATAGGTAAGACCTTTAAAAATATCATAGTCGTTAAATTGAACACTCTTGTTGTATTTTGCGCGAGCCTCTGTGGAAACTGCGTCTGCAACGGTTTTATTAAGCTCAGGATTGAAGGTTGCAGCCATACCGATAGCCTGTGGGAAAACAGTAGCAACACCAGCTCTTGCAACGCCGTGGGCAGCCTCATTCCACCAGTTATATTCTTTTATGCCAAGTCGCTCAATAGCAGGGGAGTTGTATACAAGCTGGGACATTTTCTCATAAGCTGTCATTGGCTCAACTATTTTTGCGGCTCTTTCTCTTGCTTTATTGTAGTTCATAAGCATTCTCCTTGTTTTTTATTTGAAAAGAATTGTATTTACGATGCTATTAAGGTATTCCTGTCTGCCGCTTGAAGGAAGTTTAGGTGCACCCATTTCTTCTGCATATGCAGCAAGCTCTGTGAGTGTAGTGTTTCCATCAACAATTTTCTTACCAATACCATCGTTAAAGCTTGCGTATCTGTCAGCGATAAAACCATCAATTCTACCATCTTCAATAATTTCTGCAGCTTTAATAAGACCAAGCGCAAATGTATCCATACCTAAAATATATGCGTGGAACATATCTTCAAAAGTATAGCTTGGACGACGTGTTTTTGAGTCGAAGTTAAAACCGCCTGTAAGACCGCCAGCCTTGATAACTTCATACATACACATTGTTGCTTCGTAAACGTTTGATGGGAATTCGTCTGTATCCCAGCCAAGGAGATAATCGCCCTGGTTAGCATCAATTGAGCCAAGCATGCCGTTAATAACAGAAACTCTTAAATCGTGCTGGAATGTATGACCTGCAAGTGTTGCGTGATTTGCCTCAATGTTCATCTTGAAGTCTTTGTCAAGACCATACTGCCTGAGAAAGCCTATAGCAGTAGCAGCGTCGAAATCATACTGGTGCTTCATTGGCTCCTTTGGTTTTGGTTCAATGTAGAAATCACCTGTAAAGCCAATTGAACGACCATAATCAACCGCCATTTTCATAAGGCGAGCAATGTTTTCCTGCTCAAATTTCATATCTGTGTTAAGGAGAGTTTCGTAGCCTTCTCTGCCACCCCAGAAAACATAACCTTTACCACCGAATTTAACTGTAAGGTCAAGAGCCTTTTTAATCTGAGCAGCAGCGAAGCAGTAAACGTCAGCAGAGTTTGTACTACCTGCGCCATTCATAAAGCGAGGGTTTGAGAACATATTTGCAGTACCCCAAAGACACTTAATGCCTGTTTCTTGCATCTTCTGAAGGATGTAATCAGAAATCTCGTCAAGACGACGGTTTGTTTCTTTGATATCGTCTGCTTCAGGAATAATATCAATATCGTGGAAGCAGAAATACTCTATGCCAAGCTTTGACATAAATTCAAAACCTGCATCTACCTTTGCTTTTGCATGCTCCATTGTTCCTTTTTCTGCGCCGAATGACTTGTCTGCAGTATCTCTGCCAAACATATCTGTGCCTGCAGCACAAAGGTTATGCCACCAAGCCATTGCAAAGGGGAGGTGTTCTTTCATTGTTTTGCCGAGAATAACTTTATCAGGATTGTAGTATTTGAAAGCAAAAGGATTTGAACTGTCTCTGCCTTCATATTGGATTTTGGGGATGTTCTTAAAAATTTCACTCATTATAATAACCTCACTTTATTTCTTTAAATAACTCTTTCATTGAAGGGTAGATTTTTTTGTATTTCAGATATTGTGCCTCATAGCGTGCTGCAATCTCTTTGTCAGGATAAACAGTGCTTTTTATTTTAACAAACTTATCTGCGCAAGCTTTTACGCTACTGAATTCACCTGAGCCAACCATTGAAAGCATTGCGCCACCATACCCCGGACCTTGCTCTGTTTTAGGTATATTAATAGGTATATTAAGCACGTTTGCAAATATTTTCTGCCATAAAGGTGATTTTGCCCCGCCACCACAAAGAGTACTCATATCTACATTAATGCCTGAAATTTTTGCTATTTCAAGACAGTCGCGGATTGCGAAAGCAACGCCTTCTAACACTGCCTGAACCATGTCTTTGCGCTTGGTGTCCATTCTGAGCCCCGTAAATGTACCGCGTGCATCAGTATCGTTTATAGGACTTCTTTCACCCATAAGATAGGGGAGAAAATAAACGTGGTTGTTACCTAAATCATTATCAGTGATTTCTGTCTGCTCTTTTGAATAGTCTTCTGTGCCAAGAATGTCTTCACAAAGCCATTTGTTACATGATGCGGCAGAGAGTATACATCCCATGAGATGATATCCACCATCTGCATGGCAAAATGAATGAAGTGCATTAAATTTATCAACAGAGAAATAATCTGAAGAAATGAATATAGTTCCTGATGTGCCAAGGGATATGTTGCATTTGCCATCAGATACTGTGCCTGTACCAACCGCTGCAGCTGCATTATCTCCGGCACCGGCTACTACCAATGTTGATTCGTTTAATCCTATTTCTTCTGCGATGTCAGGAAGTATAGCGCCTATTACTTCATAGCTTTCAAAAAGAGTAGGCATTTGTTCTTTAGTTATATTGCATATGTTGAGCATATCCTCAGACCAACACTTGTTTTTTACATCTAACAGCAAAAAACCTGATGCATCTGAATAATCTGTTGAATGAATACCTGTAAGTTTGTAGTTGAGATAATCCTTAGGGAGCATTATCTTATTAATTTTCTCAAAGTTTTCAGGCTCGTTTGCTTTCATCCATAAAAGCTTTGGTGCTGTAAAGCCTGCGAAAGCAATATTTGCTGTGTATTGTGATAGATTTTCTTTTCCGATTACTGTGTTGAGGTAATCGGTTTCCATATCTGTTCTGCCATCGTTCCATAAAATGGCAGGGCGTATTACATTATCTTTTTCATCAAGCGCTACAAGCCCATGCATTTGTCCACCAAAGCCTATCGCTCGTATCTCTTCAGCCTGAAAGTTTTTAATGAGCTCTTTTATTCCATCCTTGAAAGCTATCCACCAATCTTCCGGATTTTGTTCACTCCAGGCCGGTTGAGGAAAATAAACTTTGTATTCCCTTGATACTGTGTTTACAATATCACCGGTTGCATTAACGAGTAATAGCTTTAATGCAGATGTACCTAAATCTGCACCAATATAATATGTCATACTACACCTCCGTATAATATTATCAATTTTATTATACGGCAACAAAATTGACTTTTCTCGCAATTGGCGGTATAATATATAGACAAAATTTGACTTTTGGAGCGTTTTTATAATATATGTTTTATGAATTTAAACATTTAGGCTCACCCGACTATTTGAAAATTGAAAAGGGTGATAATTTCAACTTCCCTGTTCATTTGCATCAATGCTTTGAAATCATTGTTATCCTTTCAGGTGAAATGAAAATTACAGTTGATAAATGTACGTATCTGTTACATAAAAATGAAGGTTTATTAATTTTCCCTAATCAAATACATTCTCTTGAATCAACAGAGAGTGAACATGTACTGTGTATCTTCTCACCAAAGCTTGTGCAGGCGTATTCCATAAGTGTAGCGGGTAATATACCTGTTGATAATAAATTTATTGTTCCGGCGAGCTACATTGAAAGAATGTCTTCGTTGGGAATTGATTCAACTACAACAGAGAAAAAAGGTGTGCTGTATTCTCTTTGTGCTCAATTTGATGAATCACGTGAGTATGTAAAAAGACAAAAAGAAAACGAAAATCTGCTTTTAAAAATCTTTTCATTTGTTGAACAAGAATTCGAAGGGGATTGTTCTCTTGTTAATTTGTCTGAGAAAATAGGCTACGATTATTCCTATATTTCACGATTCTTTAAAAGGGTAGTAGGTATTTCTTTTAATTCTTATGTTAATTATTACAGGTTGAGCCATGCATGTTATCTTATGGAAAATACAAATCTTCCAATTTTAAAATGTTCACTGGAAAGTGGATTTACATCTCTTAGGAGTTTTAACAGGAACTTTAAAGAGTATTTTAATGTTACTCCGGCAGAATATAGAAAGAATTTAAAAAACTAAAGCACACCTATATGTACATATATATAATAGTATATAAAAATGCCCCGACTCGGTTCAGGAGTCGGGGCTATTAATTTTATGAAAAAGATTATTTAATTTCTTGTGCGAGCTCGTAGAGACCATCAATAAGAGCTGAACCTACGTGCTGACCAAGTGAAATGAGTTCATGGTAATGATTTGCTGGATCACCCATTGTGTAGTCATTATCAGGAACAACGTAACCAATAGCATCGTTCATAACGCCAAAGCATTTTACATCATCGCCGAAAATATCAGAAGCGCTTGTTGCTCCGCCAGCGTTGGTTACGTATTTAGACATTGGTCGTGCAGTAACTGAATTTGCGCCTAAAAGTGATGCGCCGTTAGGAGCAACGAGATCTTGACAGATTTCACCAGGAAGGAATACAGTTTTGAACTGATTACCTAATTCCATATAACCGATTTCAGTGATTGTTGCGTATTGGTTGTTGCCCTTTGAAATAACAACGTAGTTAGCCATGTTGAGTTTACCAATTGCTGTAATAAGAGTGTTAGAGATTGGAACTTCAACCTGCTTAATATAAAGGTTAAGGAAAGGTTCAACCATAACTTCTTGAGGAACGCCATCTGCATTCCAATCTTCATACCAAACAGTATAGTGAGGATTGCTATAGCAGGTTGTATTTGCGCCCTCAACAGCAGGAAGTTCAAATTTAGTTTCAGGAGTAATTATTTGGCGGTTACCAATTAAAAGTTCGCCAAGGCTTTCACCTGCATTATTACGAACAATAATCTTGCCTTCTTCAGAATAGTCGATTAACTGATCTGTACCGTTAGTAACGGCGCTGGTGAATTCACCTGTTGTGGTATCAACAATAATATATGTAGAACAAGACGGAACTGGCTGAATATAATCTGTAGTTTTGAGATTGTATTGATATCTAACAACTGGAATACCATCCACATTTTCAGTTACAGTAAGAGTATGTTTTGAATTGTCTGCAACAACATCCATTCCCGGAGCTTCAATTGCGAGGAAGAGGTTGTTTTCAGGAGTGATAGCGTACGGAATAACCTGACCATCGTTATCAACTGCAGTAACCGTTTCTACAGGAGTAACAACTTTGCTATCTCCGAGAGAGAGCTGTTTAATTAATGATGAGTCTTCAGCATATAAAGCAACTGAATTCTTAGTTGGGCAAGCAATGCGTTGGTTTGAATCACCAGTCAGAATTACAGCAAGGAAACGTGAATCGCTCATTGCAAGGATGGTGCTTGTGCTTTCATCTTCAATAAACTCTACGTCGGAACCATAATTGAGCTCATAGAGAACTTCAGAGCCATCAATAATTTTGATTGTCTTGGTTTCGTTGTTTGCATCAACAGTTTTGTGCTTTGCATCAATAACGATTGTATAGTTGTTGCCAGAACCTACTGCTTGCTCAACCGCTACACCGTTTTCGTTGAATGCAAGAACAGGTTTAGTATTTTCAGTAATCTCTTCTGCACAGTCATTCAAGAAGTGGCCTTCAACATCAAATGTGTTTGCAATAACTTGTTCTTTTGTATCTGTGAGGGAGAGGGCTATTCTTGCAAGTTCAAAACCATATCGCTGAGATTCTTCAACTCGCTGCTTAGTTTCAATGTTATCACCTGTTGCACCACGTGACATATATATACCAGCAATAGCACCCTGGAAGAAAATGAAGTTATAACCTACATTGTCAAGGTATTTACCACAATAGAATACGTAGTCACCACTGATTTCTCTACCTGAATTGGATTCGGTTGGAAGACCGGCAACGTCAGGATGTGCAGCAATATTAAGGATCATTGTTTTTCTTGCTGTAGTATCGTCAGGAGTGAAGATGAATCTTTCAATATCAGTCATTGCGATTTCTTTTCCACCCTTTGCAATAGGCTGACCTTTTTCATCAAATTCAATAAGCTGGCCTGAAGAAGGACGGTTCTTGTTTTGGAAATAATCCTGACCGATATCTTTTGTGGTGTATGTAAGGGTACCCGGTTTCATATCTTTGTGAGCTGCAATAAGAGCGTCAGCAACCATTTCTTTCATCCATGCCATGTATGCAGGGTTTGTACCTTGCTGGAGTTCGCCCTCAGCCTTTGTGCCACTAATAACACCGTTAGAAACAAGTTTAGCAATGTTTCTTGTCCATAAGCCTTCTGTGTCAATACCACTATGGCAGTGAGTAGAAGAAACGTTAATTGCAACAATATTATTCTTTGCTGCATAATCTGCAAGAAGCTCACGGATATCCTTAATATCAGCGTTTGTGATACCGATACTATCAATAACAGCGAAGAGAACGGTGCCTCTTCCTGTTCCATCGCTGATAGCCATACATCTTACTTTCATATCGTCTTTGCCGATACCTGGGATTTCAGCAATTCCTTCAACAACGTTTGTGAAGCCGTTTTCAGGAGCAATGTAACCACCAATGTAGTATGTACCATTGTTGTAATCTTCAGGAATAAGGCTTGTGTTTGCATAGCCTAAGTGCCACTGTGCATTTGCAGCAGCAGAATCCTGGAAATCTTTTCCTGTGCCTTCATAGTAGTTGGCGTCAATTTTTTCTTTAAGTTCTTCGTTACCTTCAGGATAGAAGGTGGGTCCGTCACCGAACAATCCTGCCAAGAAGTCAGTAATGATTCTTAACAATGTGTCAACGATATCAGCAAAGAGAACGCCAATTACGTCGCCACCTTCGCTAATTACAGGGTACATATTTGATGCACCTGCTGTTACCGCTCCGAAACTGGCGGATAGCATTGCTACCGCAAGAACAATAGCGATAAGTTTCGTTAATTTGCTCTTTTTCATAAATTTGATATCTCCTTTACATTGCCACAAAACGCGACAATATTATTTGATAACATATTTTACTATATAATCACAGAAATTTCAACTATCATTATTGCTAAATTATGGGTCTGTAGTTAAATGTTTTGCACAAAAAAATATAATATTACAAAAAGGGAAAAGTATTAACGAAATTTGTATTGACTTTTCCTGCAGTTTTGTGTAGAATGTTATGGAAGTTATATGGTATCAAGGGGGATACTTTCATGAAAAAGAATGATAAGAAAAGCAATCAAAGGCTTAAGAGTATTGTGCTTTTGCTTCTTGTTACAGGCGTTGTTATAGGTCTAGTTTCAAGTACTGCTGTTAAATTGGCTTCTGCTACATACCTTATGCAGAAGACTCAGAAGCCTGTTATTACAATTCCCAAGATAATTGAGCAGTTCATTGATTCAGTTGTACCTACAACTGCACCTACAACCACCAAGGCTCCTTCCAGCGGTGGTATACAGGCTACT
>JAZNME010000037.1:0-96721 GCA_045579445.1 Acutalibacteraceae bacterium | reverse complement strand
TACAGGGAGTGTGAGTTGGCGCAGTGGTCAAAATTGTGCGAAGTGAGCAACGAGCAAACAATTTTGGGTACCACAAGAGGGCTTATCATTACTTGCCCTAAGAATAAATTTTTAAGCGAGTAATTGCTTTGGTTATAAAGGGCGGAATGGTGGTGGGTAGTTCTCTTTCGGTTTTTCTTTGGTCAGATATAACAATGGCGATATGCCGATGGCGCAATATATACACATTCTGCGTATGCGATATAAGTGAGCAATAAATTGCCCACTTGCGATATGATATAAATCCTTATTTCTCGTGCCGTAAGGCACATATCGCACCGAAGGTATATCGCATCATCAGATATATCGGAAATCCGAAGGATTTATATCGCTGCGGTGAAACCGCAATTCCTGATTTGCATCTCCTTCCCATATGTGCCCCTTGACATAAATCTCTCTTTATTGTAAAATGTTAAACTGTTAAATTATGTACTTTTAATTATATTATTTTTGAAACGAGTGTGATTTTATGCATTGGTCAGAAATGATCGCAGATAAGATTATCAAGCGCAATCCTGATAAGGAAGAGTATGTTTGTGCTGCAGGTATCAGCCCTTCAGGCTCAATCCATATCGGTAATTTCCGCGATATTGCAACAAGCTATTTTGTTGTTCGCGCCCTTCGCAAGAAAGGTAAAAAGGCAAAGCTCCTTTTCTCATGGGACGAGTTTGACCGTATGAGAAAGGTTCCTGTTAACGTTGCGGCTATTGACGATGATATGGAAAAATATATCGGTTGCCCATATGTTGACGTTAAAAACCCATTTGACACAGAAGAAAAAACATATGCTGAATATTTCGAGCACGAGTTTGAGCGTTCAATTGTAAAATTCGGCATTGATATGGACTACCGCCATCAGGCAGAAATGTACAGAAGCGGTAAATACACAAAATATATTCTTGAAGCTCTTGAGAAGCGTGGAGAGATTTTTGATATTCTCGCTTCTCACCGCACTCAGCCTGTTCAGGAGGGTGAAAGAGAAAGCTACTACCCTGTAAGCATCTACTGCTCAGAGTGCGGTAAGGATACAACAAAGATTGTTTCTCTTTCCGATGACTGCACAAAGGCAGAGTATACCTGCGCTTGCGGTCATAAGGGCAGCTTTGATTTCACAACTGATTTCAACTGCAAGCTTGCTTGGAAAATTGACTGGCCTATGCGTTGGATGTATGAAGGCGTAGACTTTGAGCCGGGCGGAAAAGACCACGCTTCTCCTCACGGCAGCTACGATACAAGTAAGGACATTGCAAAGAAGATTTACGGCTACGAGCCACCTCTCTTCCAGGGCTATGAGTTTATAGGTATCAAGGGCACAACAGGTAAGATGTCAGGTTCATCAGGTCTTAACCTTACTCCTGAAACTCTTCTTAAAATCTACGAGCCTGAAGTAATTCTCTGGCTTTACTCAAAAACAGAGCCTCTTAAGGCTTTTGATTTCTGCTTTGATGATGGTATTCTCCGTCAGTACTTCGAATTCGATAAGATGTACAATGCAATTAAAGACGGCACAGCAAACGAAGCTCAGAAGGATATTATGTACAACACAACAGTTGGCGACAGAGAGCTTGACACAGTTCCTATGAGCCTTCTTGTTCAGCTTGGTAGCGTTGTTGACTTTAATATTCCGATGCTTGAAACAGTTTTTGAGAAAATCGGCACACCTTATAAGGAGCCTGAATTTGCAGAGCGTCTCGACAGAGCAAAATATTGGCTTGAAAACTGTGCACCTGACCAGGTTAACCGCCTGAGAGAGTACAGAAACTGGGAAATTTACAGCACTCTTTCCGATACAGAAAAACAAGAGGTTAAATTGCTCTTCAACTACATCAAAGAGGGTGGCTACAGCCTTGATGACCTTAACAAGAAGCTTTACGCTATTCCTAAGGAAATTCACGGCGAGGATATGGACGAAAAAGCACTTAAGGCTTTACAGGGCACTTTCTTCAAGAATATCTACAAGCTCCTTATAGATAAGGAAAAAGGCCCTCGTCTTTACCTCTTCCTTTACGCTATTGACCCTCAGAAATATGTTGGTCTTCTTGATTTCTCATATGAGAAAACAGAGGAAGAAGCAAAGGCAGAAGAAGCTGCAAAGGCTGAGGTTGTTGAAGAAAACGAAGATAAGCACGTTTATGGCGAAGCAGATGCTTTCGTACCTTTCAAAGAAGAGCTTGTTTCTATTGATTACTTCGAAAAGCTTGACCTTCGCGTTTGCGAAATCGTAAAAGCTCAGGAAATCAGAAAATCTCACAGTTGCTTAAAGCTTACTCTTAACGACGGTAGCGATAAGCCAAGAACAATCGTTTCTTCAATCAAGAGTGAGTACACCTGCGAACAGCTTGTTGGCAAGAAGATTATTGTTATTGCAAACCTTGAGCCTGCAAGACTTACAGGTGTTGAAAGCCAGGGTATGCTCCTTGCTGCAACAAACGGCGCTTGCGGATGCCAGGTTGTTTTCCTTCCTGACTGCGTTCCTGCAGGTACACAGATTAAATAATTATGATTAGATTTGAGAATGTAACTGAAAAAACATTCTCTGCAGTCTATGAAAAAATGTGCGCGGCGTTTCCCTTTGAGGAACGCCGCGATTACATAGACCAGCAGGAATGTATGAACGATAAAAGATTTAAATTCCTTGAAATTTATGACGACGAAGAGGCCATAGGCTTTACAGCTCTCTGGGATTTAGACGGCTTCTTGTTTATTGAGCATATCGCCATCGACCCTGATAAACGCTCAGGCGGATATGGCTCAAAAGCAATTGAACTTATAAAAACCACATTTAATAAGCTTGTTATACTTGAAGCAGAAGCGCCCAAAACAGAGCAACAGATTAAAAGAATCAGGTTTTATGACCGCCTTGGTTTTAAAATTAATGATTTCCCTTACGAACAGCCCTCATACCATGGCGGAGAAAGCGTACCGTTAAAAATCCTCAGCTTCCCTGCTCTTATAACAAATGCTGAGTTTCAAAATTTTATATCTGAAACAAGAAAGAGTGCGTATAAAAAATCAGGAATGAGGAATTAGGAATTTCGGGGCTACGCTGTTATTGTAATTCGTAATTCTTAATGCGTAATGCATAATTTATGAACTGCGTTGCGATTATAAAGCTTCGCAAAGCTTATCATCCCTGTTTCAACTTGTTGAAATAGGGAGGGGAACCGCGTTAGCGGTGGTGGATAGTTCTCTTGCCTCTATTCTTCAGTTGGATAAATGCGAAGCTCTGGCATCTGGCGACTGGCAGCTATTTGTTGATTGCTACTGGCTAATAAAAAAACGAGGTCAACATTATGAAAACAAGAGCACAGAAAATTGCGGTTGCCGCTATGCTTGCCGCTTTAGCTTGCGTAACAACAATGATAATAAAAATACCCACACCGCTTAAAGGATACGTAAACTTGGGCGACTGTGTAGTTTTGCTTTGCGGTACTATTCTCTCTCCCTCATACGCCTTTTTAGCCGCAGGTATCGGCTCGTGTCTTGCAGATATTCTGTCAGGATACCTCGTTTACGCACCTGCTACCTTTGCAATAAAAGGCGGTATGGCACTTATAATTGTAGCTTTATTCAGATACTTTGATAAAAAAGGATACAAATCAGCACTTAAAATATTGCCTTGCATAATTGCAGAAATAATTATGGTGCTCGGCTACTTTGTATTCGAAGGCTTTTTATATGGCTTTGCACCGTCTCTTGCCAATATTCCCGCAAATACAATTCAGGGTGTAGCGGGAATTATCTTCGGCTTCACCTTAATCAAAGCATTTGAAAAAATTAAGTTATTTTAAATCACACAAAAAATTATCACCTGAGAACCTCCTGTGGTTTCTCAGGTGATTTTTACATTGCTCACAAGGCAAATACAGAGCTTAAGCGAGACTCTCTATCTGCTCAATAAATCATATCCGCTGTAGTCCAGTTTTTAAGAACTTCCTTCTGGTCTGCGGCTTCTTTTTTTGCGCCCTCTAAATCGTGGTCTCGGTAGTTTCCGCATTCAACTGCACTTACACCAGGCACATCGCCTTCAAAGGTTTCGATAAAAGCGAGGGCTTCCTGAGTGAGCTTCAAAGCTTCGCCGTGAGTCATTCCTGTTGTTAGGAAATAGAAGCCTGTGCGACAGCCCATAGGACCAAAATAAATTATATTATCTTTAAACTCGCTGTTTCTAACAAACGTTGCGAAAAGGTGTTCAAGAGTGTGGATTGCTCCGTTTTCCATAACATCCTCAACATTGGGACGGCGTGTTCTTATATCGTAGGTAACCACATCTCCGTCAATTCTTGAAATATACATTCCTCTTAAAAGCTTTGTGTGGTCAACTGTAAAGCTTGCTATTTTTTCCATTTCAGTACTCTCCTTTTTCTTTTCCTTCTGCGCTCTTTTCTCTCGCAGACCTTCAAAAAAATCCGAAAGAGGTCTGGCGCACTCTTCTTCCATAAATCCGCCTGTGTACTTTGGTGTGTAGCTGAAGTTACTCTCAAATAAATTTGTTACCGACCCGCAGGCACCGTTTTTCTTATCGTACGCACCAAAATACACATTTTTGAGCCTCGCATTTATAATTGCGCCTGCGCACATAGGACAAGGCTCAAGGGTAACATACATATCGCATTCCCACAAGCGCCAACCGCCGAGGCGTTTACAGGCTTCGTTAATTGCTTCAATTTCCGCGTGGCAAAGAGCGTTGCGCTCCTTCTCTCTGCGGTTTCTGCCTCTGCCTACTATCTTATTTCCTATAGTAACCACTGCGCCTACAGGCACCTCGCCATTTTCAGTAGCCTCTTTTGCAAGACGCAGAGCCTCGTACATAAAATCTTTATTCATAACTTACTTTGTAGGTATAAGTGTTGTAAGTGCCTGAAGGAAAAACAAAACAATTGCAACAATCATAAGAGGGCTTGTAAAGAATTTTACAAGCTTCTGCTGTAATGTGAGCTGATTTGCATCCCCTTTATAATTAAGCACATCATCTACATAAACAGGAGCAGGTGCTTTTGCGTATGGTGTAACAGGCTGCGTAAGAATGTTTCTCTTGTAAACCGCAACATAAATAAATAGGCAAATAAATGCAACAACAATACCGCCTAAAGAAACTACATAGAAAAACATATTGGCAGTTTCTTCGTCTGCTACCTGCATAAGTACCGAGGATATACAGGAAAGAGAGTTATTCAAGGCGTGGATAATTATACCTGTCCAGAGGCTATCAGTAGCAATAACTGCATACGCAAAGAAAAGACCGCATATAAACGCGAACGGTATCTGAGCTACATCGCCATGGAAAATACCGAACATAAACGCTGATGTTACAATGGCAAAAGCGTTACCATAGCGCCTGAGAGATGATAAAACAACACCGCGCAAAGCAAACTCCTCTACAAGAGCAGGAATAACTGCAGTTGCAATACACATCAGAATAAGGTCAGTTACAGATTTCGGGTCTTCAACAGAAGAATATGTAGACTGCAAGCCTATCCCCTCAAGAAAAGTAAGCAAAATTGAAGATATGAAGTTTGCCAGCATACATCCGCCAAAGCTTATCATTATAAGCAAAAAGGCTTTTAATGGTGATTTAGGGGCAGAAAGCTTTGTTTTGAACTCGTATACATCAATTCCGCCGTTTTCGAGAGCTTGGGTTTTTCCGTGTTGCTTAAAAAATTTTGCAAAAAAAATGAAAGTTCCGCCAACAACAACGAGAGTGTATATCATATTTATAAAAGACTGACCACTAAGGCCTGATTCATAAAAATTATATACAGACGGAACAAACAACACTATAGAAAACAGGAAAGCAACTATCAGGCAGCCTATAAGCGTAGCACCGCAAATGTTACCTATATTGCGGATTTTTTTCTCCGCCTTTTTTCTTATAATATTCTTTTCAAGCTGCTCCTGATAATACGCCTGATTAAAACCGGGATTATTCATCGGTGCACCATAATGATACTGGGGCGCAGAACCCTGCTGGGCGTTATTGTATATATCCGTCGGAGATTGAACATTCTGCGGTTGATTGTGAACATAACCCTGATTATACGGAGCGCTGGGCGCTGTGTAATGAGGCGCCGTGTGCGTATATGGAGCGTATTGAGGGGGATATTGATTTGAATAAGCCGGTGGCACGGGTGTTGGTTGGAAGCTCCCCTGATTTGTGGGTTCAACAGGTTGGTTTTCCTGACCGCCGTTAAAGTTATTGAAATTGTTATTTGTATTATCCATAACTCTTCCTTTCAGTTATTGCTACTCTATTTCATAGTGATTATATCAATTATTATAATAAATAGCAACAGATAAATTGTGTCTGTTCTATTAATTTTTACAATATGTAGTGTTGTAAAAAAATCAAAAACAATGTATAATTTCTGTATGCAATCTTTGATTAAAATAAAGGATGGTCTTTATGGAAAAGAAAGTTCACAAGCTGAATATAGCCGGTGAAGAATATAGAATTATTTCAGACGAGTCTGCAGAATATATGCAAGCTCTCGCTCATGAGCTTGGTATGAAAATGACTGCTATCATGAAAGGAAGTCATATTTCCACCACTCAGGCAGCAGTTCTTGTTGCTCTTCAGTATGCTGACGATGCAGCTAAAAACAGCGGTAACGCAGACACCCTCAGGTCTCAGCTCAAAGAGTATCTTGAAGATGCAGCTCAGGCAAAGAGCGAGCGCGATTTCTACAAGCGCGAGCTTGAAAGAGCGAAGGCAATAAACGAAGCAGAAGAAAAAAATACAACAGGCAGACTTTGGTAAGACTATGGAAATTTTAAAGATTAAAAAGGTTAAAGAAAACGCAAAAGTGCCTTCAAGAGGTACTCAGGGAAGTGCAGGCCTTGACCTTTGCGCTTGCATTGACGAAGCAATCACCCTGAATTGTGGCGATACTGCTCTTATCCCAACAGGTATCGCAATCGCACTCCCTTCTGCAGATTATGGCGCTTTTGTTTTCCCGAGAAGCGGTATTGCTGTAAAGCACGGCATAGGTCTTCTTAATTCCGTTGGAGTTATTGATAGCGACTATCGCGGTGAAATCATGGTAGGCGTTATTAACCAGAAAAGAGAAGCCTACACTATTGAACCGGGCGAAAGAATTGCCCAGATGGTAATTATGCCTGTTTCTATGATGCCGGTAGAAGAGGTTCAGGAATTAGACGAAACAGACCGTGGCGCAGGCGGCTTCGGTTCAACAGGGAAGAAATAATATGTCAACTATTGCTGCAATTGCTACCGCACAAGCGGCAGCAGGTTTAGGAACAGTAAGAATATCAGGTGAAAATGCGCTGACCATCGGGGACAGCGTTTTTTCTGCGTTGTCGGGAAAGAAGCTTTCCTCTCTCCCGGGTTACTCTGCTCTTTACGGCAAGGTTTACGATGGCAAAACACCTATAGACGATGCGGTTGCACTTGTTTTCAAAGCTCCGAAAAGCTATACGGGTGAAGATGTTGTTGAGTTTTCCTGCCATGGTGGTCTTTACATTATGCAAAGGGTTCTTCGTGCAGTTTTTGAATCAGGTGCAATCCCTGCAGAAGCAGGCGAATTCACAAAAAGAGCCTTTCTTAACGGCAAAATGGATTTAAACGAAGCAGAAGCGGTAATGTCTCTTATATCCGCCTCCGGCGAAGAAGCAAGAGCAGCCACCCTCAATGCGCTTGATGGTGCATTGAGCAGAGAGATTCTTTCTTGCCGTGAAAAGCTGGCTCGCACTGCCGCATTTATGGCTGCCTGGGTAGATTACCCTGACGACGAAATTGAAGAGCTTTCCGACCAGCAGATGACCGAAACTCTTTCCCAAGTAAAAACCTCTCTCGAAAAGCTCCTTTCAGGCTTTGATGCAGGTAAAGCAATACTTGATGGAGTTGATACTGCTATTGTAGGCAGACCGAATGTTGGTAAATCCACCCTTCTCAATGCCCTTTCGGGAAGCGAACGCGCAATTGTAACAGCTGTTGCAGGGACTACAAGAGACGTGCTTGAAGAAACTGTAAGAGTAGGTAATATTTCTTTGCGCCTTGCAGATACCGCAGGAATCAGAGCTGATACTGATGATGAAATCGAAAAAATAGGTGTATCAAGAGCAAAAGAGCGGTTTGACAGAGCGAGCCTTATTTTAATGGTGCTTGACGGTCAGAATGAATTATCAGAAGATGATAAAGAGCTTCTTAATATGTGCCAGAAGAAAAACTGCGTTGTTATTGTGAATAAAACAGACGCGGAAAAGAAGCTTGATATAAACGATTTGAAAAATTATACAAGCAATGATATTGTTGAAATTTCTGCTAAAGAAAATACCGGAATGGAGCTTCTTACAAAGACAATTGAAAAGGTTGTAGGTACTGCAGGCTTTGATCCGTCTGCTCCACTTATTACAACAGAGCGTCAGCGAGTTTGCGTCAAAAAAGCAGTTGACAGTATCGCAGAAGCACTTGAGGGAATAGAGATGGGCATAACCCCTGATGCAGTAAATGTGTGCATAGACTGCGCGGTTGAAAACCTCTCCGTTCTTACAGGCGAAAAGGCAACAGACACTATTGTTAACGAGGTTTTCAAAAATTTCTGCGTGGGAAAATAAATTATAGAGTAAAAAGAAAAGGCGTTCTCGGTTGAGAACGCCTTAATTTTTAAATTTATTTATTATCTTCCTGAGCCTTTTTCTTTT
The DNA here is from genome assembly GCA_045579445.1 of Acutalibacteraceae bacterium. Classification (GTDB taxonomy): domain Bacteria; phylum Bacillota; class Clostridia; order Oscillospirales; family Acutalibacteraceae; genus DTU089. The sequence goes on along the minus strand of JAZNME010000037.1, from coordinate 88,021 downwards.
CGGCCTTTTTCTTTCTTGCCTTGTAGGAATTAAGCTCCTGAACGCAGTCGTCAGGTAAATCGCAATCGCCTACTGAAAGAATATGCTTATTGTAAAGACCTTTGAAGTTTGAGCCGCCTGTTGTAAGAAGCTTGTTCTTCTTTGCATATTTTGCAAAGGCTGCCTTTTCCTCGTCGCTCATTTCAGGAGTATAAATCTCGATACCGTCAAGACCTGCTTCAACAAGCTCATCAAGAAGCTTTTCATTTTTACATTTCTGGGGATTTGCAAGAACAGCAATACCGCCTGCATCGTGAATAGCCTCAAGAATGGAGAAAATATCTTCGTAATCAGGAATATGGTTAATGCTACCCTCTTTATCCTTTGAGAAAAGGTCGTTATAAAGGTCGCCATATATTCTGTCTGTAAAGCCGTTTTCAATAAGAGCCTGCATAATGTGCACCTTGAAAATATTTGTTGAACCTGACGCACACTTAGCAACGAACTCGGGAGTTATAGGATATTTCTGCGCTGTTTTGAGCACCATAAGGTGAGAGGATTTTTTTCTGATAAGCGAGCTCCGGCGGCAAAGACCCTCAAGCCTGTCCGGAAAATCAGGCTTATAGCAAAGCATATGTATTTCCTGGCCATTGGTTTTATCTGTACCTGAAAGCTCAACACCAGGTATAACAGTTACGCCGTGTCTTTCACCAATAACCTTGCCTCTTACAGTGCCTGCAAGGCAATCGTGGTCTGTAATGGCAATAGTTGTAACGCCTCGCTTCTTAGCGAGTAAAATTAAATCTTCAATACCGAGAGAGCCGTTTGATAGCCTGGTATGGCAATGTAAATCCGCTGACAAAAAAATCCTTCCTTCCGTATCTCATTTAAAAGAGTTTTCCATATCTACAAACTGTTGATATATAAGGGAATCAGCCCCATCTGACTGTGTGCAAATCTGCATATTGCGTTTTCTTAGTAAAAAATAGCACACATACCCCGAATATATCGTAATAACAATATATTACTACTTTTACCATAAAAAAGCAAGTTTATTTTTGTATTTTAAGACGAATTTTGACGAGTATTTTTGTTGTATATTAATACTATATATGTTTGATTTTTTGCTCTTTGTGTGGTATCATTCTAATATGAGTAAATTTGTTTATGTAGCATTAAGCGGCGGTGTTGATTCAACCGCAGCGGCAATAATTTTAAAAGAGCGCGGGTATGATGTCCGTGGCGTTATTCTGCGCCTGAAGCCCGATAACCTTGCAGACGATGACATACACGACGCTCAAGCTGTTGCAGACGCGCTGGGAATCCCTCTTGATATTCTTGACGAAAGAAAAAGCTTTAAATCAATTACCGATTATTTTTGCAAAGCATATATGCAGGGTCTTACTCCAAATCCTTGTGTTCTTTGCAATCCCACAATAAAATTCGGTAAATTAGTCGAGTACGCTATAAACAATGGCGCCCAGTTTCTTGCAACAGGTCATTACTCAGATATAGTAAATGAAGATGGGATTTACTATATAAAGCGCAACCCTTCCTCAAAAGACCAGAGCTATTTTCTTTGCGGACTTAACCAACATATTCTTTCACACATAAAGTTTCCTTTAAGCACTTACTCAAAAGACGAAACACGTGCTCTTGTAGAAAAATATAACATCCCTGTAGCTCATAAAAAAGACAGTCAGGAGGTCTGCTTTATTCCTGACAACGACTATATTTCATTTATTGAAAAAGAATTTAACCCTGATGCTATCCCCGGTGATTTCTTATCAACAAAAGGAGAAAAGCTGGGCACACATTCAGGATTATATAAATATACAATAGGTCAAAGAAAGGGCTTGGGCGCTTTCGGTAAGCCTATGTATGTTATCTCCATAAACCCTGAAAACAATTCAGTTACAATCGGAGATAACGAAGAGCTATTCAAAACAACAATTTATATTAAAGACATCAATTTCGTTGCAGGCAAAGCTCCATCAGAAAGTTTTCCTTGTCAGATAAAAATAAGATGCGCGGCGCGCCCTGCAGATGCCACATTAACTCTGACTGAAAACGGTGCCCGAATCACATTCACTCAACCGCAAAGAGCGGCGGCACCGGGTCAGACAGCGGCAATTTACAAAGACGATGTTTTACTGGGAGGAGGCACAATATGCAATCCTTAAAGAAGCTTTATAAAATCGGCATTGGTCCCTCAAGCTCACACACAATGGGTCCTCAGTATGCTGCAGAGTATGTTAACGAAAAATACCCTGATGCAGATTTTGTTAAGGTAATTCTTTACGGCTCACTTGCTTTAACAGGTGAAGGCCACGGCACTCACACCGCTCTTTCATCAACACTTAAAGCACGAAACGAAATCGTTTTCAATACAGAGCTTCAGGATTTACCGCACCCTAACACTCTTGATTTTATTGTCTATGATAAAGACGGCAATGAAATTGATAAAATCAGAGCCATGAGTATTGGTGGTGGAGAAATCCGTATAGAAGGTCAACCCTCTGTTACAGCTCCTGAGGTTTACCCGCAGAAGAATTTCGAGGAAATAAAAGACTACTGCTTAATGAATCACCTTAAGTTAAGCGATTATGTTGCAAAATACGAGGGCGAAGAGATTTTCCCATTCCTTAAAACAATATGGGAAAGAATGAAGCTTACAGTCCGTGAAGGTCTCGCTCAGGAGGGCACTCTCCCGGGTGGCTTAGAGGTAGAAAGAAAAGCAAAATATCTTTATGCTCAACGCCATATGGACGAAACTCCCGAAACACGCGAAAACCGCTTGGTTTGCGCCTATGCTTTTGCGGCAAGCGAGCAGAATGCCGGTGGCGGAATGATAACAACTGCGCCAACCTGCGGAGCTTCAGGCGTTCTCCCTGCTGTTCTTTACTATATGCAGGAGAAAAAAGGCTTTACCGATTTTGAAATCTGCAAAGCTCTTGCAGCAGCAGGTGTTATAGGCAACGTTGTTAAGCAAAATGCATCTATAAGCGGTGCGGAAGCAGGTTGTCAGGCAGAGATTGGTACTGCTTGTTGTATGGCGGCGGCAGCTCTTGCAGAGCTTCATTTTATGGATTTAGACCAGATAGAATACGCTGCAGAAAATGCTATGGAGCATTATTTAGGTCTTACCTGCGACCCTGTTTGCGGTCTTGTTCAAATCCCTTGCATTGAAAGAAACGCAGTTGCTGCAATGCGCGCAATAAACGCCCTTTCACTTGCAAACTTCCTAACATCTACACGTAAGGTCAAATTTGATACAGTTGTTAACACAATGTATCAGACAGGTAAAGACTTAATGCATAAATACAGAGAAACAAGCGAGGGCGGTCTTGCCCTTCACTATGAAGCATAAGAAGGGAGTTGTTTTCTTGGCTAAAGAAAAGATAAAAAAAGAAAAAGAGGTTAACAATCATCCTAACAAAATAGGCTTTAAGGATATAGCCGGTTACACTATTGCCGAATCAGGTAATATGTTTAACCTTACATATATAACAAGCTACCTTAAGATTTTCATGACCGACGTTTTGAAGATAGCGCCAAGGCTTGTTGGTTATATGTTTATTATCACTCGTCTCTGGGACGTAATCAACGACCCTCTCTGGGGTGCTGTTGTTTCAAAAAGAAAGCCGGGTAAGGATGGTAAATACCGCCAGTATCTCCGCCTTGTTGCTGTGCCTTTAGGAATTTCAACTGTTGTCTGCTTTATTCCTTTTGGCGACCCTAACTCAATTTTCTATAACCCCACATTAGCAGGAAAGCCTATGCTTCTTTTCGGTCTTTCCATTGTGTTATATCTTATTTATTGCACAATGTATACGGCTATGAACATTCCTTTCGGCTCTCTTGCTTCTGTTATTACCGATGACCCTAAGGGCAGAACACTTCTTTCAACTGCTCGTTCAGTTGGTTCAGGCGTTGGCGGCGCAGTTGTTCTTCTTATTGCACCAATGATTATCTTCGTTGGCACCGGTAAGTTCGACGAGCAGACAGGTAAGGAAATCGAAATTGCAGACGGTAACAGAATGTTTATATATGCTCTTATTATGGGCGCTTTATCTGTTGCAACTTACCTTATCGGCCACAGAATGGTCAAAGAGCGTGTTCCGTCTTTTGAAGAAAAGGAATCAAACCTTAAATCTGTTTACAAGGGTCTCTTCAAGTCAAGACCTTTCGTTATGCTCACCCTTTCAGGTGTTCTTATCAGCGGTCAGCTTCAGTTTGGTTCATTTAACTCATATCTTTACAAGAACTACTTTACAAACACAGGTCTTAGCATAGTAGGTACAATCTGTACTTATCTTCCTATGGCGGTACTGATTCTGTTCACGCCAAAGCTGGCGGCAAGATTCGGTAAAAAAGAGCTTTGCGGACGAATGTCTATTATTTCCGCAATAACATCTGTATTCCTTTTCGTAACCGCAAACAGCGAAAGCTTTATTCAGTGGATTAACCCAAGCCAAGGAATTTACCCTGCATGGCTTTATATGACCTGCCTTCTCCTTATCGGTTTTGGCTACACCTTCGTAAGCCTTACCTGCTGGGCAGTTGTTATGGACGTTATTGACTATCAGGAACACATAACAGGCGTAAGAAACGAAAGTGCAGTTTATTCTGCATACACATTCGGCAGACAATTTGGTCAGGCGGTTGCAGACGCAGGCGGACTTTTCCTTCTTGAATGGGCAAAGTACGACAGCCTTACTGCAGGTAATGGTTTCATCGCCGAAAACGATACAAGTAAGAAGATTATGTTTATCTGTACAATAATCCCTGCTATTGTTTATACAAGCGTATGGCTTATTTTCAGATTCGGTTACCCTCTTACCAAAGAAAAAATGGAACCAATTTATGCAGACCTTCGCGCAAAGCACGAAACAGAAGCACAGACAGCTTCAAACTAAAAAACATAACAATGTTAAACGAGGTATCTTCAAGCAGAAGATACCTCGTTTTTATGTTGTTTTTTTATACTGTTCCTTTTTCTACTCGTTCCATAAAGTCTGAGCAAGCAGGCACAACAAAGTTTATACCCTTTTCTACAATTTCGAAGGTAATTTCCTTACCAAAACGAACTTCGCCGTCAATGTTCACTGCGGCATCCTTTTCTGATCTTATGGTAATTTTTTTGCCTCTCTTGAAAATTGTTCTGTCCCAACTAAGATGCTGACCTTTTTTATATTTATCAATAAGAGGTAAAAGCGCAGGTCTGAGCACATCCTTTTTAACAATAACGAAATCCAGCTCACCATCATAAGTAAGCGCCTTTGGTGCTGCAAAATATCCGCCACCATACCAACGGGAGTTTGCCGCAAGGCAGAAAAGCACATCTGCAGTAAATTCTTTTTCATCGTCAATTTTAATTTCAAAGGTCTTTTTCATTTCTTTAAAGAACTGAAGAAGCACTCCTAAAGTGTATGCCGCATCACCTTTAATAAACGGAAGCTTTTTAAGGCTTGCCTGACGGGCGCAAACCTCCGCATCAATACCCATTGAGCATTGATTTATGGCATATTCATCACCACATTTTATAAGGTCAAACTGCATAACTGTACCATTAATGTGGTCTTTAACATCTCTTAAATGCTTTTTATCACCGAAAATTCGTATGAAATCATTACCGCTACCCAAAGGGAATGCGGCTACCTGAGCATTTGGCTTACAAGCGCAGGCATTAACAATTTCCCACAAGGTGCCGTCGCCACCGCAAGCGTAAACGCGGATTGGCTCGCCCTTATCCACCTGAGCTTTTGCGTAATTATAGCCATCGTTAGCGCCTTTGGTTACGTAGATTTCGTAATCCTCAACGTTAAGCTCTTTTACAGCTTCTTTAATTCCGTCTGAACAACGTTCAAAAGAAATACCTTTGCCGCAATTCGGGTTAATTATGAATAGATGTTTCATTTATAATACCTCATTTAAAAAACATATAGTAACGGCATTTAATCATACCATTGTAGAGCTTTCTGCTCTTATCCGCTTTTCTTCCAAAACAGTTCTCAAACTCTTCGTCAGGAGTTATTACATAGTAGCTCCAGCCATGCTGCTGAGTAAACACTTTACCCATCTGCTTGTAAATTTCTTCAGCTTCCTGTAAATCGAGAAGTCTTTCACCATATGGCGGATTGCAGATAACTGTACCTCGCTCACTGTAGCGCTTGAAATCTTTAATATCGCGCTTTTCAAAATGAAGCTTTTTGCCTATAGGAAGTCTTGCAGCGTTTTCGGTTGCAATCTTTATTGCCATAGGGTCAATATCGGAGCCAAAGCCCTGAAAATCCGTATCAACCTTTTCAAGACTCCTTGCTCTTTCTTTTTCCTCTGCCCATATGTTTTTAGGAAGAACCTCAAAACGCTCTGCGGCAAAATGCCTGTTAAGACCGGGAGCAATATTATGTGCATACAAAGCGCCTTCTAAAAGAAGAGTTCCGCTACCACACATCGGGTCATAAAGGGTGTGGTAATGCCTTACCTTGGCAAGAGCGCAAAGAGCGGCTGCGAGAGTTTCCTTCATTGGTGCGCCGTTCTGGGAAAGGCGGTAGCCACGCTTATGAAGACCTGCACCTGTCGTATCTATAAGAAGCGTTGCCTTGTCGTTCATAATAGAGAATTGAATCTGATGAACAGGTCCTGTTTCAGTAAACCATGAAACACCGTATTTAGATTTAAGCCTTTCAACAACTGCTTTTTTAATAATAGCCTGACAGTCGCTTACGCTGAAAAGCTGAGATTTCAGTGAATAGCCTTTAACAGGGAAAGCATCTTCCTTACCAATCCACTGTTCCCAAGGTAAATCCTTAACACCCTGAAAAAGCTCCTCAAAGGTTTTAGCTTCAAAGCTACCCATAAGAATCTGTACTCTTTCTGCAAAGTGGGAACAGATATTAACGCGGGCAAGCATATTCTCATCACCTGAAAACAAGATTCTTCCGTTTTCTGCCGCAACATTCTCTGCTCCTAAGAAGCGAAGCTCATCAGCAATAAGACCTTCAACGCCTAAAAGGCTTGGTATACAAAAATCAATTTTCATACTGTTTACTCTTTTCCACAGTGAACCAGAAGGTTACACCATTATCTTCATTTTGAAAACCACAATCACAACCATGGTTAGTTACTATAGATTTTACTATTGAAAGCCCTAACCCAAAACGACCTTCCTTACGGGAATGGGCTTTATCCGCTCTGTAAAAGGAAGTGAAAATACTGTCTTTATCCTTATCGGCAATAAAGCTACCTGTATTAAAGACATTAACCCTGACTTTATCATCGTAATCCTCAGTTGAAATTCTGATAATCTTTTCTCCTGAAGCGTGGCTACAGGCATTCAGAACAATATTAGAAAGCACTGTTGTAAGCTGTTTTTTATCTCCGAAAACAGATATGCTCTCTGTCTGAGCTTCAACTGTTATACCCTTTTCTTTAAAAATCGGAGAAGCAGATTTCAAAAACTCTTTAATATATTCCTTAACATCAAAATCATCTTTTTCAGGAAGCTTTGTTCCTGTTGAATAGAGGGATTGCTCCAACATATTAATAACAAGGTCGTTCATTTTATCTGCTTCCCTGATTATAATATCGCAATATTCTGCGGACGCTTCATCACTTTCATCCATATTCATTTTCAAGCCTTCTGCATAGCCTCGTACAATTGCAATAGGAGTTTTTAATTCGTGAGATGCGGAAGAAACAAAATCCTGCCTCATTCTTTCAAGCTGACGCTCTTTTTCAATATCTGCCTGAAGCTGAGCGTTCTTTTCACGAAGTTCTGTCAGCGCAGAATCAAGAGAATCGGAAACAGTATTGATATTATTTGCGAGAGTACCGATTTCGTCTTTTCTGTCAATATGCGTTTTAGCAGAGAAATCAAGAGTTGCAATTTTCTGCATAACATCATTCATCTGAATAAGAGGTTTTGTGAAACGCCTTGAATAATCATAAATAAAAACAAGAGCGAGACCCAGAGCAAGCACAGTAATTGCAGTAGTTACTGTAGTTGCAAGAGATGCATTTTCCTGAATCGGGTTTATTTCCGTTGAAATTTCTATGTGATAATTATTTTCAAAGCTTTTACCATAAAGAATATACTGGGTAGTACTTCCTTCTGCGCATACTACATTGAAATAGCTGCCGTCATCATTTGTTTTACGGCTTATAACATTTATTTTACTACCAGAAAGATAGGAGCTTTTTCCCTCATACAGATAATTATCGGTTGCATCATATAAATCTATACTTACGTTCTGCGTTGCTTCAATTTCAGATAGATAAGCAAAATAATTTTCACCTTCACGCTCTGTGCGATTTGCGATATCTGCAAAAGTGCGCTCCATATTCCATATATAAACGCCTTCAAGAAGCTGGGAGTTAACGAAAGCAATACCTATAAGGCATGCGGCAATAATAGCACCAACCTCGAGGAAAAACCTTGTTCTGATACCTATTTTTCGTTTTTTCATTCAGCCCGCCTCCTTTTTTTATTCATAACCATTTACATATTTACTCAAGAAATTATTTAACATCTAATTTGTACCCTGTACCATAAACTGTAACAAGGTGGCTTGCTCCCCACTCGCCTAACTTTGTGCGGATTCTTGCAATATGGGAATCAACAGTTCGCGCCATACCTTCAAAATCCTCGCCCCAGATAAGCTTTACAATATTATCTCTTGAATAAACTCTGCCTGAATTTTTGGCTAAGGTTTTAAGTATTTCAAATTCTCTTGCCGTCAAATCAATTTTCTTGTTGTTATAAATAACCTCATAAGAAATTTCATCAATAGTAAGCCCATCAACAACAATTATCCTTGAAACCTCAGATTTTGTAGGACTTTGCACAGCACCTCGCTGAAGAAGAGTGTTTACTCTTTTGCTGAGCACCGCAAGAGAGAACGGTTTTGTTACATAATCGTCTGCACCACTTTCAAAGCCCATTATCTGGTCAAAATCCTGACTTCTTGCAGACACAAGCATTATGGGAATACCGCTTGTTTCTCTGATTTTGCGGCAAAGCTCCCATCCGTCTATTTCAGGCATCATAATATCAAGTATGCAAAGATTTATATCCTTGTTGCTTCTGAAAAGAGATAAGCCCTGCAAACCGTCTTCCGCTTCTAAAACCTGATGCCCCTCTTTAGTAAGACAGTCTGATATTAGTTTTCTTATTAACTGTTCATCATCTGCTATAAGAATTTTTGCCACAAAATCACCTCAATTCATATTATTTATTGTAGGGACAAACCTTCATACATATACCGCAGACTACGCCTCTGCCGATATGATGAAACTGTTTTTTCATATAATCGCTGCAAAGCTGAGGATTAAAAATATCTTCTCTTTCCACGCCTACTGTAAATTCTTTTCCGCTTATTGCGCCTGATGGACAAGCCTTTACGCATTTATCGCAGCCAAGGCACAGATTTTCTTTTAATTCTCCCTCACCCGTTAATTCGCAATCAGTAAAAAGTGTACCTAAACGCACTCTTGTGCCATACTTTTTGTGAATGAAAAGCGAGTTTTTACCTATTCCGCCAAGACCTGCAAGGCGCGCCGCTTTTTTATGGCTGTAGCGCCCGTTATAATGTGTACCCGGCATACTCTGAGAGGCGGCAACTGTTATATATTTATATCCTCTCTCCTGAAGGAAAAGCCCTGCATCAAGAAGACAGCGGTCAATAAAAGCATTGACACTTCTGTAATGATTAAAATATGTTGCAGTCGGCTCATCTGTAATCTCATCAATAATAGCATCTGAAAGGCGCACAACAAGGCTTACTGCATATTTCAGCTCACCTGTATCGCTATCAGTAATATAGGAATAACCAACATCACTTACACCTTTTGAGAGAAGGAACTCTCTGAGCTCTTTTTCAAGCATTTTCTACCCTCATTTTTTCCATAGCCCTGAGAACCTTCAAGTTCATTTCCTGACACTCTTTTAAAGGCTCACTTTGGGGATTTTTAATGAATTGGACGGCATTTTTCGCCTCGTTACCCATATGATATTTTTTATCAATATCAGGAACAAGCTCTGTTTTCTCACCGTCGTTGTTGTATAAATATATGTTATCTGTCTGAGAAATACTGCCTATTGTAACAGTACCCAGATCGCCAAAAATCTGAGAAACGCCTCTGCTCTGTCCGATTTTTGAATATGTTATTGTAATAAGCTTATCGCTATACTTGAAAACTGCAGAACCGCAACCGTCTGCACCTGTTGAAAGGAAATGCTGAACAGGAATAATCTCCTCAGGCTCGCCAAACAAATCAATTGCAGGGTAAACGCAATATATACCTAAATCGTTAAGGGCTCCCGTTTTCATTTCAGGGTTAAAAATATTTGGTAATTCACCATTTACAAGAGCCTTGTATTTTGATGACAGCTGAGAAAAATCAAAGCTTGCGCTTCTTATGTTGCCTATGCTTTCTACCGCTTCTTTTAAAATCCTTCTGGCTGGCGAATGCATATACATAATAGCTTCAAAGTATACAAGGTTTTTCTTCCTCGCCAATGACACAAGCTCTGAAAATTCTTCTGCTGTGATTGTTACAGGCTTCTCGCAAATTATATGCTTTCCGTTTTCTAAAAGAGCCTTGCACTGACTGTAATGGCACACATTTGGCGAAGCAACATACACAAGGTCTGTATCACTTTTAAGTAATTCTTCAAAGGAAGAAAAAACTCTTTTTGCACCTGTTTCCTCTGAAAATACACTACCCTTTGAAACTGAACGGGAATAAACCCCGTCTAAAATCAGCTCGTCGCAAAGGTTTGCCCCTTCAATAAAGGATTTTGTTATCCAGGAAGTACCGATAACAGAATATTTAATCATTTGTTATTACCTCTGAAAAAGTCAATAATTGTTTTCTTTGATATGTTTTTAGCGGCAAAATTCAATGTCTGCTCAAGCCTTGTATGAGGAAGAATGTTCCACTCCTCTTCAGGAGCAGGCGTTATGCCGTTTTCTTTAAGAACATCGCAGAAAAACTCAACTGTTTTAAGGAATTGAGGGAAGTTCTTTTTCTCGTAGCTGTTCCATGCGTTTTCTGCAACTGCAAGCCAACGAGGGAAGCACATTTTCTGCATTTTATCAATATCTTTAACAAACTCTGTCCATATAGGGCTTTCAATTCCTATAATTGAATTTTTTCCCAGTTCTGTTAATCCTCTTATTTTTTTAGGATTATACATATAAATATCTCTTAACGAGTGCATACCATAAGGATAATCAACATAGTATGGCGCAAAGCTTTCAATTATTGTTGGCGCACCACTGTTTGCCCATTTAAGAGAAGCATCGGTTTTATCCATCCACCAGGCAACTGTAATGTTGTCGTTTTCAACGTTTCCGCCACGGACTGCTTCATTCCAACAAATAGCCTTTTTGCCTTTTTTCTTAAGATAAGCAGCTATTTCCTGACAAAATGCACTCTGGAGCTCTTCCATCGTTTTAAGACCGAGAGAGTCTCTCTTTGCCTGACATTTAGGGCATTCGTTCCAATGGGCTTTCGGCACTTCATCTCCACCGATATGAACATACTTGCAAGGGAAGATTTCGCACAATTCGTCAAGAACTGCATAAATCATTTTATATGTTTCTTCGTTACCAACACACAAAACATCAGGAAAAATACCGGACGTTGTCTGTGGTTTTATCTCTTCACCTGTACAGGAAAGCTCAGGCATAGCAGAAACTACTGCGCTTGTATGACCGGGAATATCAAATTCGGGTATAACCTCAATATGACGCTCTGCGCAGAATTCAACAATTTCCCGAAGCTCCGCTTTTGTATAAAAGCCGCCGTAAACTTCCTCATCATTATGGGTTTTTCCAAAATGAGAGCCATAACGCACAGAGCCCACAGACGTAAGCTGAGGGTAAGAATCAATCTGAACTCTGAAACCCTGATCATCTGTTAAATGGAAATGGAATTTATTGAATTTGAAAAGAGCTGCGCCTTCAACCATTTTTTTAATTTCTTCTACTGTAAAGAAATGACGGCAGGAGTCTATCATAAAGCCGCGATAGCTGTAATCAGGCTCATCGTAAATATATAAAAACGGCAGACAACCCCTGTAGTTTTTCATAAGCTGCGAAAGTGTTATGCGGGCATAATGTTCTCCTGCAGAGTCTGCAGCCTGAATATGTACGCCTTTTTCGTTTATTTCAATTCTGTAGCTTTCTTTCTGGGCAAGTAAGGGTGTTACAACAGAAGTGATTTCAGGCATTTCACCTGCATCAAATCGGTAAAAGCCCTTATAAAGCTCCATCTTTTTAGGTTGTGGACATAAAAACATAACACTACACCACCTTACTATAGTTATACATTGTAATTATACTATACATAGGTATTCAATTGCAAGAAAAATATATTATTTGAAACCATACAGAAAATGTGTTATATTTATATTAAAAGGCGGTGAGTTTATGAAAAAACATATATTAAAATCAGTTGTTGTCGGAGCCTTGATTTTTACTTTTGCAGGTTGTGGTATAAAGGATAATTCTGATAATAACACTCCCATTTCTTCAACAGATAATTCTCTGTATTATGAAGAAACCGAAAACATTCTTTCAACACAAATGCAGATAATCACATCTTCCCAACAACAAGAGGAAAGTGAAATTACATTTACTCAGACTGTATCGGATTCTGTAGAGATAATTCCACCTGCTTCAGTGCCCACTCCGAGTCTCGAGCCTGAAACAGAAGCCACTACTCTCCCACAAACCACAAAAACATATGAAAAAACAGGGGAAATGGCTTTTTCAGACGATAAAAACAACCGCTATATTGATGCCGTTTCACAAAAATACGGCGTAGCTTCAGAAAACCTTGTAGCCCTTTATACTGTCCCTGAAAACGACAGCAACCTTGTGCTTGAATTTGACGGGACTAAAAATGCAGACGGCGCACCTATCAGAAACAAAGACTCTTTAATTGCAATTTACTCAATAGATAAAGCGCTTAACTCAAAAAGGGCAAGCCAGGACAGAAACTTAAATGAATATTCTTACGGTGAAATGAAGGTTATGTTTTTCTCTACAACCACTTACATTATGCCTGAATTTGAAGAATTTAAATAAAAAGGAAATTTGTTCTATTAAACTTTTATTGACAATAAAAAACATATTTTGTAGAATGAAATCATAAACTATCTAAGGAGGTTTTTTAATGGAAATTATTTTAATCGTTGTTGCTTTTTTACTTGCTTTAGTGGTGGCAAATGTCCGCATTGTGCCACAGGCTCACGAGTACGTAATCGAGTTTTTAGGTAAATACAAAAAGACCTGGGGTGCAGGCCTTCACGTGAAAATCCCTCTTGTTGAGAGAATCGCAAAGAAAATTACCCTTAAGGAACAGGTTATTGACTCACCACCACAGCCTGTTATTACTAAAGATAATGTTACAATGCAGATTGATACAGTTGTTTTCTTCAAGATTTTTGACGCAAAACTTTATTCTTACGGTGTTGTAAATCCTATAAACGCCTTGGAAAACTTAACCGCAACTACTCTTCGTAACATTGTCGGTGAGCTTGAGCTTGACAGCACACTTACTTCCCGTGATACTATCAACGGCAAAATGACCGCAATTCTTGACGATGCTACAGACCAGTGGGGTATGAAGGTTACAAGAGTTGAGCTTAAAAATATTATTCCGCCTCAGGAAATTCAGCAGGCAATGGAAAAGCAGATGAAGGCTGAACGCGACCGTCGTGAAACTCTTCTTCAGGCTGAAGGACACAAGGCTGCCGCCATCACTCGCGCAGAGGGTGATAAGCAGGCTATGGTGCTTGCCGCAGAAGGTGAAAGAGATGCTAGGATTGCCCGCGCAGAAGGTGAAGCAAAAGCACTTCTTCTTGCTAAAGAGGCAGAAGCAGACGGTATCCGCGCAATTGTTGAGGCTAATCCTACAGCCGCAGTTATTGAGCTTAAAAGATACGAAGCTCTTGTTAATATGTCCAATGGTCAGGCTGCAAAAATTATTGTTCCTACAGATGCAGTTGAGGTTGTTAAGAAAGACGTTCTTTTCAGCGAAACAACAGGTCTTGGCGATGCAACAGAGCAAGCAAAACCAACACCAAAAAAGAAAAAAACAGACCCTTGCTGTGATTAATTAAAAACAAAGAAGTCAGGTGCATTGCACCTGACTTTTTTATTCTTTATCCTGAAATTCTCTATAGTTTACTTTACCTATTTTTGTTGTCGGCAAAGCGTCCGTAAACTCAAATTCTGTAGGCTGGGCATTCTTTGCAATGTGCTGCTTGCAGAATTCTTTTATTTCTTTTTCTACATCCGCTGTTCGCTGAACACCTTTTTTAAGAACAATAACTGCCTTTGGTGCTTCCTGCTTTACCTTATCCTTAACGCCTACAACAACGCTTGATGCAACGTATCTGCATTTGTTGATTACGTTTTCAAGCTCTGTCGGGTAAATATTGTAGCCGTTTGAAATAATCATTCTCTTAAGGCGTGATGTAAAGTGAAGAACGCCACCCTCATCAACAAAACCAAGGTCGCCTGTGTGGAGCCAAGTAACGCCGTCTTCATGAACTCTTAAAGCATTTTTGGTTTCTTCAGGCTCGTTAAGGTAACCCATCATAACAGTCGGAGCGTTAACGCAGATTTCACCAACAGTTCCTGCAGGCAACTCCTCGTTTGTTTCAGGGTCGCAGATTTTAATGATATTATCAGGGTTAGGAATACCAAGATTGTCCGTTTCCTCTATTGTATCTGCAGTGGCAGCAATAAATGCAGTTGCCTCGGAAAGACCGTAACCAACCTGAATATGAGCATCAGAACCGCAATCCTTGAAATATTCAAGCACCTTTTCGCGAACGTCATCGCTGAGATAATCGCCACCTGAAAGAATAACCTTAACTGAGCTGAGGCTGTCAGGCCCTAAAGGCGGATTATTCGTCATAGCCTTCAGCATTGTAGGAATTGCAGGAAGAAGGTTCGGCTTTTTCTTCTTGATTGTGTTATTCAGATCGCCAACGCTGATTTTAGGAAGAAGTATGCATTTGAGACCTAATGTCAACGGAACGTGAATGCTTACGCATAATCCAAAGCCGTGGAAAATAGGAAGAGCAGAGAGAATAGAGTTACCTGCTCTCGCCTCTTTACAAACTGCATAGCACTGTGTTGCAAGAGAGTTGAAGCAAAGGTTTGAAAGCACAATTCCCTTTGATTTACCTGTTGTTCCTCCACTGTAGATAATAACTGCAGGGTCATCTTTAGTACGCTTAATAATAGGACCGTAAGCAACGCCCATATTAAGGAAATCCTTCCAACGGATAAACTCCGCAGGATATCTGAGAGCTTTTCTGTTTTTCAGGTTATATGCAGTTCTGAGAAGCGGTTTCATTGAATTTGAAACCTCACAAACAACAACCTTCGCCTTCACGCCCTCAACCTTAAGAGCAGAAACATCCGTCGTAAAAACAAGTGTTGAGTTTGTTGCTTCAACGGCTTTTACAATATCGTCGTGGTCGCTTAAAGGGTGAATAACGTTGCAAACCGCACCAATTTTATTGATAGCGTAAATAAGGAAAATGGCCTCAGGCATATTTGGCATACAAATTGTTACGCTTTCGTTGGGCACAACGTCAAGCCCTAAAAGAGCCTGAGCTACCTGCTCTATATGCTCGCTTAAATCTCTGTAAGTAAATTCTACATCGAAATATTCCATTGCAAGGCTTTTAGGATACGCCCTTATTGCGTCATATAGCATATCGTATATAGAGCCTTGGTGATAATCTAATTTTTCAGGCATCTCACCATAGTACTGAAGCCATTTTTTCTCATACTCAAGGTTTTCTGCCAACTGAACAGGTGTCATTTTTGAAAGGTATTCGCATGGTTTTCCCATATTCTCGCCTCCTTTTAAAACTAAAATGATGATACGTGTTATTTTTTACAAAGTCAAGGCATTTTATGTTAATTTTACCCCAAAAGCAAAACATTAAACAGGTGTTGTATAATGTAATATTGCAGTTGCAACCTTTATTAATTTAGTGTATCATATTAATATAAAAATTTTAGGAGATATATTATGCTTTCAATAAGAAAATACGAAGATAAAGATTATAAAGATGTGCAGTACGTATGCCTGCATTGTGAGGATGGCCCTGAGGACCCACCTGATTTACAGGAATTCGTTCTTCACACCTTCTGCGATTATTATATAGATAACGAGCCTCAGAATTGCTTCGTGCTTGATGACGACGGCAAGGCAGTAGGTTATATTATCTGTGCAGAAAATTATGACAGCTACAAAAAGATTTTTGACGAAAAATATCTTCCTCTCAACGCCCATCTTGACGAGGGTCTTTACAACTGGGCAAAAAATTCTACTGTTCTTCAGGAGAAATATAAAGACGAATACCCTGCTCACCTTCATATAGACCTTACTCCCCCATATCACCACAAGGGCTTCGGCACACAGCTTATAAAAGCATTGTGCAAGCATCTTTGGGAAAAAGGCATTCCGGGTGTTATGCTTACCGTTGGCTCTAAAAATGAAAACGGCGTTAAATTCTATAAAAAATGCGGTTTTACATTGTTGGAGCAAAAGGATAGTGAGGGTGAAATCGCTTTTGGAATAAAAACAAACTTCTTTGAGGATTGATTGTATGAATAAAGATAAAATCACAAGAAAAGCTATTGAAAAGCTTGCAGATGCAGTAATCAGTTGTATGCCGAAAAAATATTTTACTACATCCGAAAAAGCGAACAAATATATGCTTTCAGGTGATAATGTTTTTTCGTGGAATAAAGGCGATTTTTTTACCTGTGGCTTCGGAAAGGCAGACCTTACACCCAAGGATGTTAACGAAAAAACATATTATATTGCAGGCTATGGCTCAAATAACCCTGCAAAAAGTGTGCTTGACCACATGTTTGCCCGTGCGTTTTTTATAGACGATAACACAGGCAGAGGCGGTGCGGTAATCTGCGCTGTTGATGCAGTTGGTCTTAGCAGACGTGATATAAACGATATACGAAAAATAGTTCTCGAAAGCGGTAAAACAGAAAATCTTAAATCAATTTCCGTCTGCGCAACCCACACTCATTCTGCTATAGATACTCAGGGCTTGTGGGGTGAAAAGATTTTTAAAACCGGACGAAATGAAGAATATATGAAATTCTTCAAGGAAAAGACCTCCGAGGCAATTATAAAGGCTTATGAAAACAAAAAAAACGGCAAGCTTTTTTACTCTGTTTACAAAACAGAGGATATGCATTGCGATTACAGGTTACCTGACGCTTACGACGAAAATCTTACAAAGCTCCGTTTTGAAAGCTTTGACGGTTCTGAAAATGTTCAGGTTATAAACTTTGCCTGCCACGCAGAGCTTCTCGGCAGTAAAAGTAACAGTATAAGCGCAGATTTCCCTTGCTATATGATAAGAGAAATTGAAGAAAACAACGAAAACACAAACGTTGTTTACATAAATGGCGCAATCGGCGGTATGATTTCTGCAAAGGAAATAAGAAAGGTTTACCGCCACGAATTTGATTGCCTTAAGTATACTCAGGAATATGGTAAAAGCTTAGGTGAGCTTGCAAATTCAATGAAGAATGAAGAGGAGCTTGTACCTCTCGTTAATATAAAATCTGTTCCTGTTAAAATAAAGGCAGATAACTTTGTCCTTATTTTTGCAAGGCTCATGAATGTTATCAATAACGATTGCCTGCGCAGTAATAAAAGAAGCGAAGCATTTGTGGCAACAGAGTTAGGCTACCTTGAATTAGGAAACAGGCAGATTGGTGCTTTCCTTATACCCGGCGAATTGTTCCCTGAGCTTTGGAATGGTCAGTTTTTATCGGCAGAAGAATCTGCAACAGGCAAAAAAGCGGAATACAACATCTTATCCCCAATGACCGATTGCGATCACAATTTTGTTGTTGGTCTTTGTAATGATGAATTAGGTTATATTATCCCTGATAACGACTTTTTATTAAACGAAAAATCACCATACATTGACGCAGCTAAAGACAGATTTGACAGAAGACACTATGAGGAAACAAACTCTACCGGTCCTAAGACGGCGCGTACAATTCTTGACGAAACATTTAACCTGATAAAATCTGTAAAATGAAAGCAGGTGAAAGCGTGAAGCACTATCTCGGAATAGACGGCGGCGGCACAAAAACTACTGCCGTTGTTGCAGACGAAAAAGGAAAAATCCTTTTCAGAGCTCAAGGCAAGTCAATAAATTTCTATGGCGTAGGAATGGAAAAGGCACGAGAAAACCTTGCCGTAATAATAACCGAAATACAAGAAAATACAGGTATTGAAGATTTTTATTCTGCCTTTATAGGTTGCTCCGCCCTTGACACAGAAGCTGACAAGAAAACAATCGATGCTCTTTGCGGCGGAATAATAAACGCTGAAAAAATCAGTATGAACAGTGATGTTTTTGTGGCTCTCAAAGCAGCCTCGGGTAATTCTGTTGCAATATGCGGAACAGGCTCTATGGCAATAGGTGAAGCAAAAGACGGCTCCTTAATCATAAAAGGTGGTTGGGGACATATTTTAGGCGACGAGGGCTCAGGCTATTCAATTGCCGTTTCTGCTCTTAAAAAATGCTGCATCTGCTACGATAAAGGCATTAAAACTCCTCTTATTGATGAAGCAATAAAATATTTCGGTATAAAGAATTTCAGAGAAATTATTGATATTATTTACTCTCCCGAAACCGCCAAAGACTCCATTGCAGGCTTTGCAGAAACTGTTGGAAGCCTTGCTGAAGAAGACATGTTCTGCAAGGAGATTATAGAAGATGAAGCCGTTGCTTTTGCAGAAACTGTAGCTTCTCTTATAGCTCAATTAGGAAAAGTCGCTCACCTTTCTCTTTATGGTGGTGTGTTTAATAATTCTCTTTTCCGTGAGATATTCTG
Source organism: Acutalibacteraceae bacterium (assembly GCA_045579445.1). Lineage (GTDB taxonomy): Bacteria > Bacillota > Clostridia > Oscillospirales > Acutalibacteraceae > DTU089. The sequence continues at coordinate 69,119 of JAZNME010000037.1, read as the reverse complement.
CAATAAGGTTAAAGAAAATTACCCTGAAACTATAACTGATTCACTCACAACACCTGCGGAAGAGGGCGCATTGAAAGCGTCAATGGAGTTAAAATGAAAAAGCAATTTGAATACATAGAAAATATAAAGAGAATAGTTGAACAAATCGAAGAAAAATGTTCAGGAAACATTGAGGATGCTGCAAAAGCGTTTTCAGAAGCTCTTATAAAAAAGAGCAAAATCTTTCTCTTTGGCACAGGTCATTCCCATATGCTTTCGGAAGAGCTTTTTTACAGAGCAGGCGGTCTTTTGAATATTCAGCCTATTCTCATTGATGAACTTATGCTTCATATTTCTGCTTCCGAAAGCACAGAAAAAGAGCGTGAGGAAGGCCTTGCGGAAAAGATTTTTTCCGATTACGGAATAAGTGAAAATGACGTTATCGTTATAATCTCCAATTCAGGAAGAAACGGCGTTATAGTTGATATGGCTCTTCTTTGCAAAGAAAGAAATGTTAAAGCTATTGCTCTTACCAGCCTTAACCACTCTCTTGCAGGAGAGTCTCGCCACCGTAGCGGAAAACGCCTTTGTGAAATTGCAGATATTGTCCTCGATAACTGCGGTTGCCTTGGTGATGCCTGTATAGATGTTGATGGTGTCAGCGGAAAAATCTGCGCTACGTCTACTGTTTCAGGCGCGCTTATTTTGAATGCAGTTGTAGCAAGGGCAGTAGAAATATGTGCTGAAAAAGGTTTTTGCCCTGAGCATTTTTTAAGCGCCAACGTTGATGGCGGAGACCAAGTAAATAATAAGCTGATAGAAAAATATAAAAAGGAGATTAAGCACCTGTGATTTATCCTGTTCCACAAAAAGTCAACCTTAATGGTGAGAAAGTCGAAATAAAGACCTTGTCCGTTTCAGGTGATTTCAAAGAAATTGCCGAAAAAGTTTTTGGAGATTACGGAATTTCTGTTGATGGCGGTTTTAATGTTGTTTTCAAATACGAAAACAGCAAAAGAACTACATATGCAGAAGAAATCTGCCGTCTTACAGACGAAAAATATATAATCACAATAACTAAAAATGAAATTGTTGTAGAGTGTTCTTGCGAAAAAAGTGCTTTCAGAGGTGCTAACACTCTTGCAAAGCTTATTGTTGCAAACGAAGCTTGTGAAGGCACAATCGAGGACTACCCTCTTTTCAAAAAAAGAGGATATATTGAAGGCTTTTACGGTCATACATGGGAGAATGAAAAAAGAGCTTCTGTTATGAAGCTTATGGCGCGTTATGGAATGAATGCTTTCTTCTATGGTCCTAAAGACGATATTTACCATAGAGAAAAATGGAGAGATTTATATCCTGAAAAAGAGCTTTCAGAGTTAAAAGCGCTTTTCCACCTTGCTTGCGAAAATTATCTTGATTTTCATTGGGCAGTTGGTCCCGGTCTTACATATAAATACACATCGGAAGAGGATTTTCAGCTTCTTATAAATAAAATCAAAAGCATTTATGCTTTAGGTGTCAGAAATTTCGGTCTTCTTCTTGACGATATTCCCTGGGAATTTCAGTATGACGACGATGCAAGGGAATTTGATTCCATAGTTGACGCCCACATTTACCTGATTAATAAAGCTTATCAGGCTCTCAAGGATTTTGACCCATCAATTTCTCTTACTGTTTGCCCGACTCAATACAGCGGTGATGCAAACGGCTATTATATTTCAAAATTCGGCTCAGGAATTCCCTCTGATGTAAACCTTTTCTGGACAGGTGCAGAAATATGTTCAAGAGTGCTTACTGTAAGGGAAGCAGACGAATTAGCCAACGCCACCCATCACAAGCCTCTTTACTGGGATAATTTCCCTGTTAACGACTGTGAGATGTTTCAGGAAATGCATCTGGGTGCAATAATCGGCAGAGATAAGGAGCTTTATAAATCCTGCGAAGGCATAATTTCAAATGTTATGGAATATGCGGAGTGTTCAAAAATTCCGCTTCTCACAATTGGGGATTTCTTATGGAATCCGGTTGCTTATGATCCTGATGAATCTCTTAAAAATGCTCATAAAGAGATTTTAGGCGAAAACGCACACCGTTTCTCATACTTTGCAGACCATTTAGGCGTTTCCTGCCTTTCAAGATACAGCTCTGCATTTATGAGCAGAGCTCTCGCACACACAGCCTTCCTTGAAGCAAGCGACAAAAAAGAGGAAGCTCTCGCATATCTTGGTGAATACATTAAGAATATGTATGACTGCTACAATATGCTTTGCGATACATCTGTCCCTCTTTTTGCTGAGCTAAAAAAATGGGTTAAAAAGTTCGGAATGTGTTGCGATTTGCTTCAGCAAATTTATAACGCTAAACAAAATCCTTCATCCGAAAATATAAAAGCATTAGAAGAAAAACTTGAAAAATACAATTCTGACGGCGTTCTTTTAACAGGCTTCTGCCTGAGAGAAATGGCAGAAAAAACTATTGCTAAAAGCTAATAATAAAAAACAGGTGGTGCAGTTCGTTTGAACTGCACCACCCTTTTTGTTTAGTTTACTGATTAATCATAAGAGAAAGCTTCCATGCATCAAGTACATCTATTGCGCCATCGCCATTAACGTCAGCAATAATCAACATATTTTCACCATACTCCTCTTCAATCATATCAGGAGTTGAAACAACAAGGTTAACAAGCTGCTGGTAATCGTTAACGTCAACTTCTCCATCTCTATTTATGTCGCCCTCAATATTCTGTGTTACAAGAACATCATATCCTTCAACAACATCATCACCATATGTGTACGCATCTGTTCTGATGTAATATACCTGTCCTTGTTCAAGATATTCCGTAATGAGGAAGTTGTAAACATCTCCGCTATCGTGGTCAAAACCTATTTTATTATTGTCTGCATCATACAATGTACAATACGTGTCGCACTTTGAGAAACTCTCGAATGTGTAGCAACCCGATGTTTCCGGTATAAACCTGAACATCTTATTCCATGTGTTATGTTCTTTGGTTACGGATGTTTTAACTCCCACCTGTAGCATTGGCGGCTCGCTGACGATAATTGTACAGGAATCTGTTAATCCACTTTCGGTTGTAACAGTAACTGTAGCTGTACCAACAGCATTAAAAACAAGATGTCCATCGTCAACAGTAACTATATCAGGATTGCTTGTTGTCCAGGTAACATCTTCGTTCCTTGCATTCAACGGCATAAGAGTATAATCACAATTGAACCTATCATATTTACTTACATTGAGTGAGTCTTCAATAATATTGATTGATGTGGCAGCTACGCTTTCTGATATTATGAATTTTGCGGTTCCCATAGCTTCATCAGAATTCGCACGGAACATAATATAATATGTTCTGCCTTTTGTTACATTTATAGATAAGCTAAAGGCGTCTCCATATTGAAAACTATTTTCTAACCACTCAAAATCTCTGTCAAACAAAGCTACCTCGACATCTGTAAAATTACTCTCAAGAGAATAAATAACCAGATTTCCTGTTTTTTCGGGAATGAACTTATAAACCGCTATACCTTTTTCTGCGTTTACAGTCATTGTTGTTTCAGCATTTTCTTTAACTACAGGAGCTTCTTCACCTGTTATAATGCAGGTTGCTGTCATTCCGCTTTCTGATGTTGCTGTTATTGTTGCCTGACCTGCGCCAACAATCTGAATTTCAGCTTCCTTACCACCATATAAAATCTCAGCAACAGCTTCGTTGCTTGACTCCCATTGAACACTCTCTGTTGCACATCCAACAGGCCCGAAAACAGGCTGAAGATACACATATTGAGAAATTTTTTGGCTTACAGCTGTTTGGGAAAGAGTCATTGTTGTTGCTTTAGTGCATTTTTCAACAGTAACATCATAAGCCTGTAAGCTGTTTTTGTTCTGAGACCAGAAATTCAAATCAATATAGTATGTTTGTCCTGCTTCAAGAGCAAACTCACCATAGTCATTGCTTTGGTATGCGTCAAAATCGTTTGCAGGGTATATAGTATAACCGCCATTCTCATCTGCACCGGAGAAATTAAATCTGTAAATGCCGTCTTCTTCAGGTACAAAGGTATATTTTTTGTCAGCAAGTCCGTCTGAATATGATAATTTTGCACCTCTATCAAGAGTTATTTCTTCAGGCTCCTCAGCAGTAACCACACAGGTTGCAGTAAAACCACTTTCACTCTCTGCAGTTATTATGGCATTACCCTTGCCAACAATTCTGAAATATGCTCTACCATCTGAGGTGTCTCTGATTTCCACAACTGATGTGTCGCTTATACTCCAGATTATATCCTCACTTGCTGAGTTATCCGGAATAAGCTCTGTTTGCAGATTGAAATTGTCTAAAACCTCACCTTTGTAGGACATACGAGAAAGTCTTAAGCCTGTTGCATCCTGTAGCTTTTTAACGGTTACAGAATAATTTCCTGTTCCACTTTCCGAATATGTGGTTGTATGAAGATAATATGTTTCGCCGACCTCTGCATAAAACTCTGCAAAGAAATTCAAGCCCTCGCCACCATCGTCATCCTCAGCAATCGTGTCACCATAGCTATCGAAAATTTCACAATAAACATCTATTTCTTCGCAATTCGAGCAAAAAGCATAAACGCCATCTTCTTCAGGCACAAAGGCATATGTTTGAGCTCCTCTGTCTGTTGCAGTAACAGAAAGAGTTTTTATTTCATCAAGAGCTATATACTCCGGCTGAGCAATAGTTATTGTTGCAGATGCTGTAAGTCCTCCTGAGGTTGTAATCGTAATTGTTGCTGTACCCGGATTCGTACCATAAACTACGATTCCGTGTGCATCATCTTTCTGAGCATAGAAGATATTCTCATCGCTTATTTCCCAACTGAATTCTTCAGGTGCGCTACCTTCCGGTCCAAAAACAACCTCAAGATTCAAACTTAACCCAACAGAAAGCTGCGACTGACTCGGGCTGATGCTTACACTTGTAGCAGGCGCAAGCTTTTCAATTTTCAAAGTACATGAAGACACTTCCGTTTCATCATCAATTATTGCTGACGCACGACAATAATATGTTTCGCCTGCTTCTAATTGGCAGGACAAACCGTTCCACGAACTTGAAGAAACCTCTCCGTCTGCTGACCATAATTTTATATATTCATCATAAACGTTTTCTGATACGAAATGGAAATTATATGTTCCATCTTCTTCAGGAATAAATTTATAAACATTGTCGTCTGCAGAATATTCGCCATCGCCCTTTACAAGGGCAGTGTTACCAACATCAATCTGAGGAACACTCAGAACGGTAATGGTACATGTTGTTGACAAATCGTTGTCAGTTCTTGCAGTAACGGTTGCAGTTCCTTCGCTCTTAAGCTCAATAACACAACCCTTACCTTCCTCTTCGTTGTTGAAATATTCCCATATTCCAATAATTGTTTCGTCGCTTACATCCCAATAAACATCTGCTTCAGCACCTTCAGGAAGTATAGCTTGAGTTATACTTATTTTCTGACCCGGTTTTCCTTGTGTTGCATCAGCTGTAAGTTTAATTTCTGTTGCCTCAACATATTCCTTAACACAAATAGAATATCCGCCGTCAGAAGCCTGATTATATCGTCTTGCGCTAAGATAATATACCTCACCTGCTTCTGCATTGAATTTTATCTTGAAGTTATTCTCCTCGTTGCCATCATCATTATGGTCAATTTCTTCTATATCGCTATTAAATACATATCCGTATGTATCGCAATCGTTATCAAAAGAGTAGAATACGTACGTTCCGTCTTTTTCAGGAATAAACTTATATGAAGCTACGCCGAAAGCTGATATGTCTGAAATGTTTTTTGTTGTATTAAGCGCAATTTCTTCCGGTTCAGTAACAGTAATTGTGCATGTAGCTGTAAGGCCGTTTTCACTTGTTGCAGTAATAGTAGTTGTTCCTGCATTTTTAAGAACAATCAGGCAATAACCTTCATCACTATAGCTATCAATACCTGCAACGGTTTCATCTGCTATTTCCCATTCAATATATTCTCTCGCACAGTCTACAGGACCAAAATCAGCCTCAAGCCTTATTACCTGAGATGTTGCTCCCGATATAGCAACTTCGCTAAGCTCCAATGTAGTTGCTTTTTCAACCTTTTTAATGTTAAGAGCTGCTGAAGTTGGTTCATCGCTGTATTCAACCACCGCTGTTGCTTCGCAGAAATATGTTTCTCCTGCAGTCAGTTCCAAAAAGACTTCATTTCCATAATCATAAACAGACTCATCTTCAGACCATATTTCAACATATTCATCCCATATATTATTACCTGAAACAGAAAATTTGTATATACCGTCTTCTTCAGGAATAAAAATGAAATAGTTGTCCGTTCCCTTGAAGCTGTTTCCGCTCCTTTTCATTGCTTTTGAGCCAATAGAGATTTCTTCCGGCATAACAACCGACACCGTACAGGTTGCAGTCAATCCGCTTTCGGTAGTAGCTGTAATAACAGCAGTTCCCACCTTCAAAAATTCAAGAAATGCCTCAGTATTATATGCATAATACTCACTATCTATTGAAACTACTGATTCGTCGCTTGAATGCCAGTAAACGTTTTCTTTAATAGCGTCAGGTGCAAACTCTGCTTCTACAGTAAGACCTTTGCCTACTTTTCCTGTTATTGCTTCAGGAAGAGTAATTTCGGTAGCAGGAACAAGTTTACTTACTAAAAGAGATATATAACTTTCGTCGCTTTCGTCGTAATAACCTTCCTCTCCGCGAAGAACGAAATAATATGTTTTTCCACCGGTTAATTCTATCTGAAAATCTCCTAAACACTCATCCAGCCACTCCAGATCAGCATCATACACATTAAACGATTCAACATAGACGTTCTGATAGCTGAAATCAAATAAATATGTTCCATCCGCTTCAGGTGTGAAAGAGTAAGTGTGTGAATAACCATCATCTGCATAAACCGTGTAAGTTTCGCCTGAAGTAATTTCTATAGATTCATCAACAGTAATCTGACAGGTAGCAGTTAAACCACTTTCTGTTGTTGCGGTTATTGTCGCTTCACCTGCGCCTACACACTTTATACTGCATTGTTTTGTATTGTTCCATGTGTCGGAAACAATTACCACACTTTCAACGCTTGATGTCCAGGTAATTTCCTCTTCTATGGCATTTTCAGGAGAGAATTCCGCCTGTATCGACACATAACCACCCAAAGAACCTTTTATATGCTCCTTATTAAGGTTTATATCGGTTGCAGCCGAAAGTTTATTAATAGAAAGATTTATAGTAACATACTCATCAGCGTTGTCTTTAATTATGTCGCTTACTACATAGTAATATGTTTCTCCTGCGCTCAGTTCTACAGAATTATTAACCCATCCGTATACCGATTCAAACTCATCATTATAGAAAGCTGTGCTATATGAAGAAAAACCTAAAACATTGTTTTCTATTCTATATCTTCCATCTGTTTCAGAAACAAATTTATAGGTTACACAGCTCTCTTCGTCCCAGGATTTTACCTCTTTTGTTTCACCTGATTTAATCTCGACAGGGTTTTCAACAATAATCTCGCAAGAAGCAGTTAAACCGCTTTCTGTTGTTGCAGTTATTGTTGCCTTACCCACACCAACAGATTTCACCAGACAATCGTCGTTGTAACCTGTTTCAGAAAAAACAACTATCTTTTCATCGCTTGAAGACCATGTAATGCTCTCGTTTATGGCGTTCTCCGGGAGGAAATTTGCTTTTATGTATGTTTGTACACCCAGACTACTTTTTACTTCTTCTTTCGAAAGAGTAATTGCTGTTGCCTGTTCAGCTTTATTTACGCAAAGAGAAATATAGCTTTCGTTACCCTCATCCTCTCTGTAATCCACTTCAGCATTAGGAATGAAGTAATATGTTTCTCCGGCTGTTAATTCTAACTGGAAATCTCCTGACGGCTTGCCTACAAACTCAAGGTCTCCATTATAAACAACAATCCAATCAATATACGAATTGTTGGTTGTAAAATCGAAGGAATATGTTCCACTCTCTTCCGGCACAAAGGAATATGCGTATGAATAAGCTTCCTCTGCGTATTCGTCAGCGTATACTGTACTTGTTTCGCCTAAAACAATCTCGACAGGGTCATCAACAGTAATCTCACATGATGCTGTAAGACCGTTTTCGGTAGTAGCTGTAATAACCGCAGTACCGGGACCTACAAATTTTAATTCACAATATTCCCCTTCGTTCCATGTACTGTAAATAATCGCAACGTCTTCGTTATCTATTTCCCATGTAATTTCTTCTTTTATTGCGTTTTCGGGTAAGAAATTTACATTTATTGTTTCATAAGTAGCAAGTTCTCCTATCACAGTTTCTTGTGAAAGCGTAATACCTGTTGCAGGCACAAGGTGATTTATTACAAGTGAAAAATCAATAAATTCAGCATCTTCACTTTTTTCTGCATTAACGGTGTAATAGTATGTTTCGCCTGCCGTCAGCTCTACCTGCATATAGCTATCACTGCTGAGCCACTCAAAAACACTATTGTAAAGGTTCAGGCTATATGATGCGCCATTTATATTTTCTTCGAATTTATATAAGCCTGTAGCCTGCGGTACAAATATATATGTTTCTTTATACTCTTCATCACTGCATTCAAGCTGAACGGTCTCACCGGCCTCAATTTCAACAGGCTCGTCTACAGTAATTGCGCAGGAGTCTGTAAGCCCGTTTTCGCTTGTTGCTGTAACGGTAGCTGCGCCTGCACCCATAAGCCGAAGCTGACATTCACTATTACTGTTGTAAATAATTTTAACAACATCTTCATCACTTGACGACCAGGTTATTTGCTCCTCCTTGGCATTCTCTGGGATAAGAGAACCTGACATATCCCATATACTGCCCACCTTACCTGATATGCTTTCTGCTGAAAGCTCCAGTGATGTTGCAGAAACAAGCTTATTTACGCTGATAGAGAATCCTCCTGAGGTTTCTTCGTAATATGAACGTGCCTTAAGGTAATATACCTCACCGACAACTGCATCAAACTCAATATAGAAATTGCTGCCATCGCCACCATCATCGTTATAATATATCTGATTCAGGTCGCTATCATATATATGACCATAGGTATCAAAATCATTGTCGTGGGAGTAAAACTTATATTTGCCACTTTCTACGGGAACGAACTTAAACAACTCAACGCCTGAATTCTCCTCTGTAGCAGTTATAATCACAGTAGACTCAGCCTCTATTAAAGGTGGCTCCTCAACTATTATTTCACATGTTGCAGTTAATCCGCTTTCTGTTGAAGCGGTGATTGTTGCAGTACCTTCAGAAAGTAAACTGATGTCGCATCCTTTACCGTCATTGTATATTTCTCCTATAACAAAAATCGTGCTGTCGCTTGTTTTCCAGGATATTTCCTCGCCCTCGGCATTTTCAGGCAAAAGTGATGCACTCAGGCTTTTAGTTTCCATTATGGTTCCGGTAATGCTCTCATTAGAGATGGTAATTTCTGTAGCAGTAATAACCTTAACAACCTTAACTGAATAGCTTCCCTCATCTCCTGAGCTCAATGGCTCTGACAACAAATAAACGGTATCACCTGCAGTCAGGTCAAAAGAACTTTTAAAGTTAGGGTAGCCTGCACCGTCATCATCATAAGCAATTTCATTCATATCGCTATCATATATGTAGCAACGCACATCTAAATCGTCATTATCAAATGAAGAAAAAACATATCTGCCATCCTCTTGCGCGGTGAAGCTGAAATACCTTGTGGCTCCCAATTCATCCTCGCTTGAAATAATAACTGTTTCATCAAGAGAGATTGCCTCGTACTCCTCACCCTCTGCAAATGCAACAGGCATTGGAAATGCAGAAAGAATAAACGCTAACGCTATAAGCAATGATATAACTTTTTTGGTTTTTTTCATAAAAATCCTTCTTTCTTATTTACTGTTTATGAATTCTATACTTCTGAGCCAATCTTCTCTGCTATAGTAATGAAGCCCTTTTCGCATATGGAACGCTAAATCACCCTGTATGAAGCAATCACCAATCTGCGGTAATCTGTTTTCATGCTTGAAGCCGTTTTCAAAGGCTTCACCTGCTGCAACACAGGAAAGATACTGTGATTTCGGGTCTGCCCACCAATCCTCAGAAGCACTGCCTACCATTGCGAAGCGCGGTGCAATTGATGCTAAAAGGTAATGCTGGTCAAAAGGCATCGCCTCTTCGTTATTTGCGTACTTTTTATAGTTTTCGCAGAACCAATATGGGAAATTTTTGCAAATATCCTTTATCTGCTCTCCATCCGTACCCCTTGCGAGAGCATCTCCTGAACAACCCGCATCGTTTGAATAAACGAATTTAAAGCGTTCGTCTGTAGCAGCTGTTAAAAGAGCAGTTTTACCCAGTCTTGAATGACCGCATACACAAGAGCGGGATAAATCAAGCTTATCCTCCATAAGCTGAGCGTAATCCATAATACGCTGATTCGCCCAAGCCCACATTGCTATTTTGCCGCTATGGGCAGGACCTCTTTTTCCATCAGGGAAAAGAATACCTGCAAGACCGTTTGTAAAATCTCCGTCGTCGCTTGTGATATCCGCATAATATGCAGATAAAACTGCAAATCCGTTATCTATAAGCTCCTCTGTAGGCATATATCTGTCAGGATTATCAGGACGGAAATTCATATGTATAAAGAACGGGTGTTTCTCATCATCCGCAGGAAAGGTTGCAAGAAACGGGAATGAAAATTCTTTGCCCATTACAACGCATTTTGCCGTAACTCTGCAGCAATACGCCTTACCTGCACAGAAATTGGGAATAACACCCTCTTCTGTATCAAACTCTATACTTTCAGGGAGCGGCGGCATATTGCCGTATTCTTCCTGAAGAAGAATTTTCAACATTTCTTCTCGTGATTTAAGAGGCGGCAAATTCCTTTGCGCCAACATTTCTGAAATCATTTTATCAACTCCTCAAGGATAGTTGTGCCATATAAAATAGTATAGCATACTTCACAAAATTTTCAATTATTTTATTAATAAAAAAAGCAACCTGAACAAACAGATTGCGCTTTGTTTTTGAAAATATTTTTGGTGTGCAAATAAGCACGACATCCTCTGGCATCCGGCATTTTTAAATTAACGCGTAGCGTTCCGACTTTTTGCACTATACACTTTGCACTTTACACTTTGCATTTTGCACTTTTCCTTTTATCTCTTCGCCCATTTACCTCTGTTTTATAAGGCAAAGATTTGGATGAAGAATGCCGTTTTAAGATGCGACACTATACAAGGGTACTGCGAACAGCGAAAAAACAAGTTATTTGCCCATTTACATCTGTTTTATAAGACAAAGATTGGGATGAAGAACGCAGTTTTAAGATGCGACACTGTACATAGGTACTGCGAGCAGCGAAAAAACAAGTTATTCGCCCAAGATTTGTCTTATAACGGGTTCGATGACTGAAGCCATACGATAAAATCCCAGGTCATTGGGATGGCAACAGTCGCAGGTGCAGAAATGGCGATCTTCATCACCGAAAAATGTTTGTCCGTCAATAAAGTAAACGTTTTTATCTCCTGAAATTACAGCATTTTCGTATGTTCTGTAAATAACCCTGCGACGCTCTGCGCCCTCAGGGTCATAGTCAAAATCAGGCTTTGTAAGTATAACTATAGGTAAATCAGGGTTTTTCTCACGGATTCTTTTAAAAAATGCTTCGTGAGTTTTCTCGAGATGCTCCACAGATGGTGCGTTGTGGTCATAGTCATAAACAAAAATGCTCATTGGAATAGTGTTGATGTAGTCTGCAATTTCAAGCTCACCCTTTGCATTACCTGAAAAGCCTAAATTATAGTAGTCAATATCAAGGTGCTGAGAAATAATAGCGTTATACACATTTGTTACTCTGCAGCAGCAACCGCCTTCGGTGATTGAAGAGCCGTAGTAGAGCATTGGCGGATATTTATATGGTGTGGGGGCTTCAATAACTGCACCATCTTCTATTGAAATTGTAAAATCTGCAATCTCCTCATTACGCGGAAGCCAGATTGTTACATCCTCCATTGAAGAATCCTTTGAAAACTCCCTTTCGCACACCATAGTTTCATAATCCTGCGGATGAAGAAGTCCTGCAAAGCGTGCGTTCTGACGCTCACCTATCATAACATTTGCTGCCTGGCAGTCGTAGATAGACATACCTATATCCCAGCTAAGCGTTTTAAAGATCATTTCTAAGTGTATTTTTGGTGAATTGGTACGAAAACAAATCCTCGCACCAGGGCAACGTCTGCCAAGACCATCAAGAGATGGCACCGCCTTGCGCACATCCTCCGGAAGCCTTTCAAGCACACCTGTTTTCTCAAAAAACGGCACTCCGTGGACTTCGATTGGTTTATCCTTATAGCTGAAAGTTTTCATAATATCACCTTTTAAAAATATTATGGGCATTATACTCTTTTTGTTCCCAATAATCAACAATAAACAAAATTTTCTTGAAATATTGACGAATTTTGTCGATTGTGCTAAACTTATTTCAAGAAGTAACTGCTTCTATTTTATAAGGGGGTTAATTATGAACATTAAACAGAGAAATATTGTTACATCTATTCTTCTCACAATCGTTACTTGCGGTATTTACGGCATTTACTGGATTGTTATGCTTGTAAAGGATGCAGTTTCTGTTAAGGATGCCAACGACAGCGCAGTTCTTGAAATTGTGCTCAGCCTTTTCCTTGGCCCTGTAGGTCTTTTCCTTACAGAAAAGAAATTTGCAGAAGGTTGTGCAGAAAAAGGAATTGAGCATAAGGATAATTCAATCATTTACCTTATCATCGGCTTCCTTGGTCTCGGTATTGTTGCTCTTTGCATGATTCAGAACGACCTTAACAAAATCGCAGAAGCAGCTCCTGCAGAATAAGATGGTATAATTCAAGCCTCCCGTTTTCACGGGAGGCTTTTGTTTTTTACATGTTCGCGATAGCTTTATTTCATCTCAATACTGTTTATAATTTTAAATGGCAAATCCATATCTGCAGGCGTTTCGGTAACTACCATAACAGTAATAGAAAAGAATTTATCATAATCACCCTTTGCATTACCATTTATACTATAAGTGTGAGTAAAATTACCGCTTTCTCTCTCTATGATATTCTCACAAATACAAAAACACTTTTCAGAATCTTCATACAAATATACATTATCATACGCTAGCATTTTTTCAAGATTTGTGAAAAGGGAAACAGCTAAGCTCAAATCTCGATTGAATGGACTAATGTTATCTTCAGAAATTAGTTTTAGAAGCTTAAAGTATTCATATTGTCCTTTAGGAATAAAACCATATCTATCTTTAATGGTTTTATTAAGCCTTTCGAAAGATGCTTTGTTCTCTTCATCATCACCATCGTATGTAAATACATCACTATAATCAAAATAAATTTCCTCTATAAAAACTACAGTCATTTTTTCTTTATTTTGATAGCCATCCCTGGTAGTAATTTTTTCGTTTTTCTCCAGATAAACGGGGAGTTTGATGTTGTAATTTTCTTCTTCTATTGTTACAACTTGTTCGTCTTCGCCAAAAGTAATATCCTCTTTGTTGTAATCAATGTACCGGGTCTCTACCTTTTCTTCATTAAATCCGTCAATCGCTGTAGACATTGCCCCATCAAGCAAAACAACCGGCGCAATATAAATTGTGGCAAAAACAACTGCACATGCAAGTACAATTGCGATAGCACTTTTTACAGCTCTACCTTTTTTGAACACAGGCTTTTTAACAACGGCACCGAAATACTTTGAAATACCCGTCCTTTTACAATAATAGTATTTGCTTATCAGAACACTAGCAAAAGAAAAATATGTTGATAGCCAACCGCTACTAAACAGCCCTATAAAAATAATAGCTTGTGTTTCATTTTCTATACTATCTGCTTTTTCCCCTGTAAGCAAAAGAAAAACAAGAGCAAGGAATGCTACTACACAGGTTATAGATACAAGAGTATGTTTTAAAAAACTTAAATCCTTATCTTTAACAATAAATACTTCATAGAAGATAGGCAGAGCTGTTAATATCATAACAACAAGAGCAACAGGAGAGGTCCATTTGAAAACAGTAAGAGATACTAAAAAAATCAATATCTGTATTATTGAAAGAGCACCATAATAATTAAAGGTTTTTTCATCCGCAGGAACACCATTTTTAGCGAATTTATATGCATTTCGCAATATAGAAACACCTATCATAGCAGGAATGATACCTAACAGCATAATTTTAATTAAATCAGAAACTGCGTTTATACTGTAAATAACCATCAATCCCAAAGGAATAATCCAGCTCATAGCCAAATTGAATATTCCTAATATTTTAATAAGTACAACGTCCTGATAATCTGATTTATATCTCTTCTTCGAATAGAAATTAAGCCTTCTTGTGTTTTCTTCGCGAATTGCTTCGGGCACGTATACATCCAATGCAGGTGCTACCTCACCCTCCGGATAGTTAAGCGCAAAATTTCCCGACTGAATTGCCTCCTTTGGTATACCTGTAAAAAGAGATAAGTTCTTCAGCCACTTTTTCTTAAGTGGCATAGCGCCACTGAGAACATCATCCATCTTTTTGAGTGGTACACCAATAAGCTCTGCAAGCTCATTTTTCGGGATATTCTGAACATCAATAATAAAATTCAGTAAATCAATATGAGTCATAATTTTTCTCCTCTTGATTTTTTCGTTTGCGATAGCTTTACTTCATTTCAATACTGTTGATGATTTTGTACAGAAGCTCTTCGTCTGCGTAGTCGCTTCTTAGCAAAATATTAAGGTTTACATCTTTATTATAGTCACCTTTTTTGTTCGCATCTACCTGACATGTTACTATCGTCATTTTGGTTTCTGATGTCTCTGTTCTGCGAAGTGTTAAAACCATTTCAATTTCAGAATCCTCGTAAAAGATTATCTCATTATCATAAGCTAAGGTAGATTCAAAAATCAGCATCGGTATAACTGCAGCAGCTTGCTTTCTATCCCAAAAGTCCACACCGTTCTCATGAACATCTTTTACTATCTTCTTTATTTCATACGAAGACTGCGGGTAAAAACCATATTCATCTATAATTTTCTGCTTATATTCAGCCATAATCTTATTTTCTCTCGGAGTAGCATCCTCGCTGAAATACAGCTTGGGTAATGAATTTCCCAGGTAATCTTCAGGATATATCATTACCATTCCTCCAACGCCTTCAACCTTATATGTGTCACAATCCGTTATTTTCTCGTCTTTCTTCATATCGGCAGGAAGCTTAACTGTGTAACACTCGTTATCAACAGTTACTACATCGTCTTCCGATGTAAAGTTAATATCAGATTTGTCATACTCTGAATATTTCGGCATAGGATAATCTTCTGCATTTATCATAACATCAACATTCCAATACATAATTGCACAAGAAAGAATATATGTCCCACCAACAAAAATTATTGCTGCAAGCACAAGAGCGATTATCTTATTACGTATATGGTGCTTTTTAAATAAAGGCTTTTCAGGAATAGGCTGAAAATACTTAGAAGTTACAATAACCTTATGATAGCAATAATAAAAATAATTTATGAAGCAAAGAGCCATAGCCACTACGCCCCAAGCAACAATAACAGCTATCAAAGAAGCCATTATAACAATTTCTTCTGTATCTCTTTCAATAAATTCACCTATAACAATGCTGTAACCGAAAGCACAGCTTGTAAGGAAAGAAAACGCTATACTGAGAGAGCTCTGCAATTGTGTTGTTTTTTTCTCCAAATCTTTTACAAAAACAAAATATATCGGTGGTAATAACGATGCTGCTGCAAAGCCAATTGCCCACACAGGATAAACCTTAAAGCAAACACCTGCTACCGTGTGAATCAGCATAGGCAAAACAGAAAGTAAAGTGTAAATTTTAAAATTCTTTTCCTCACTTTTGCTACCGGTTTTTGCTATTTTATATAAGCCTCTTACAGGAAGAAGCGTCATAAAAGAGGGGATAAAGCAAATTAACGGAAACATAAATATATCCATCATAGGCTTTTGCAGAACAACAATAACTCCACAAGCTATTGAAAAAAGCAAACCAACTATTGCTGCGGCTATCTGAATAACGATACCCTGCTTAATATCTCTGTATCTTTTTTTATGCCTTGTTTCGCAGAAGGTCATTAACCTACCATAGTTATAGTCCTTCAAAGCTTCCGACATTTCAGGAGTTTGTTCAGGTGTAACAGGTGGTTGTTCACCTTCTGCCTGTGATTCTTGTGTTTCGACAGAATATTGAAGATTAAATTCTCCTGCTAAAATTACCTGCTCAGGTATACCCGTAAAAAGAGATAAGTTCTTCAACCACTTTTTCTTTAATTCGATTTGACCGCACAGTACACCATCAATTTTCTTCTGAGGAACACCTATAAGCTCTGCTAAATCAGACTTTTCAATTCTTTGAACATCTGTTAAATAGTTCAACAAATCAATATGTGTCATTATCTTTCCTCCTCTTGATTTTTAAAAAAGCCTTCCGCTAAAAACGGAAGGCTGACACATTTTATTGCGCAGGATTTATGTCCCCTACATCCACGAGCACTCCGTTATCGCCCATAACAGAAGGAAGCTTACCGTCCCACTTACTCCACTTTATGTAGTCAACGTAGTCTGGTGATGATTCGAGAGCATCCTGAATGAGCTGAATGCTCTTTGCTTCTGCCTCTGCCTGAGTAATTTTCTGCTTTGCTTCAACCTCAATTCGTGCAAGGTCCTGCTCTGCCTTAAGGGCATTCTGCTGAGCGGTCTGCTTAGCTTCAACTGCCGCATTGAATTCCTCTGAGAAATCAAAGTTTACAATGTTGAATATTTCAACAACAATACCATACTCACCGATCTTTTCGGATAATGCCTCTTTAATCTGGTCGCCAACAAGCTGACGCTTTGTAATAAGCTCTTCTGCAGTAAATTGAGCAGTAACAGCTTTAATACTTTCCTGAATTGCGGGTACAATAATAACTGTGCCGTAGTCTATACCAACATTCTGATAAAGAGATGCAGATGATGCATCGTTTACGTGGAAGTTTACTGCAACCACATATGAAATAATCTGCAGGTCCTTAGATGAAGCTGTACCGTCTGTTTCAATTTTCTGTGTACGGTTGTTCATCTGCACCACGTTCTGAATAAGCGGTATTTTAAAGTGCAAGCCTTCATCAAACACATTCTCTTCAACTGCGCCGAAGGTAAGCACAACGCCTGTGTGGCCTGCCTTAACAACTGTGAAGCATGTTGCAAGTACTGTACCAACAAGGGCAACACATACCACGAGAACCACAATTTTAATAATTTTCTTTTTGTCCATAATAATTCTCCTTTAATATATTGGTTTTACCGTTGTTTTCTTTTCGACTGCGCGCAGTCTGTGAGGAAGATTTAGTAGCTAATTAAATCCGAAAACACAAAAAACTCACACATGGCGGTAACCATGTATGAGTCTCATTTACTTAGGACACACCGAGAGCAAAAGCTCTGTGTTGACGATGGTGTCGCGCACAATGTGTTATGTACGGAATTACTCCCTCATTGCTATATATACTATCATATTACCCAAAATTTGTCAAGTATTGCTCCCGACTATTGACGTTCCCGATAATTTTCAAAAATTTCTTTACAAAGTCTCAAACTTATGCTATAATACACAAGCCTTATGACTCGGAGTATGGAGTAAACGCATTTGAGCGTGTTCACCTACCCTACTTTCTGGGTTATTTGGGAAAAATTAAATGAGGTGAAAAAAATGACACAGGCAGAAAAGCAGGCAATTATGGCAGAATATGCCACACACGAAGGAGATACAGGTTCTCCAGAGGTTCAGATCGCTGTTCTCACAAAGAGAATCAACGACCTTAACGAACATCTTAAAAACAACATGAAGGACCACCACTCTCGTCGCGGTCTTCTCAAAATGGTAGGTCATAGAAGAAACCTTCTTGCATACCTTCAGAAGACAGACATTGAGCGTTACCGTTCAATCGTTGCACGTCTTGGTCTTCGTAAATAATTGCTCATTTCGGGACAAACGGCTTACCGTTTGTCCCGTTAGCCGTTTTTTAAAACACTTTTAATACGTTAAAAATCCGTAACTTACCTGTTTAGCGATAAAGAAAAGTGCAAGCTTTTTGTGTTTTTCTTTGTTGCTAAAAAGTAGGAAACGGAAATAAAATAAAAAGAGGTAAAAATTATGTTTTTTAAGGATTTCAGAACTTTTGAAACAGAAGTTGCCGGCAGAAAGCTCGTTATTGAAACCGGTAAAATGGCTCAGCTTGCAAATGGTTCTTGTATCGTTCGTTACGGTGATACAGAAGTTCTTTGTACAGCTACAATGGCTCCAAAGCCACGTGAGGGTGTAGATTTCTTCCCTCTCTCAGTTGATTTCGAAGAAAAGCTTTACGCAGTAGGCAGAATCCCGGGCTCTTTCCAGAGAAGAGAAGGCAAAGCTTCAGAAAAAGCAGTTCTCACTTCCCGTGTTATCGACAGACCTATCCGTCCTCTCTTCCCTAAAGATATGAGAAACGATGTTTCTGTTGTTGCAACAGTTATGTCTGTTGACCCTGACTGCTCACCTGAAATTGCAGCTCTCTGGGGTGTTTCAACAGCTATCGCAATTTCCGATATTCCGTGGGATGGCCCTGTATCAAGCGTATCTCTTGGTCTTGTTGAGGGTAAATACGTTATCAACCCAACTCTCGAAGAGAGAGCAAAAACAGAAATGACTGTTACAGTTGCTTCTACAGACAGCCTCGTTGCTATGATTGAAGCAGGTGCTAACGAAATTTCTAACGAGGTTATGTTCGACGGTATTATGTTCGCTCACGAAGAGAACAAGAAAATCGTTGAATTCATCAAATCTATCGTTGCTGAAATTGGTAAAGAAAAGGTTCCATTTGAGTCAAATGACCCATCAGAAGAGCTTTACGAAGCAATTAAAGCTTTCGCTATTGACGATATCAAGGTTGCTCTTGACACAGACGACAAGAGAATCCGCGACGAAAGACTTCTTCCGATCTACGCTGCTGTTCATGCTGAATTCGACGAGAAATTCCCTGAGGAAGCAGACAAGATCGAAGATTGCCTTTACAAGCTTCAGAAATTCGTTGTTCGCCGTTGGCTTCTTGACGAAGGCAAGCGTGTAGACGGTCGTGGTATTGACGAAATCCGTCCTCTCAACGCAGAAATCGACCTTCTTTCAAGAGTACACGGTTCAGGTATGTTCACCCGTGGTCAGACTCAGGTTCTTTCAATAACAACCCTTGGTACTGCTCGCGATGCTCAGATGCTTGACGGTATTGACGAAGACGTTGAAAAGAGATATATCCACCACTACAACTTCCCATCATACTCAGTTGGTGAAACAAAGCCATCAAGAGGCCCTGGTAGACGTGAAATCGGCCACGGTGCTCTTGCTGAAAGAGCTCTTCTTCCTGTTATTCCTTCAATGGAAGAGTTCCCATACACAATCCGTGTTGTATCAGAGGTTCTTTCTTCAAACGGTTCAACATCACAGGGTTCAGTTTGTGGTTCAACTCTTTCTCTTATGGCTGCAGGCGTTCCGATTAAAGCTCCTGTTGCAGGTATCTCCTGCGGTCTTATCTCTGAAGGCGACCGCTTCATGACAATGGTTGATATTCAGGGTCTTGAAGACTTCTTCGGCGATATGGACTTCAAGGTAGCAGGTACAAAGAACGGTATCACAGCTATCCAGATGGACCTTAAGGTTCATGGTCTTACTCCTGAAATCATCAAGGAAGCATTCGAGAAAACATATAAGGCTCGTATGTATATCCTTGACGAAATCATGAATCCCGTTATCGCAGAGCCAAGAAAAGAGCTTTCAGCATATGCTCCAAAGCTTCTCACAACTAAGATTGACGTTGAAAAGATTGGCGATGTTATCGGTAAACAGGGTAAGGTTATTCAGAAAATCTGCGCAGAATGCAACTGTAAGGTTGACGTTGAGGAAGATGGTACAATCTTCGTTACAGCAGTTGACATCAACGATGCAAACCGCGCTCTTGATATTATCAACACAATCGCTAATGATCCGGAGGTTGGCGCTATCTACAACGGCGTTGTTACAAGACTTATGAGCTTTGGCGCATTCGTTGAAATCGCTCCTGGTAAGGAAGGCCTTGTTCACATCTCTAAGCTGGACGTTAAGAGAGTGGAAAAGGTTGAAGATTGCGTAAACGTTGGCGATCAGATTATGGTTAAGGTTACAGAAATCGACGATCAGGGCAGAATCAATCTTTCAAGAAGAGATGCTCTTATTGAGGTTGAAGGCCTTGTTCCTGAAAATGACGACGAGCCTCAGAGAGAACGCCGTCCAAGAAAGCCTTTCAACAAGAAAAGAGACTAATTTTAATTGCCACCTGAGTCAGACTCAGGTGGCTCTTTACATAATTAATCTTTTTGTGATACAATACAGATATACTAACATCTGAGGTGATTACTTTGAGCAAAGAGCTTCCAAGAACATACAAAAGCTTTACAGAGTGGAAGGAAAAATCAAAACAAACAGAGTATACACAGGAAATTCCTCTCCTTAATGCTGACGGCACATTAAACGCTAAAGGCTGGGCAAGAAAAAACCATTTTACATACGACAGAAATCTTGTTAAAACAGGTATTATGAGCCGTAAGGAATGGGATTTTTACAATATTCTTGTCGGTGATGAGGTTCAGGTGCTGGTTTCCTTTGCAAACATTAACGTAGGCGGATATGTTGCCGCAAAGCTCACCAATGTTAAAACGGGTGAGGTAATCTGCGATTCAATGCAATACTTTCTTGGTGCCAACAAGCATGTTCCGCCTTCAAAAGGCGATGTTCCTAACAGATATAAGGATAAAATCGGTAAAACAGAATTTGATTTTGATACCAAAGAAACAGAAAGAACTCTTTGGTATAAAGGCACCTACAAGGGTAAGCCTGTTGAAGTTAATGTTACAATGGACATTCCCGAGGGTCTTGAAAATATAACCACAATATTCCCCTTTAATGAGGATAACACGAAGTACTTTATGACCACAAAGCAGATGTGTATGCCTTGCCAGGGTGAGTTTAAATTCGGAGATTACACCTATAGCTTCTCAAAGGATAACTCCTTCTGCACTCTGGACTGGGGTAGAGTAAATACTGTTCACAAAATGGTGTGGTACTGGGGAAGCGGTAATAAATACATAACAGATGAAAAAGGTGAAAAGCACCTTTTCGGCTTTGAAATCACATGGGCAATCGGTGATGAATCCAACGCAACGGAAACCTGCATTTTCTATGACGGCAAGGTGCATAAAATAGGTGCGGTGGACGTTGAAAAATTCCCTAAGGACAGATTCCTTGAGGAGTGGAAATTCATTTCCGAAGACGGCAGATTCAACATGACAATGACACCTACCTTAGATAACCACACAGATGTTGACTTCAAGGTTGGCAGAATGAACTGCCACCAGATTTTCGGTAACTGGAATGGCGATGTTACCCTTGACGACGGAACAAAAATTGAAATAAAAGACCTTTTTACCTTTTGTGAATATGTAGAAAACAGGTGGTAATATTATGAGCAAAAAATTTCTGTCCTTTATTCTCGCTCTAAACTTTTGTGTTTCCCTGATGCCTTTTTCTCTCGCAACAGCAGAGCCTAAAAAAGTCATATTATCCTCAAAATACTCATCCCACATGCTCTTTAAACAAAACGAACCTATGGTAATTGAAGGGGAAGCTCCACGCAATGCCGAAATAAGTGCAGAGCTTTATAAGGGTGAGGAGCTGATTGCACAAGGGAAATGCAAAGCAACAAATTGCCGTTTTGAAATAGTGCTTCAGGCACCTGCAGGCTCATATGATAAATACACCCTTATTATAAAAAAGGATGGCGTAGAAGCAAAAAAATTTATTGATGTTGTTTTTGGTGAGTTGTGGCTTGCAAGCGGTCAAAGTAATATGATGTACCCTTTAGGTCAATCTAAGGTGGGTGCTGATTGGCAAAAAGCTCAAACAGAGCTTAACCCCTGGGTAAGAGCATTTTATACTCCTCCATATATTGAATACAAAGGTTCAGAAGAAAAGCTACCCGTTGAACCCCAGAATGATATTAAAAATGCATATTGGGTAACAGGTGAGTATGATGAAATTTACGGCGTAAGTGCAGTAGGCTATTTCTTTGCTGATAAGCTTCAAAAGGATCTGAATGTGCCTGTTGGTATTCTCAATCTTTCCTTAGGAGGCTCCCTTGTGGAATCCTGGCTTTCGAGAGAAGCAGTTGACAATGATGAAGCGGTCAAAAATTTTCTTGTTGAAAAAGGAACCTATATAGAAAAAGACGACTGGAATGAAGATGAACAGGATGTTTATACTGATATTGCCACAAACTTTAATCAACGCATAAATCCGGTTAAAAATTTCCGCCTGTCAGGTATGATATGGTATCAGGGCGAGAGTAACATAGGTGACTCAGATAAAGATTATTTTAACTGCCTTTCACTTCTTCAACGTTCATACACCAAGCTTTTTAATTATGAAAACGGGTTGCTTCCTTTTGTGTGCACACAGCTTGCACAGTACTATTATGGTGATGATTTCCCTCTTTCAAATCGTAACATTGCCTTTTCGGAATGGCAAAAAGAAGAGCCATCCTCCAGGGCGGTTATTTCCATATATGATTTAGAGAATACATATATACAGGATGTGGGATCTATTCACCCTGAAACAAAGAAGCCTATCGGTGAAAGAATGGCTTTTGCCGCAGAAGGTCTTGTGTATGGTATGCTCAAATGTTATACAGCACCAACTGTTGAAAAAACTACGATAACAGACAATAACGTGTTTGTTACATTAAATAATGCAGGAGACGGTTTACGCATAAATGGTGAGCATCTTAAAGGCTTTACAATATGCGGTGCAGATGGAATTTATGTTGAAGCACAGGCAGAAATAACAGATAAAAATACTGTTAAGGTATACAATGAGCTAATAGATAAGCCTGAATCTGTTGCTTATGCTTATGGTGTGCGTAACACCTACTCCAATTTGTATTCTTCTGAAAACGGGGCAATTACACTTCCCGTTTCACCATTTGTTACAAATAATGATATATCTGTTCAGCATTGGGTTGAAAAGCCATGGATAGATTGCGAAAATGAAACTGCATGGCATTTCCATACAGATTTTACAAGCAACTTTTATTCTGTTTGGGAAAGTGAAAATGCAGAAATATCATTTTCAGAAAATCACGCGTACAGTGGCACAAATGGCTTGTCGGTTAAAGGAACAGGTGAATTTTCAATTAACCCTGCCTTTGAACTTGAGGTTGAAGATGGTCGCAAGAAAGAAATACAAACCTTTAATGATACAGATAAAAATTATTCAAATTACAGCACAATGACTGTTCAGGTAAGGAATAACACATCCGAGTCAGTCTCTTTTAAAGGCGTACGTTTTTATGTTGGAAAATACAAATGGTATGCTCCTGCGATTGACAATACTACAGATGTTGAAATAACTATACCCGGAGATAGTCAATGGCATTCAATTACATTTGATCTTAACCGCTTGCATTTATTTGGTAATGAATGTGGTTTTTCACGGCCCAACGATAAGCTGGAAGATGTGGAAAACATTATTTTTACATTTGAAAGCAGTAATGAAACCACCCTTAGCATTGATAACATTCAATTTACTCCATCAAGCGAAGAAGCAAAGCTCGGATTTAATGTAAGTTATGATAGTGCCGACAATATTATAGAAAAAATATCCGCTCTGTTTGTAGGGGCAATAGGAAAAGGGCTGTAAAAAAACGCAGACCGCATAAAACAATATAAATCAAGGGGTTCCTGCAGGACTGATACCTGTAAGAACCCCTTAAACAGTATAAAAAACGAAAGTTTTTTTAAACCCCTTTTTAGTCTTAGTCTATCTTTTCTTTTTTAAACACATCTGCAACCTCGGTAATAGTGATGTATGCGTGTGGGTCGGTCTCATGCACAATTTCACGAAGCTTTGCCACCTGGAAGCGGTTAACAATAAAGTAAACCATTGTTTTAGGCTTGTTTGAATATCCGCCTACAACTTCAATTTTTGTGGAGCCCGTTTCAAAATAATATGAAAGCATTGCACAAACATCGTCAGGCTCGGTGGTAATAATCATAGCACACTTTGCTCTGTCAAAGCCCTCTACTATAAAGTCCACCGTTTTAAGTGCCGCCATATATGCCACAATAGAATAAAGCGGTAAAATCCAGCTTTCAAGCACAAGACCGCACACAACATAAAGCACCACGTTATAAGCCATAACAAATGTGCCCACAGTAACACCAAGCTTTTTTGCAAATATTACTGCCATAACCTCAATGCCGTCCATTGCACCGCCAAAGCGGATAGCAATACCGCTTCCCACACCGGAAATCATACCGCCGAAAAGGGCACAAAGCAATAAATCTGACCCTGCAAGTGGTGAAGCAAGACTCACATCTATGGGAAAAATATCTGTTATAAGAAAGGCAAATAGGGAGTAAATGAAAACTGTATACACAGCGTAAACAGTAAAGTGGCTACCCTGCTTTTTTGTGCCATAAATAAACAAAGGTATATTTAAAATCAAAAGAAAAATTGAAAGTGTAAGCTGTGGTGGCGTTACCTCTGCAAGAAGCATTGATGTGCCTGAAATACCGCTGTCATAAAGATTAACAGGGTTTAAAAACACAGTTACGCCAAATGCATTTATAATACCCGCAACTGTAAGCATTATGAAATTCTTGATTTTAAATTTTTTAATGTTTTCTATTATTCTCTGTCTTCTTGTGTTATTCATCTTTCATCTCCGTTTTAAATTCAACGCGTAGCGTTCCTTAATTTTGAATTTTTAATTTGGAATTTTCAATTATTTTATTAACGCACTCCTCTGCCGTTGTGTTTTCGCAATCAATTGTAATGTCAGCATATTTTTCGTAGAGGGCGAATCGCTCGTTGTATAGCTCCTCAATAGTTGTGCCCTCTTTCATAGCAATACCGCGAGTGGTAATATTTTTAATTCTTCCCTTTATTTCTTCGGGTGAAAGCTTAAGATAAATAACCTTACCACTATTTTTTAGGTTTTCCATTCCTTCAGGGCAGTATACTGCGCTGCCGCCTGTTGCAATAACAGCGTTTTCTGCCTTCAATTGAGCAAGCACGCTGTTTTCTTTTTCCTTAAAGCCATCAAGACCATCTTGATTTATAATGTCGCAAAGACTTTTTTTATATTTATTCTGTATTATTAAATCTGTGTCAACGAAATCCCGAAGCAGACTTTTGGCAAGCAAAACACCAACTGTACTTTTACCGCAACCCGGCATACCGATTAAGATTATGTTCATCTTCTTCTCCCATTTATTTTATATGATTTATTTTACCACATTTATTTCTTTAAGGCAAATATAAGAAAAACAGTTTTCAAACAATTAACCTTTTGATATAATTCATATATATTAAGCTTTCAGGATTATATGGAGAAGGAGATTCAGAACCCCGGCTCATATGAGGGTGCCACAACCATTACCCTCCCTGACGGCAGATGGTGCTTTATGGCAGATTTCTTTGGTTGCGAAAAAGATAAACTGGGTTGTGTTCCTTTTATTTCATCAAAACCAGGTGATATGAGCTTCACTCATTGCCCCGACGTTTTGCACTTTGCACTCTGCGCTTTGCATTACAATCGCAACGCAGTTTCGGAACTTGCAACCTGCCACTTGCAATTTTTATAATTACGGCATAGCCCCAAAATTTCTAATTCCTAACCCCTAATTCCTAATTTTAAAAAACCGCAGTCCTGCGACTGCGGTTTTTATTATTCAAATACAAATTTCTTGATTGTATTTATGTAATCCTTTGCCCTCACGGCACTTGTGCTTTCTGCAAAAATTCTCAAAAGTGGCTCTGTACCTGAGAAACGGCAGATTACGAAGCCATCTTCAAAATATATTTTGCAACCATCCTCATAACTGACCTTAACAATCTCATCGCTGAATTCAGGAAGTCGCTTATCTTTAAGCAGAATTTTCTGTACCGCGCTTTTCATTGTCGGGTCAAAGCTCATATCATCCTCAACCATCACAAATTTTCCGAATTCCTTCTGAAGCTCTGCTAACATCTGTGAAGGTGTTTTGCCTGTAACGCTGACCATTTCTGCAAAAAGTGATGCAGCGTAAACGGAATCCTTGCCGTGAATATGACCTCTTACTGTAAGACCGCCTGAGCTTTCGCCACCTAAAACTGCATCAACCTCATCAAGCTTTGAAGAAATGTATTTAAAGCCAACAGGTACCTCGTAGCATTTTTCACCGAAGCTTTCTGCAATTCTGTCAAGCATATGGGTGGTAGCAATATTTCTTACAACAGGACCCTTCCAACCCTTGTACTTTACAAGGTAATAATAAAGAAGGCAAAGTGTTTCATTTGCATTTATATACTTGCCGTTCGAGTCAATAATACCAAGTCTGTCGCCGTCGCCATCCATTGCAATGCCAAGGTCATATTTACCGTTTAAAACTGAGTTTTTAAGGGCAAAAAGACTCTTTTCAGATGGGGCGGGCATAACACCACCAAAATACGCATCTTTATTTGTGTTTATAGTATCAATGGTGCACCTTGCGGTGTGGAAGATAACTAAAATTGGATATGTGCCTGAGCCGTGCATAGAGTCGAAAAGCACGCGAAGTCCTCTTTTTCTTAATGCCTTAATATCCAATAAGTCAATAATATCGTCAAGGAAATCATTGAATGGATTATCAAGAAGCTTTACAAGTCCTTGATTCGTAGCTTCTTCGTAATCAAGATATGGGACATCCCCGATATCTGCTATTAACTCTTCAAGCCTTTCGGTAACCTCAACCGAGGCGTCTCTTCCCTCGTGGGTGAAAAGCTTTATACCATTATATGTTGCAGGGTTGTGGCTTGCAGTAACCTCAATACCGAACCATAAATCGTTACTTTTAACTGTGTGCATAATAAGCGGAGTTGGTGCGGAGCGTTCCATAATCCAGACGGTTATTCCGTTTTTAGTAAGCACCTCCGCTACCCATTTTGCCGCAACTTCTGAAAGGAAACGTCTATCGTAGCCAATAATAACAGGCTTATCTGCTCTGTTTTGCTCAACCATTAATAAATAAATGCCTTTAGCTACGCGTCTTATATTTTCGCAAACAAAATCTTTACCGATAATAGCACGCCAACCGCCTGTACCGAATTTTATTTTATCCATACGTCCCTCTCCTCTTTGTTTGTTTTCGGTTCTATTGTAACACAGAAAAAGCCGTAAATCTTATAAAATCCGTTGAAATTTTTATAATTTTGGTTGCATTTTTCCTTATAAGCATTTACAATAGCTATGGTGATTAATATGGATTATATTAAAACAGTTCTTCTTTGTCCCGTTATTGTAAACGGAATTTATACTGTTCATTACTTTGAATATGCTAAGGATTTCACCTATTCGGGCGAGGTGCATGATTTCTGGGAGCTTGTTTATGCAGATAAAAAGAATCTGCTTATTACTGCAGGCGCAGAGGAAATTGAGCTTCAGGCAGGTCAGATGTATCTTCATAAGCCAAACGAGTTTCATAACATCCGTTGCGACGGCAAAAGAGCGGCAAACTCAGTTATTGTTTCTTTTGACTGCTCTGCAATTGAGCTTCATAATGTTGCGGGAAAGGTCATTTCTCTGGGTGAAAAAGAACGAGCTCTTTTAGGCACAATAGTAAAAGAGGCATCCTCTGCTTTCTCAACGCCATTGGGAAACCCATATACTAATGTTATGGAATTATCGGAAAGCGGTGGCTTCGGTGGTCAGCAAATGATAAAACTAAGCCTGGAACAGCTGCTCATACGCCTTATAAGAAAAAACACCGAAGCAACACCTTTAAAAATCAATAAAAACAACGATTTACTTGCAGAAATTACAGAATATTTATCCTCAAATGTGGAAGAGAAACTGGAATTCAAAGATATTTTAAATCATTTTAATCTGTCCCCTTCCGTAGTTAAAAAAATCTTTCGTCAGCAAATGGGTTGCGGCGTTATGGATTATTTTATCCGCCTAAAAATAGACAAAGCAAAAGAGCTTATACGAGAAGAAAACTATACATTTACGGAAATTTCGGAAAAACTTAATTTTAATACATCCCAGTATTTTACTACCGTATTTAAAAGAGTCTCAGGTATGACACCATCGGAGTACGCTAAGGTGGCGGTAAGGTTTTCGTAAGCGCAAAATGCAAGGTGCAAAGTGCCTGAACTGCGTTGGCAAATATAAATTTCGTATCAGATATATTTTATTGTAATCTTGCGGAACGGTCAGTGCCCGTTCCCTACGCTTGTCCTATTTTAATTTACGTAAATCTCCCCGGTATCTTTTAATTAACGCGTAGCGTTCCGAAACTTTGAATTTTCCATTTTCAATTTCTCTGCGAACCCCCGGAATCTCGCATCCAAACACCATCTGCCAACTGCTAATTACCACATATTTCTTGATTTTCTCCTTAAATTATAATATTATGTTAATAATAAAATTTTTGAGGTGTTATTATGATGCTTGAACTTTCTTCCTTCTGGTCAGAATTTACTGCTTTTTTAATGAGTATTATAATGTCATTTGGTTTAACCTTTGGCATTTTTACTCCACCATCAACAGATGTGTCAAACGGCTATTACGACGATAACATTAAAAATGTTATTTATCTTATTGGCGACGGTATGGGTACAAACCATTTGTACAAAACAAAAAAAGAAAGAAATATTCCTCTTGCAATGGAAACTATTGAAACAAGAGCAGGCTCCATGACACGCTCACTTTCAAGCTCCGTTACAGACAGTGCTGCAGGCGGTACTGCCCTTGCAACAGGTGTCAGAACATCAAACGGTGCTATCGGTGTTTACATGACAGACCTTACAGCAACCTTCTCATATCCAAAGAGTATTACAGAGCTTTGCATTGAAAGAGGTATGCTTACAGGTGTTATCACTACCGACGAAACATCGGGCGCAACACCAGCCTCCTTCTCTGCTCACGAAAGCGACAGAGGCAGAGCAGAAGAAATTTCAAGAGACCAGCTTTATTCAGATATTAACCTTATCTGGGGTGCGGCAAACGGCATTGTTGAAAAGAACGATGCAGAAGCTAACGGCTTCACATTCGTTTCTACCTATGCTGAAATGATGGCTCTCCCTGAAGGCAGCAGAAGCTTTGCTCAGTTCACAAACAATCTCTGGACACTCCAGCAATCAGACGCTGTAACGCCTACCCTTGAGCAGATGACCATGAAGGCTATTGATATTCTTGACGATACAGACAAAGGCTTCTTCCTTATGGTTGAGGGTGCACACATTGACAAGCACTCACACAGTAATGACAGCCAAAGCATGACAGAATCTCTTCAAGCATTTGATAATACTATTGAATCAGTTCTTCGCTATGCAAAGGCTGACGGTGAAACTCTTGTTGTTATAACTGCAGACCACGAAACAGGCGCAATTACTCTTGTTGACGGCGAGTATGTTTTCACATCGGGCTCACATTCAGCTGCTAATGTTCCTGTATTTGTTTACGGTTCAGATAACCTTGTTAACGGTGGAGAAACTCTTAACAACTACGAAATTCCTACAAGAATTGCTTACACCCTCGGCGCAACAGAAGAGGAGTTCCCGTTTGAAGTTGCAGCATAACACAAATTTCGAACAATCGGAGAAGGTTAACTTTTCCGATTGTTATTTTTTTATTGACAAAACCTTCCTGCTGTGCTACTCTTTAGGAGTATTCCGTGTAAATACAAATAAATTTTGAAAGGAGTTGGACATAATGATGAATTATATGAACACAAAAATTAGACTCTATCCGGTTATTGTGTCCGCTTCCTGCTGACATATTGTCTTTTGCACACCCCGGGAGAGCATCTGCTTTCCCGGTTTTTTATTTGCAAATTAACCCAAGGCAAAGTGGCAGGAACCGAAAATATTTCCGAGTTCCTCTCAGCTCAGAGATCAACACACAAACTCCGGCTAAAGCCGAAAAAGATAAAATGTGTCGTTAACTTTTTATCTTGAATTTAAACGGAGGAAATATGAAAAAAGAAAAAAAGAAAAAAGAAAAATTTGAAACACTGAAAAATGTGTTTTATGCGGTAAAAATCATTAAAGACTGTTGTCCGTGGTATTTTACTGTTCAGATTCTTGCAACAGGCGGTTTTTGGTTTTTCACAGCATTTGTTCAGGAAATCTTGTTTTTGCGAGTAATCCTACAAGTTCTTGAAAACAATTTACCGTTTAAAGCCTTCGTGGTTGCTGTATTAATGTTTGTTGCCGCAGGCATTGCTGCGCGACTTATTCAAAGCTATTCAAACTATGTTTTAAGCGTAAAATTCAAGCAGTTTTACAAGGCCTTGAACGAGAAAATTTTTGAGAAAGCGGTCAGTGTTGATATATCCTGCTTTGAAGACCCTGATTTTTTTGATAAATATAAACGAGCAACGGAGATTATTTCTGAATCTCACTATGATATGTTTATTTATTACTTTTCAAGTATTTTCGTGGCTTCTTTTACAGGAATCTTTATAGTAGCATATGTTGTTTCCATTGACCCGAAAATATTATTGATTCTTTTATTTATGCTTCCCGTAGTTGCAGCGCAAGCTCTTAAAGGTAAAGTACAAGTAAAAAAAGACAAAGAAATGACAGTTCATAAAAGGTCAAAGGCTTATGTCAAAAGGATCATTTATTTAAAAGAATATTCTAAGGATATCAGAACCTCCGGAATATTCAACGTTCTTCACAAACGCTTTTCCCACGCAGTGGAAAAAAATCGTGAAATAATTAAGAAATACGGTTGGAAAATTGCATTTTATGAAGTTATCAGCGGATTATTTGGTCAGGCTTTGCCTGTTGCCATTGCATATGCATATGCAACATTCCGCTATGCAATTAAAAGAAATCTTGCACTTGCAGACTTCTCTGTAATTATGACAGCTATGAGTAATATCCGCGATATTATTAACGATTTAGGCCAAGCAGTTTCTGTTGTAAAAAATGAGTCTCTTTATTTTGGTAATTTAAAAGAATTTTTTGAATATGAATCTACAGTTATCAGCGGAACGGAATTACCCGATGAGCTTGAAACCTTGGAATTCAAAAATGTTACTTTTACATATCCTAATGCAAAAGAGCCCACCTTAAAAAGCCTCAACCTGAAATTCAACAAAGGTGAAACAACCGCTATCGTTGGTGAAAATGGCGCAGGCAAAACAACCTTTGTAAAGCTTCTTTTAAGGTTTTATGATCCTGATGAGGGAGAGATTCTTTATAATGGCAAGAATCTTCGCAATTACGATATTGATGCTCTTCGTCAAAAATTCGGAACTGTTTTTCAGGATTACAAAGTGTTTGCTGTTTCCGTCGCTGAGAACGTGCTTTGCAAAGAGGTTGAAAGCGAAGACGAACAGCAAAAAGTTGCAGTTTCTCTTAAAAATAGCGGAGCAGATACGTTTGTAAGTCTTCTACCACAAAAAGAAAAAACTGTTATCACAAGGGAATTTGACGAAACAGGAACAGGTCTTTCCGGTGGTGAGCAACAAAAAATCGCAACAGCCAGAATGTTCTGCAAGAATTTTGATTTAGCTGTGCTTGATGAGCCATCATCTGCTCTTGATCCTATAGCAGAATATAATATGTATGAAAACCTTATTTCTGCAACAAAAGGTAAAACTGTTATTTACATTTCCCACAGACTTTCAAGCGCTGTGCTTTCTGATAAAATCTACGTTTTCGAAAACGGAACGGTAAAAGAAAGCGGAACTCATAATGAGCTTATGGAATTAAATGGCAAATACGCCGAAATGTTTACACTCCAGGCTTCAAGCTACAGAGAAAAAGAAAGGAGTGTGGCTACAATATGAAAAAAGCAAAAACAGAAAAAGGCACCTTTTCCAACCTTTTGTATATGACCGGAGTAATGTTCAAGCTTTGTCCCGGACTCGTTCTCGGTGAAATACTTTTTCACATTCTTTGTACCTTACCGGGAAGGCTTGTTTCTGTAATAGGTCTTAAGTTTGTTATTGATGAAGTAAGTACAGGCGGAGATCCCCAAAGAATTATAATTGGTATATGTCTTATAATTGGCTTACTTGTTGGCGGAGATTTTCTGAATGCGCTTTTCTTTGAGCTTTTCGCCCATAGGGAGCGAGAAAAGCTGGATATTGGTTTACAGTCTATGCTCTATAAAAAGGCTGCATCTATAGACCTTTCAAAATATGATAATCCCGAATACTATGCAGATTTTATTCTTGCAGTTGAAAACTCTTCAAATAGTATCCGATACCTTATTCCTATGATTAAGGGTGTTGTTGAAGAGGTTATCTCTTTCGTTCTTATTGGTACGCTTGTTTTCACAATTGACCCTATAGCACTTCTTATTGTCGTAGTTTCCACAGTTATTTTTATACCTGTAGGAAAATATACAGGAAACCTTTTGATAGAGCGCAGGGAGAAAATAACCGAGGCTCACAGAGTCGGAGATTATTTTGCCCGAATTTTTTATTTGCAGGAATATTCAAGCGAGCTTCGCACAAGCGGAATATATTCTATTTTGAAAAAGCGCTTCAGCACAGCGTCAGAAGAGGTTATTGATATTCAGAAAAAGTATGCAAGAAAAACGAATGTGCTTTTCTTTTTGCAAGGAACATCAATAAACGTTATAGGCTTTATGCTTGTTTTGACTCTTTACATCGGATACAAAACTATCGTTGCAAAGGAGATGACTGCAGGTGATTTTGTTGCAACCTTTAATGGCGCGGTTCAAATCGGCTCAGGAATACTATACCTCACAGTAGGCTGTGTGAGAAACTTCACCGAGCACGCAAAAATCATAGATAAATACCGCAGGTTCTTACAGGTTGAAAACGATATTACCGACGGACCACATATTGCCGAATGCGGTGCGCCTGAAACAATATCTGTAGAAAACATAACTTTTTCATATGAGGGAAACGACAGCGATTCCCTTAACGGAATATCCTTTGAAATAGAGCCATATGAAAAGGTTGCCCTCGTTGGCTATAACGGTGCAGGTAAAACGACACTTACCAACCTTCTTTTAAGGCTTTATGATGTAAAATCAGGAAGCATCAAAATCGGTGGCAGAGATATCCGCGAGGAAACAGTTGCTTCTCACCGCAATCGCTTTGCTGCAGTTTTTCAAGATTTTCAGATATTCTCTGCAAGCGTTGGCGAAAACGTTGCTTTGAGCACAGAATATGACGAGGAGCGTGTTTGGAAGGCACTCCAAAGCGCAGGCTTTGACAAGGAGCTTCCCGACGGACTTAAAACAATTCTTCTCAGGGAATTTGACGAAGACGGCTTAATGCTTTCAGGTGGCGAGCAACAAAAAATTGCTATCGCAAGAGCATTCTACAAAAACTGTCCGTATGTCATACTTGATGAGCCCTCCGCAAACCTTGACCCTATTTCTGAATATGAGCTCAATCACGCTATGATGACCGCCGCATCACACAAGACTGTTATATTTATCTCGCATCGACTTTCCACCACAAGAAATGCTGATAGAATTCTTATGATGGAGAATGGCAAAATAATTGAAAGCGGAAGCCACGAGGAGCTTATGGCTCTCGACGGTAAATACGCCGAGATGTTTACTTTACAAGCTGAAAAGTATACAAAATAAAAGTCCCTCACAATGAGTAAAAACTCATTGTGAGGGTTTTCTTATTTCATATCAGATGAGGAAAAATCTTTTAGTGGTAATATTACCTTTTCTCCTGTTTTCTGACTTTTATATATTGAAAGAACCAACTCAACTGCGCGCTTACCTGCGTGCAAATCAACATACGGCGCTCTCTTTTCAAGAATCGCATTTTTAAAATCAAGGTAAAGGCTTGTATGTCCGTTTCCGTACACATTTGGCGCTTTTTCCTCAATATATCTGCGGTCCTCGTCTGCTGACTCTTCATCCTTGAACTGCCATACATCTACTGTAGATGCGCTCATTCCACCAAGGCGCACCATTCCGTTTTCACCGAAAACGCAAAGCGTTTCTTCAAGATTATCAAGAGTATTTACAGTGCCTTCAATAGTTGCAACCGCGCCACTTCTGAAATTGACTACTGCAACGCCAACATCCTCGGCTTCTATGTATGGGTGGAAATGATTTCTCGCAGAGCCGTAAACGGATTCAATTTCATCACCGAACATCCACCTTAAAAGGTCTATTCCGTGGATACACTGATTCATAAGCGCACCGCCGTCAAGCTCCCATTTTCCGCGCCAATCGTCTTGCTTATAGTAGCTTTCATCCCTGAACCAACGAATATGTATGCTACCATGGGAAAGCTTGCCGAAACGATTTCTTTCAAGGGCTGTTCTCAACTCCTGAACCGCAACATTAAAGCGGTTCTGATGGCAGACACCTGCTGTAACACCGCTTTTTTCAGCCGCAGTAATAACTGCATCAGCTTCGGCAATACTCATTGCCATAGGCTTTTCAACAAGAAAATTAACGCCCTGCTCTGCACAATAAAGAGCAATTTCTCCGTGAACACCGCTGACAGTTGCAATGCTTACAAAATCAAGCTCTTCTTTTTTGAGCAGTTCTTTGTAATCTGCATATATTCTTGCATTTTCAACATTGTTTACCTTTGAGAAGGCGACAGCTTTTTCGTAATCTATATCGCAAAGAGCAACAATTTCAATATTATTCTGTTTAGCAGCTTTAACGTGGCTTGGAGCCACTCTGCCACAACCAATAATTGCGCATTTCATTTAACCACATCCGTGAAAAAGTGAATTGTTGTCAGTTTAAAATCAGAATTTTCTCCAAACCATTTTATCAACAATACCTGTATAGCTCTGAATAATCTTTACTACCTTTGTTGAAACATTTTCTTCTGTGTAATCAGGGACAGGTATTCCGTGGAAGCCGTCTTCAGTCATAGAAACTGCAGTTTCAACAGACTGAACGAGAGACTTTTCATCGATACCTGCAAGCACAAAGCAAGCCTTATCAAGTGCTTCCGGACGCTCCGTTGATGTTCTTATGCAAACTGCAGGGAATGGCTTGCCTATTGATGTAAAGAAGCTTGATTCTTCAGGAAGAGTACCACTATCAGAAATAACTGCAAAAGCATTCATCTGAAGCTTGTTGTAATCATGGAAGCCTAAAGGCTCATGGCGGATTACACGTGAATCAAGCTTGAAGCCGCTTTCCTCAAGACGCTTTCTTGAACGTGGATGGCAGGAATAAAGAATAGGCATATCATACTTTTCAGCAATTGTGTTTATTGCGTTGAAAAGAGAAAGGAAATTCTTTTCTGTATCAATATTCTCTTCTCTGTGAGCAGAAAGGAGAATATATTTTTTCTCCTGAAGATTTAATTTTGTGAGAATATCTGATTTTTCAATATCCTCAAGATTATTGTGTAAAACCTCTGCCATTGGTGAGCCTGTAACGTATGTACGCTCCTTTGGAAGACCGCAATCTGCAAGGTAACGTCTTGCATGCTCACTATAAGCAAGGTTAACATCAGAAATAATATCAACTATTCTTCTGTTTGTTTCCTCAGGAAGGCACTCGTCTTTACAGCGGTTACCTGCTTCCATATGAAAAATAGGAATATGAAGTCTCTTTGCAGGAATTGCTGAAAGGCAGGAGTTTGTATCACCTAAAATAAGAAGCGCATCAGGCTTTATCTGTGCCATAAGCTTATATGAGCAGTTAATAATGTTACCAACAGTTGCCCCTAAATCATCGCCAACAGCATCCATATAAACCTCAGGGTCCTGAAGCTTTAAATCCTTGAAGAAAACGCCATTAAGGTTATAATCATAGTTCTGACCTGTGTGAGCAAGAACACAATCAAAATATTTACGGCATTTGTTTATAACTGCAGCAAGGCGGATTATCTCCGGGCGTGTTCCCACAATTATAAGAAGCTTCAATTTACCGTTATTTTTAAAAGAAACGTCTGAATAATCAAGTTTAATATCCATTATCATTCTCCTTAGAAGAAATACTCCCAAAAACTAAGTTTGAGGGAAAAATGTTCACAGTATGTTTTCGAGCGAGTGGTGCTGTATGAAAATACTGCCCCGAGCCCCGAAAACGACCTGTGGGCAATTTTAACCAAACTTAAACCTCCTGGAAGAATGTATCAGGTTTATTTGGGTCAAATTGTTCGTTTGCCCACATAACAGTAACTAAATCCTCTGTGTCGGAAAGGTTTATGATGTTATGTGTGTAACCCGGAAGCATATGAACAGCTTCAATTTTCTCTCCGCTGACCTCAAAATTCAAAATCTCATCAGAACCGATTTTCCTTTGCTGAATAAGTCCTTTACCTGAAACAACAATGAAAAATTCCCACTTTGTATTGTGCCAGTGCTGACCTTTAGTAATACCGGGTTTTGAAATATTTACGCTTATCTGACCGCATTTTTCAGTTTTAAGAAGCTCTGTAAAGCTACCTCTTTGGTCAACATTCATTTTTAATGGAAAAGATGCTTTTTCTTTCGGAAGATAGGAAAGATATGTTGAATAAAGCTTCTTTGCAAATGAATTATAAGGAATTTCAGGAACAATTAATGTTGACGGCTGATTTTTGAAGCTCTGGAGCAAATCAACAATTTCGCCTAAGGTTACGTTATGTGTAACAGGGCAGTAGCAGAATTTGCCGTTTTCTTTTTCAACAATATTAAGGCCATCATATTCGCATCTGTGAGCATCGCCTTTTAAAATACAGAACATTTCGTCAACCAAATCGTCAACATAAAGAAGGGTTAATTCAATTGCTCTGTCGTTAACCTGAATCGGCAAATCGTTTGCAATATTATTGCAGAAGGTTGCAACAGCACTATTGTAATTAGGTCTGCACCACTTACCGAAAAGGTTAGGAAAGCGAAAAACATAAACAGGTGCGCCGGTTTCATTTGAATAATCGAAGAACAAATCTTCTCCCGCTTTTTTACTCTTGCCGTACTCACCCTCGGCATATCTGCCTACAAGGGTTGCCTGCAATGAGCTTGAAAGCATTATCGGACATTTATTATTATGCTTTTTTAATGTTTCAAGAAGAGTTGAAGCGAATCCAAAGTTACCTTCCATAAACTCTTCTGTATTCTGTGGCCTGTTTACACCTGCAAGATTAAATACAAAATCTGCTTGCTTGCAGTAGCCATCGAGAAGGGCAGGGTCTGTATCAATATCATATTCAAAAACAGTAATATCTGAATCAATACCTCTTGTTTTATCCTTGCCGTCTCTCACATTATAAAGCGCAGCACAAAGATTTTTACCTACAAAGCCCTTTGCTCCTGTAACAAGAATTTTCATATTATTTGTTCTCCCAAGCTGCAAGCTCATCTCTTATATACTGAAGAGAAAGAAGCTTTTCTTTTACCTGCTCCACATTAAGAAGGTCTGTATTATTTGAATTGAACTCAGTAAGAGGATTTCTCTCCTTGTCGCCGTCTTTAAAATATTTATCGTAGTTAAGACCTCTGTTATCGCAAGGTACGCGATAGAAATCACCCATATCAAATGCATTTGCACACTCTTCATTTGTAAGAAGAGTTTCATACATTTTTTCGCCGTGGCGGATACCGATAACCTTGATTTCTGTTTCAGGATTGAAAAGCTCTGTTACTGCTTTTGCAAGTGTTTCAATTGTACAAGCAGGAGCTTTCTGAACAAGAATATCGCCTGATACACCATTTTCGAAAGCGAAAAGAACAAGGTCAACAGCCTCATCAAGAGACATTATAAAACGTGTCATAGCAGGCTCTGTTATTGTAATAGGCTTGCCCTGTTTAATCTGGTCAATCCAAAGAGGGATAACTGAACCTCTTGAACACATAACGTTACCATAACGTGTGCAACAGATTTTTGTTTTTTCCGGGCTTATTGTTCTGCTTTTAGCAACAATAACCTTTTCCATCATAGCCTTTGATGTTCCCATTGCGTTTACAGGGTATGCAGCCTTATCAGTTGAAAGGCAAACAATATTCTTAACGCCTGCCTCAATAGCTGCAGTGAGCACATTTTCGGTACCTATAACATTTGTTCTTACTGCTTCAATCGGGAAGAATTCGCAAGAAGGCACCTGCTTAAGAGCTGCAGCGTGGAAAATATAATCTACTCCATACATTGCGTTCTTAACGCTTGAAAGGTCGCGCACATCTCCGATGTAAAACTTTATTTTTTCTGCAACCTCAGGCATCTTTGCCTGGAATTCATGGCGCATATCATCCTGCTTTTTTTCATCACGGGAAAGTATACGAATTTCGCCAATATCTGTTTGTAAAAAACGATTAAGCACAGCGTTACCAAATGAACCTGTACCGCCTGTAATCATAAGTGTTTTACCTGAAAATGATGACATATTTATTTCTCCTATTCAATCATATTTTTATAAATTTTTTAACCATAGGTATTTTAGTGAGAAGATTTTTTTCATATGTATTCATTCCGAAAATCAACATACTTATACCATAAGCGATACAAGTACATCCACCCTCTACCAATATTGCTGACCATCCTGACAGATTTGTAAGGCTTACTAAAAATCCAACGACGCCCGAAATTATAAGACATGGCAAAATTCCCTTAAACATACCAAACCAGTAACCTTTTACGGAAATTTTTATATGTTTTTTAAAAATGATATTCATTACTACCACGTCGCCTACCAGGTAAGCAAATGCTGTACCTATGGTTGCTCCCAAAAGGCCGTCCCACTGTATAAGAACAATAATAATAACAGTTGCTACTACAGATATAGCTAGTTTTAGTATTGACTGTTCCTTATGTTTATCCATAGCCCATAAAACTTGTGTCCCGATAGATTGCGCCAACGAAAACAACATTGGTATCATAAGAATTATAGCAACGTAATAAGACTTTTCGTATCCTTCTCCCGCCCACGCTACCATAAATTCTTTGCCGCAAACCAAAAATCCAACAAATATAATTCCAAGAAAGGCAAATAGTAATCTGCTGACTTTAACCATTTCGTTCTGTATTTCTTTTGTTGTTGCTTTTTGTTCTATCATTCGTGTTACGCCCGGCATAAGAACACCATTTATTGTACTACCAAAACTCTGATAGTATGTTGTAATTTGGGTGCCTGCCGTATACAACGCAAGGATTACAGCCGAAGACGAAACAAACATGCCTATAAGTACCTGACCTACCATAGCGTTGATTTGCGTAGCAATCATCTGAATCATTATAAAGGAAGAAAAACCAACAATAGAAGAAATAAAGCCTTTTTCCGGTTTTGTGTATTTGGGGAAAAGCTTTATTTTGCCGAAAACGTACACCGTCTCCACAAGGCCGGCAGCTACAGTTACTATAAGATTAACTGCAACAACTGCAACACCTTTTCCGCCTGAAAGCAAAACAACAAAACCTAATATAATTTTAAACATTACTTTGAAGATGTCTATTGATTTACTTGTTGCAAACCTCTCATACGCTATAAGTGTTTTTTTCAACGGAGCAAAAAACAAAGTTGCAGCAGCTGTTAAAACAGTAATATTCAACATTTTCTGAGCAACAATATGTTGCTCTGCAGTAAGTCCGTCGCCAAATAAAGTAGGGATAAAATAATTCAGTAGTTGTCCTGCCAAGATTATAACAGCAACAATTATTGAATAAAAGACCATTGTTATGGCAAGAACGTTTTGTTCGTTTTTCTTATCGTTGTTTGCGTGGAATTTAACCATGTATCGTACAATTGCATTTCCCACGCCTAAATCCAACAGATACAAATACGACGTTATCGAAGCTACAAGCCCGTAAATACCATACTCTTCAGCACCAAGACACCGTATAACAAATGGAGTGAAAAGCATACTCGAAACGGCTTCAGTAGCCATAAAAATATACGAAAAAATTACACCTTTTTTTCTTCCCATAATTTTTCTCTCTGTTTGTATTTAATAATTTTTTGTGTACAGATTAAATTAAAGAATGTTTCAATTAAACATCCCTTTTAAATTCTTTTCAAACCCTTTTCCTAATTCATTAATTATTTCCCGACTGTTATACGAAGAATTCAAATCAATTTTTTGTATTGCCTCAGCAATACTTTCCGGAGTTTGTTCGTCATAGTAATACATATACTCTCCGACTGCAGAGGTTTCAACAACAGGAATTCGTACAGTTACAACCCTTAATCCGTTTGCCATATATGATAAAATCTTTGATGGGTACGATGTTGAATTAAAAGATGCGTTCGGGTTTTGAGTACTTAATCCTATATGACAGGATTGAATAAACTTGATATAGTCCATTCCTGTTAAGCAGCCGTCATAGGTAACAACACTTTTACAGGTTTCTGATACCCTGTTTATTCTTTCTTTTATCATTCGCGTATCTTCTTCTGTACCGAAGCCTAAAATATGCAAATGATATTTATCGTCTAAGTAGATTGCAGAATCAACTGCTGCTGCCGCACCACCTTTACGGGTGTCAAAAGTTCCTGCATAAACAACGTGAATTTTATCGTCATTAAAGCCACAGGAAATTGGGGGTTCAACTTTATATGTGCCATGAATCAAAAAGTAAGGTTTGCCGTCGGGGTTACATTCGTCATTCAGCAGCTTCGTAGGAAAAACAAAGGAGTCTGCATGTCTGAATGCGAACTTTTCGCGCTTTCTGTCGTTCTTGCGCCTGGTAACATTGCTGTATATTTCTTCTACCTCAAGTACCACCTTGCATTTTTTAAAAAATCTTACAACAGAAATAATATCAGGATAATATACAGAATGGTATACTAACACGTTATCATTCTTCTTAACATTTTTAAACAAGTAAAACAACAACTGTATTTTTATGAAAATCAGGTCTAAAAGCTTTGTAACAATGTTTTTTCTGCCATAAGTTCTAAAATATTTACAGAAAGCTGAATCCGATACGTTTTCTTTATATGAAGGGAAGCTTGTCTGGTTTTTTGTGACGGCGCAGGATACTATTTCATACTGTATTCCTGCATTTTCCATAGCTCCCGCAATATATCGCATTTTGGTTAAACCCGCGGGAACAGAGTTCCTGTTTTGCGGATTTTCTTCCGACGTATAATATCCAATATAATACACCATTATGGTAATTCCCTTCTTATATCCCCTGCGGGTACAGAGTAATATTCTCTCACTAACGGATAAATAATTGTAATAGACATACCAATGGCTTCTGTTGCATTATTAAACATCAGAGTAACAATCACAGCACAAATCATTGTTATGTTAAGAGACCTATTGTTTTTGATAAATTTACCGTTACTGTCTTTAAACGGCCTGAAGAGAACAAAGATATTTAATACACCGAGAGTTGTTCCTAATAACGCAAATGTGTCAAGTATATGTGAATGTTGTCCGAAGCCAACATAATTTCCGTCAGCAAAAGTGATAGCGTTATTAATAACAATACCGCCGATAGGGTGAGCAAGATAAGCATCTATACTATCCTTCATAAGCGGGAATCTATCTTCCATAAATTCTATTGCAATGGAACCAAGAATGGTTTCTCCCTCGCCTGAAACAAGCACCTCTGCTATACGTTTAGGAATAATAAACGCAAACACACCAATTATTTCTTCCAAGAATATTAACCCTACTATAGCCACCGCAAACACTACAGCAAAAATACCTATAGTTTTTTTGTTAATAAGTTCAATACATGCTAATATTATAGAGCAGCATACAGCAATAAGTAATGCTGTTACGTAGTTGGATTTGAGAACGAAAAACAATAAAACAAAATACAAAAGGAAGAACACAATTCCTTTTTTGTTTTTTCGTTCTTTCAAAGCAATAAACAAGACAAGAATCGAACACAAAGTTATAAAATAGACGAAACTATAACCACCTATACCTTGTCTGTAAAGCTCTTCTGTGTGTTCACCTGATGATTTGATTGAACGGCTGATATAAGGAAATTCAATTAACGCCGACAGTGTTTTCACAAATGTAATTGCAACAAATCCGCCTGTTACAATCAAAATATTTTTAATATGATGTAATTTTTTATGCTTCTGGTAGAAATTAAAAATTATATATCCCATAGGAATAAGTGCCAACGCCGCATATCTGTTACCAAAGGTTCCTTCTCCTGCAACGTAAGGAATAAGAATAGAGATAAAGTAGAACACCATCGGATATAATACATACTTATTCTTTTTTATATCCAGATAAAAATCGGGATCTTTTGTGAAGCTTAAAACCAACCATACCAAAAGGCATATAAAACATACAATTACCGGTTTAACTATTACTGTTATCGGGGGAAATATTGTTTCAACAAGATATAGGGTCAAAACAATGTTCATAAAAGAAAATAATCTGTCCGGACATCTTTTTGGTCCTTTTAAAACACTTTTATAAACCCTGCTTAATTTAATAATAGTTTTTTCTTCATTAAAATCTTTTGTTATTTTTTCTTTAGCTCGTGTGCCTTTTTCTCTTCGCAAATCTTCATCATTTGCATACTCGGAAATTGCCTGAGCAAATCCTTCAGCGTCTCCCACGTCAACAAGGCTACCGCAAGAATCATCTACAATTTCCGGAATTCCGCCAACGTCAGAAGCTATCATAGGAAGTTGATTTATTGCTGCTTCAAGCAACGAGATGCACAGCGTTTCGTGTTTTGTGCAGATAACAAAAATGTCGCTTTCTTTAAGTATGGCGTGAACATCGCTTCTGTAACCGGTGAAAATAACATTATCTTTATAGGCGCTATTTTCCACTTGATTAACAAACTCATCTTTATAACTGCCGTCACCGACTATAACAAACTTTAGATTTTCTTTGGGTTCCAGCTTTTGAATAGCTTCCCACAAAATGTCATAACCCTTGTCCGTTGTAATCCTCCCCGTTGAGGTAACAACTATATCATCTTCTTTAATTCCCGTTTCCTCGCGAAAAGTTGTTAAAGAATCGCTATTTTCACTATTCTCTTCAAAACGGACAATGTTATAAATCCTGCCATAGTTCTTTTTGGCATATTTACACACATCCCAAGCCGCAACGTAGTCGCTAACGCCGAATATGCCATCTGCCATTTTAACCGTTAATTTTTCAATGTAACTATAAATTTTCTTTTCAAACCATTTCAAACCGCAGGCCTGGGTTGCGCTCCCATGAACAGCAACAAGAACTTTAACTCCGGCAAGCTTACAACCTATAGTTGACAAAAAGCCTTCAAGCTGTAACCCTGTTACCTGTACTGCTTCAGGTTTTTCTTTTTTTATTCCTTTAATAAACCTGATCATTCCCATAGGGTTCAATAAATATCTTGAACGCGGAATCATCAACGGCTTAATGTCAAATTCTTTTGACAGTTCACTTTCCATTATTCTTTTATGGCTGATATATGGTCCGCCATTTTGGCCATTTTCCTGAAATGTTAATAGGATTTTTGGCTTGCTTTTTGACATATAACTTACCTTTCCAGAAAAATCTTGTATTGGTCTATCCATTGACGGTAGTCAAACGGATTGCTTTCGTTTACTCGCCTTGTTGGGTTTCCTGCCAGCAGGGCCTTGTTCAGTGCTTCGCAGATTTCCTCAGACGTATTATTTTCAATTAAAATACTATGTTCGTCATCAGGAAAATAATTTTCAATATCGCTTATATTGTTGGCAATAATTGAAATTCCGCTGGTAAAACACTCAACAAACTTCGTAGGGAAGCCTGCCATATTTTTACGGCTTCTATCTCTGATGAAAATGCAATAATCTGCATTAAATAATTCTTTTATGCTTTGCTTATGAGGCACTCTTCCAAAAAACTCAACAAATTGCCTGATTTCGTTTTCTTTGCTTTTCATTTCCGGGTATGAATTGTAAAATTCTTCTTCTTTTATTCCCACAACGCGGAACACGCAGTTCAGGATATTACCTGTTTTAAGAAAACAATCAACAATCTGCCCGATTTTGTCTTTAGTATCTCCGGGCTGACCTGAATAAACAAATGAAATTTTATTTGTTTTTTTCTCAGGTTCCTGGTGCCACTTTTCTTCTGTTATATCTACA
Source organism: Acutalibacteraceae bacterium (assembly GCA_045579445.1). Taxonomy (GTDB): domain Bacteria; phylum Bacillota; class Clostridia; order Oscillospirales; family Acutalibacteraceae; genus DTU089. The sequence continues at coordinate 25,017 of JAZNME010000037.1, read as the reverse complement.
AGAGGTGGCACGACAATTATTTTTTTTATATGCTTACCGTAATAATTTTTCAAAAACTTACTGATAGCTATAATTCCATCACATTTTTTTTGCAATACCCTCATACTCATAAAAGTATCCGCCCATTTAACAAGCCGTATGGGGTTTAAAGAAAATTTATTCTCGTACCATTCTGTACAATCGGAAATTACTTTAATATTTTTCTTTTTGGCATAACTTAGAATGTTTTTTAATGGTACTGCATGAAGGTTATAGCACACAATATGTGTTACAGAGGGATATTTTTCTAAAACGGAAACATAATGCTCAATATCCAACATCTGCAATACCCATTTTTTTGCTGAAATAGGATAAGCAACAGGGAAACTATCAAACCCGAAAACATCTTGTCTTTCCTTGCAGTTTTCAGAAAGCTCCTTATCAACACCGCAAAAAACAACGTCATAACCCAATTCTCTAAATATGCGGGCATTATTAATGACTCTGTGAGCTGCCGCATTTCTGTCCGGAAGCTCAAAACCACCTATATAAAGAATTGTACCCTTACTCATTTTAAAGATTCTCCTTGTACCATTCTATTGCAAGCTTAATACCGTCTGCAAAACTATAATCCGGGTCGTAGCCCAATAATTCTTTCGCTCTTGAAATATCCGCATTTGAATGTTTGATATCACCTTTTCGGTCGGGACCGAAGTTAGGCTCAACATCTATATTGAGAGCTTTTGTAAGACCATAATAAATATCGATAAGGTACTCTCTGCCGCCGTACGCAATATTATAAGCTTTACCGGCGGCTTCGTGAGAAGCAAGGCAGGATTTGAGGTTTGCCTCTATAACATTATCAATGTAAGTAAAATCTCTGCTCTGTTTACCATCGCCATTTATTGTTGGTACTTCACCATTAAGAAGCTGTTTGAGGAATTTCGGAATAACGGCTGCGTATGCACCAAATGGGTCCTGTCTACGACCAAAAACATTAAAATATCTCATTCCGTAGGTATCGAGACCATAGTGCATAGTGTACATTTTTGCCCATTCCTCATCACAACGCTTTGTAACTGCGTATGGTGAAAGAAGGTTGCCCTCTCTTCCTTCTGTTTTTGGAAGATTAGGTTCATCTCCGTAAACTGAAGAGCTTGATGCGTACACGAATTTTTTTACGCCACATTGACGGGCAGCCTCAAGCATATTAAGAGTTCCTTCGATATTGTTTTTGCAATAAAACAAAGGCATTTCAATTGAACGAGGCACACTACCCCAGGCTGCTTGGTTAAGAACATAGTCTACACCTTCGCATGCTTTAAGGCATGTTTCGTAATCTTTTATATCACCCTTGATAAATTCATATCCTTCTCTGCCTGAAAACATATCTACATTTTCTTGTTTTCCTGTTGAAAGATCATCAAGACATCGTACGCGGTAGCCCATATCAAGAATTGCTTCACAAAGGTTTGAGCCTATAAAGCCTGCACCGCCTGTAACAAGAAACAATGAATTTTCAGGAAATTTTAAATTTTTAAATCCCATAAAATAACCTTCTTTTTGAATATTATAATCTCCAATAATTATAACCTGCTTTTTCGTACTCTGTTCTGTCAAGAATACCCTTAATATCAACAAGAACCTTTTCGCCTTCACCAAAGAATGAAGCGATTTTCTTTTCTTCAAAATCAGCAAAGCAATCGTGTGCAACAGCAATAACAACTGCGTCCATATCCTTAACGCTATCAACATCAACAAAATCTATGCCGTAAAGGTGCTTTGCTTCTGCTGCGTCTGCTGCAGGGTCTGCGACAACAGGTTCAATGCCGTATTCACGAAGTTCTTTAACAATATCAAAAATCTTTGTATTTCTTGTATCAGGACAATTTTCTTTGAACGTAAAGCCGAAAATTGCAACCTTTGCATTTCTTACTGTTTTGTTTGACTTAATAAGGTTCTTAACCACATTTTCAGCAACATATTTGCCCATATCGTCGTTAATACGGCGACCCGAAAGGATAATCTGGCTGTGGTAACCTAAAGATTCTGCTTTATAGGTGAGGTAATATGGGTCTACACCAATACAATGTCCGCCAACAAGACCAGGGAAGAATTTCAAGAAATTCCACTTTGTTCCTGCTGCCTCAAGAACTGCCTTAGTGTCTATGCCCATTTTATTGAAAATGATTGATAATTCGTTCATAAAAGCAATATTTATATCGCGTTGGCTATTTTCAATTACCTTTGCTGCTTCCGCAACTTTAATACAGCTTGCTCGATGAACACCTGCTTCAACAACAAGCTCATAAACCTTAGCGATTTCTTCAAGAGATTCATCGTCCATACCTGAAACGATTTTTACGATAGTTTCAAGGCGGTGCACCTTATCGCCCGGATTAATTCTTTCAGGAGAGTAACCAACCTTAAAATCAACGCCACATTTAAGGCCTGATTCTTTTTCGAGAATCGGGATACAAACATCTTCTGTTACACCGGGATATACTGTTGATTCATAAACAACAATTGAACCTTTTGTCAGGTTTCTACCAACAATTGTGCTTGCACCCTCAACAGGAGTAAGGTCAGGAGTGTGATCGTTATTTACAGGCGTTGGAACAGCTACGATATGAAATTTAGCTTCTTTCAAACGGGTTTCATCAGCAGTAAATTCAACTGTTGTTGATTTTATTACTTCGTCGCCTACTTCGTTTGTAGGATCAATACCTGCTTTATAGGTTTCAATTTTTTTCTCATTAAGGTCAAACCCGATAACGTCCGCTTTTTTTGCAAAAGCAACAGCTATAGGCATACCTACATAACCTAAACCAACCAATGAGATTTTCTCTTTTCTCTCTACAATATCTTTGTACAAGCTCATAAATAACACCTTTTCTCCATATTAGTTTAATCAATCCAGCAATTTAGCGTACTCTTTAACAACAAGAGTCCTGTTAAATTGCTCTTCTATTTTCTTTCTGCCTTTTATACCCATATCTCGTCTTTGTTTCTGAGATAAAAGAATAAACTTTTCAAGCGCTTCAACAAGGGCTGTAACGTCTTTAACATTAAAGCTTATGCCTGTTATTCCGTCATCAACAATTTCCATACAACCCGGAATACGTGAACTTATAACCGGTCGGCCTGTTGCTGCTGCTTCCAAAGAAACATTTGACATTCCTTCATGATATGAGGGAACAACAACTGCATCTGCCCTTGTCATAAAGCCATGAACATCATCTGATAACCCAAACAACTCTACATGCTTTTCAGGTTCAAGCTTTTTAAACTCATCTTCGTAATCCGGCTCAATAAGACCGACCATTTTAAAGGCTGTTTGCGGATATTTTTCTTTTATTTGCTTTGCTGCTTCCACAAATTCTTCTACGCCTTTATCCTTCATAATTCGCCCAACAAACAAGAAATCTGTTTTTCCGTCGTCTTGCGGATATTCTTCATAAGGATATCTATCCAAATTCACACCTGAGCCGGGAAGCAAAACGTAATTATCTTTAACAAACCCTTTATCCTTAAAATACTGGAGGTTTGCAGAATTCTGAAAGAATATTGTATGACTCTTTTTCAAACATACCTTGTACATTTTCAAGAGAAGATTTTTGACAAAGCCACCATTATTCATTGCTACACCTAATCCGGTAATGTTAGGCGCGCACGGAATTTTTAAAATTCTACATGCAAGGCTCCCATACAAATTAGGTTTAATTGAAAAGGGGAATACCATATCCGGTTTTTCTTTTTTCAAAAAACTCATATACGAGAGGAAAAGCTTTATTTCTTCTAAAGGATTTTTACCGTGCCTTGATAACTCTATGCTATGAACAGAGCATCCTAAGGCTTCTAACTGTTCACCATAGTCACCCTTGGGCGAAACAACCAAAACCTGATGGTTTTTCACCAATTCAATAATAGTTTCCTGCCGGAAATTGAGCAGGTCCCTATCCTTGTTACCCAAGATTACAACCTTAGCCATATCTTCACCCTATCTTCATCCTATAACCTTTGCTTGTTGGATATCATCTTTATTTTTCTTATATTATCTTTGTGTTGCTTTAATACTCTATCCAGCTCTGAATCGCAATTCAAATAAAACTCTTCTTCGGAAATTGAAGCAACATAATTGTATACACAATCTGTGAAATTCCTCATATATGGATCACATTCATAACCTATGCCGTTTTTTTGAGCTGATTCGCCCATATATGAACCCTTCATACAAAGCTGCGGAATCTTAAAAATTATTCCGTCGTAATACTTGTTACCCATGGCAAGAAGCATATTGTCATCATAATAAATGTTGTGAATTACGTCTGTGGTTTTCACGAACTCATATCTGTCTTCAGGTTTATATTCGCCATGGAAGAAAACATTTGATATGTTATTTTCCTTAACATAAGCTTTTAAGTTTTCTGCAATCTGTTGCTCTCTGCCGTAATAGTGAAGTTCAAAACGATTATCAGAACCAAACTGCTTTATAAGCTGAATGTTTATTTCTTCGTGACGGATAAAGCCCCAGAAAGCAACTCTTATTTTATCGCTTTGCGTTCCGTATTTTTCTTTATCGTCTCTATGGTTAAGAGAATCAACCAGAATATTATGGGAGGTAAAAATCTTTTCTTCCGTATTTTCGGGCAGAAACCTTCTGAATGCGTCGCTGCTTACAAAGGTTATAACAGACCCATTAACAAGACCCGCCACAATTTTCTTGAACGGAGGTAACGCCTCATAGGTAGAATCCCTATAATCTAAAACATATTTACCCTTAAAATGCTTTTTTATATAGTCATACACCACAACTCCTGTAAGCGAATGGAGAATATATAAAAAATCAAAGGATTCCTTTTTTAATAATGACAGAGCGAATTTTCTATATTGTAAAAAGCTTCTTATTTTAGAAAATTTAGAAACATCGTCCTCCTGGTAACACTTGAATTCATGGAGAGTAACACCTTGAAGATGAGATGTTTCTTCCTGTTGCAAATCTCTGTTCCAATACAATAGATGAACATCGTTTTTGCTTGTGTCTATGTTTTCTAAATAAAAATTCATATACGGCATAAATTTTATTTTGCCGAATCCCATTATGAGAATTTTCATTGTTTTCTGCCAATCCGTTCAAAAATTTTCATATATTTGCGTGTGTTAACATCACTTGATAAAAATCTTGTACAGTAAGAGTATGCGTTTTCTGCGGTTTGCTTCATTTTTTCAGGTGAATTATAAAGGTCAAGAATGGTATCAGCAAAGCCATCGTAATCCTGAGTATCAACCGCAAAGCCCATTTTATTTTCTTTCAGGTCTTTTGCGTAAACTGAATCAACATCTACAGAGGTAACAATTACTCTTTTACACGCCATAAGAATAGGCATTTTGCTCGGTGAGCTGTTGGCAATTACACTCTTGCGCAACGGAATAATGGCAATATTTGCCGCACTATACACATGAGGAACTAACCGGATAGGTTGAAGCGGGAAAACCTCTATGTTATTTAAACCTTCTTCTTTTACCCTTTCAACAAAACGATCCTTAACATTGCCGTCACCGACAATCTGCACAACTATGTCCTTTTCCTTCTGAAGTCTTTTAGCAAGCTCAATTACAGCATCGCAATCAAAAACAAAACCAATAGTTCCTGCAAACTGCACATAAAATTTATCGGGCGAGATATTGTATTTTGAAATAAATTTGTTTTCCTCAAAGGAAATTTCTCTTGTTGTTTCAACATCATACCAAGCTGACACAATGGAGATTTTATTTTCCTTTGCGCCTTCAGCAATAATTGTTTTCTTCATATCCTCAGACATTACTGAAATATGGTCTGCCATTTTATAGCAAAGCTTGTTAAGAAGTCTGAAAGCAGTATAAAGGAATTTAGATTTAATAACGCCTATATCATAAGCATGTCCCGGCCATACATCATACACAGTATAAAGCACAGGAGCACGCTGAAATATTTTGAGCAAAAGTATATGATACACACTTGTGGGGTTTGACTGCAGATAAACCACATCAACGTCTTTTACTTTTCTCCATTTTCTCATAGCAGAAAGAGCAAACAGCACATCATTCAAATATCTTTTGACAAATTTTCGTCTGTCAAAAACTTTCCTGTCAATAATATCACATCTGAATCCCGCTTTGTCTTTCAAGGATTCAGGTATTTCAGAAAAAACTCGGTTGCGTCTGCTTTGAATAAGATGAACATCGTAGCCATTATCGAGGAACTCTTTAATCATAACCTCAGCCATCTGATTATTTGGGCTTGGTGTATCAAAACCATCCGAGGTAATATATAAAATTTTCACTTGTATTACCTCCTTAACTTCATGGTAAAAGTTGACTTATACAGTCGCTTCCTCAGTTTTATCTCTGTAATTTTCGTTATTAGGATAAAATGTAGGCACAAGCTCTTTTATAATGTCAACTATTTCTACTGCGCTTGCATCTTCAATAATTTCTTTTGCATAACTGATTTTTTCAAATAAGTATTCGGAATCGAAATCCATTGGCCTTGCAATATAAATAAGGTCGTTTTCTGTTTTTTGGATACCTTCTTCACTTATAAGGAGCTCCTCATAAAGCTTTTCACCTTCGCGCAGACCGGTATATTTTATTTCCATATCAACGCCCGGAGTGTAGCCTGCAAGACGGATAAGGTTTTCTGCAAGCTCACTGATTTTAACGGGCGAGCCCATATCGAGAATGAAAATCTCTCCACCATTAGCGTATGCTCCCGCCTGAAGCACAAGAGAAACAGCTTCAGGGATAAGCATAAAGTAACGAATAATATCAGGATGGGTTACGGTTACAGGTCCACCGTTTTCAATCTGTTCTTTGAAAAGAGGAATAACGCTACCATTTGATCCAAGAACATTACCAAATCTTACGGCAACAAAATCTGTTTCAGATTTTTTGTTGAAGGACTGAACTATCATTTCACATATACGCTTTGTTGCACCCATAACATTAGTCGGGTTAACAGCCTTATCTGTTGAAATCATAACGAATCGTTCAACGCCATAGGCATCCGCCATACTTGCAAGATTATATGTTCCGAAGACATTGTTTTTAACAGCTTCCTTAGGACTGTCTTCCATAAGCGGAACATGCTTATGAGCCGCAGCATGATAAACAACTTCCGGCTTATATTCTTTAAATATTTCTGCAATTCTTTTTGAATCTCTTACAGAACCTATAAGTACCTTTAAATCTACATCCGGATATTTTCTTTTTAACTCTTGCTGAATGTCATAAGCACCATTTTCTGCAATATCAAAAATTATAATTCGTTTTGCAACACCACTTTGCGCAATCTGGCGAACAAGCTCACTACCTATTGAACCGCCACCACCGGAAACAAAAACGGTTTTGTTTTTAAGAAGTTCAAAAACTTTTGCAAGGTCCGGCTTTATCTGTTCTCTGCCAAGAAGGTCAGTATAATCAACCTTACGAAGAGCAGAACTGATATCCTGGCCTTTGTTCATGCTTGTAATACCGGGAAGTGTTTTTAACACACAACCTGTTTCGCTACAGATTTTAAGTATCTCTTTCTTTGTTCTTTCATCAGCAGATGGAACAGCAAAGAAAATTTCGTCAACATCCATAGCCTTTACGGTTTCTGCAATTTTTTCTCTGCCACCAACAATTCTTATACCGCCTAAATATTCGCCATGCTTTCTCTTGCTGTCATCTATAAGTGCTACAATTTTATACTTTGTTGCGAATTTTGGTCTGCTCAGTTCAGAAATAAGCCTGAAAGCCGCATTGCCTGCACCAATTATCATAACATTTATGCGCTTTTTATTTCCGCTATTGTTTTTAGATGCAAGAATTTTTCGCCACTCTCTGTAAACACCGAAAACCATCATTCTGGAGAGGGTTATGAGACCAAAGCTTATAAACGAGTAAATAAACATCCAAGTAAAGAATGAGCGGGTGTATTTCTGTCCCAGAAACGGATATATCCAAATATAGAAAAAACAAGAGCAGGTTATAAACTTTGACACAAGGAAAGATTTAACAAGCTTCATATAGTCAGAGACCACAACAAATTGCCACATAATTCTGTAAATTTTAAATAACAGGAAAAGTCCTATTGTTGCTACAACATCTACAACCAAAATATAGTACATATTCCCTGCGAACCAACCATCAAAAAGCGTTGGTGCGTCAAATTTAAGATAGCTTGCGGCTACAAATGCTACCAGAAGGCAGATTATATCCCCGACAAAAAGTATCGGTTTAATATTTTTCTTTAAAAACTGAATTGCTCTTTCTAACATTTTCTTTCTTCCTTGATATTATTTTCGGGCATAAAACATCATTATACATTTTGAATTTTATCACATATATAATGAAAATGCAAGATACAATAAGTATATTGTTATGGTTTATATGCACTGCAAATTTTTCACTCTGTCGCCTTTGATTTCCAACCCCCACAAAATATTGGTTTTTGTTGACAAACCGCGAAATCTGTATTAAAATGACTACAGTTATAAAAATTAGTTTGTGGGGTTTTTGTGTGATAACAACAACTAACGAAAACTGCATAATAGACCAACAGGATTCTCAGGTTATCATTCCTTACGAAACAGACAAGGAATATTTTATTGACCCTCCTGCAAGAATTAGAGGCAATCTTTTCTATAAGGTAGTGAAAAGGTTGTTTGATATTGGTGTTTCCTTTTGTGCCCTTTGCGTACTCTGGTTGCCAATGCTTCTTATAGCCATTGTAGTTAAAGCTACCTCTGATGGCCCTGCAATTTATACTCAAGAGCGCCTCGGCAAAAACGGAAAACCGTTCAAAATCATTAAATTCCGCACTATGATAAAAGATTCTGAGGTTGATGGTGCTCAGTGGAGCTCAGGCGATGATGACCCTCGTATCACAAAGGTTGGCAGAATACTCCGTAACACCCGTTTAGATGAGCTTCCTCAGCTTTTGTGCATTCTTGCTGGCAAAATGAGCTTCGTTGGTCCACGACCTGAAAGAGATTGCTTCTATGAGGAATTTGAAAAATATATTCACGGCTTTAAACATAGGCTATGTGTTACTCCGGGGCTTACCGGTCTTGCTCAGGTAAACGGCGGATACGATTTAAAGCCTGAAGAAAAAATTGTTTACGATATGGAGTATATAAATAATCGCTCCATAATAAACGACATAAAAATCATGTTTAAAACCGTTGCTGTTATTTTTACACATGACGGCGCAAAATAAAAACCAAAGCACCTTCCCAGGAAGGTGCTTTTTTAAAAAAGGTGAAACCATGAATGACTGGATGAAAAATATTCCGGATGAAGCCTTTTTATCCGAGATAAATATACCCGGAACTCACGACAGTGCAACACGCTTTTGTCAGTATTCTTATTTTTCAAAATGTCAGGATAAAAGCATATCTGAACAGCTGAATATGGGCGTTCGTTTTCTTGACCTGAGAGTTAAAAAAAACGGGGACAAATTACAGCTTGTTCATGCTGCATCGAAATGCTTTAAAACCGCATCACATCAAGGTTTATTGCTTCTTGAGGATGTGCTTTCCGACTGCCGCTTATTTCTCAAAAACAACCCAACCGAAACCCTTATTTTAAGCATAAAACGGGACCACGGAGACACCTCTGAAAACACTTTTGATGCACTTTTTCATCACTACCTGAACGACGATTTCTGGTATAAAGAAAACCGCATTCCGCAGCTTTTTGAGGTAAGAGGAAAAGTTGTTTTTTTCAATAGATTTTCTGTGGATACAAGCAAGGATTTTTACACAGATTACAATACCGGACTTAATTTTTCAGGGTGGCCTGACCAAGGAAAATATATAGGTAAAACCCACCTTGTTTCAGTTATGCTACGCCGCGACGGCAAGGATAGCGAGCCTGTTTTTATTCAGGATTGGTATAAGCTTTCACCAAAGAAAAAATGGAATTATGCCGTGCTTCCCACCTTGCAGAATCCGCCTTGCAAATATGGTGTTTTATTAAGCTTTTTCTCTTGCGGAAATCTTTTGCACAACCCTAAAAAATCTGCAAAATATATTGGCAAAAAATTTATGAAATATGACCTTACACCACTTAAAAAATATGGTTGGTTGCTATTTGATTTTCCTACCGAAAAAGCATGCAGAAAAGTAATTTTAACTAATTTTTAAAATATAAACGGCAACCTCGAAAGGTTGCCGTTTTGTTCTGTACAAAAAGACCCGTTGAAAAATTAATCCTCGTCGTCTTCAAGCTTAGCCTCTGCTATTACCTTCTCTGCAACATGTGCCGGAGCATCTTCATAACGAGCAAACTCAAGTGAGAAATAGCCTCTGCCGGCTGTTACGGAACGAAGAGCAATTGCAAAGTCGCTCATTTCTGCCATTGGTACTTCTGCAACAAGCTCCTGAGTCATTGTTTCCTCTGCAGGTCCCATACCAAGAACTCTACCGCGACGTTTGTTAACATCACTGATAATATCGCCAAGGTTGTCATCCGGAACATATGCTTTAAGAGTTCCCACAGGCTCAAGAATTGTGGGCGTTGCTTCAGGAACAGCTGCCTTAAAGGCAATACGGGCTGCCATCTTGAACGCCATTTCAGAAGAGTCAACAGGGTGGTATGAACCGTCATGAAGACAAGCCTTGATACCTACCATTGGGTAGCCTGCGATAAGACCGCCTGCGATACAATCGAGAAGACCCTTTTCAACTGCAGGGAAGAAGTTCTTCGGAACTGCGCCACCAACAACCTCGTCTGTTGTAAACACGAAATCCTCTTCGCCCATATATGGCTCGAAACGAATCCAAACATCACCAAACTGGCCATGACCACCGGACTGTTTCTTATGACGTCCCTGTTTGTCAACAGTTTTGCGGATGGTTTCTCTATATGCAACGCGAGGAGCTGTTAATTCAACCTCAACGCCGTATTTGTTTTTAAGCTTTGAAACAATTGATTCAAGGTGCTGTTCACCAAGACCTGAAACAATCTGCTCTTTTGTTTCTTTATTAGTGTAGAAGAGCATTGCGCCGTCTTCTTCGGCAAGCTTGTTAAGACCTGAAGCAACCTTATCTTCGTCGCCCTTCTTAACAACGTTAACTGCCATTGAATAGCATGGTGCAGGGAAGTCTACGCCCTCAAGCTCTGCAGGAGCCTTAGCGTCGCACATAACATCGCCTGTTTTGAAGCCGGAAAGCTTTGTAACAACACCGATATCACCGGCAATAATTTCTGTAGCGTCTTCCTGCTTTGCGCCCTTAACCATAACAATTTTGCCCATTTTCTCCTCTTCTTCGGTACGGGCATTGTATGGCTTTGTGGCCGCTGTAATCTTACCTGAAACAACCTTGAAGAATGACATTTTACCGATGAATGGGTCGGCAACAGTCTTAAAGCAGATTGCTGCAAGAGGACCATTTGAATCGCATTCATAATCGCCTTCACCCTTTGGTGCAGGAGCAAGCTTTGTAATACCGTTCATAACAAGGTCAACAGCGTCTGTGGTAAGACCTGAGCAAGCATAAACAGGGATAACAGTACCGTCAAGAACGCCCTGTGAAAGACCTGCAACGATTTCGTCGTGAGTAAATTCTCCACCATCGAAGAATTTCATCATAAGCTCGTCATCAGCAGAAGCAACAGCCTCTGTAAATGCTGCATGAATATCATCAATAAGAGCGTCAGAAGGCATTGGAACCTCTGTTGCCTTACCGTTATCATACTTGAATGCTTTATTCTGAAGGAAGTTAACGTAGCAATCAACCTTACCGCCAACTACGTAAGGAATAACAACAGGACAAATAGCTGTACCATATTTATCCTTTAAGTTGTTAAGTGTTTTAAAGAAGTCTCTGTCTTCACCGTCGCACTTTGTAACAACGATAAACTTAGAAAGACCCTTTCTGCCTGCTGCTCTTAATGTTTTCTCTGCGCCAACGTCTACATTATGACCGCAAGAAAGAACAACTATAACAGACTCAGCAGCTCTTAAACCCTCTGCTCTGCCGCCTTCAAAGTCAAAAAGACCGGGAGTGTCAATAATATTAACTTTTCTGTCTCTCCACTCAAAATATGCAAGAGCTGACGAAACAGAAACCTTTCTCTTCTTTTCTTCTGCATCGAAATCAAGCACAGTGTTACCGTCTGCAACGCGACCTAATCTGTCGGATGCGCCGGAAAGATAAAGCATTGCCTCTGCAAGAGTTGTTTTACCTCTTGCGCCATGGCCCGCAATTGCAACGTTGCGGATATTTTCTCTACTGTATGCTTTCAAAATAATTCCTCCCTGTATATGAGTAATGGCAAAAGCCACTTTTTTCACCTAAAGCTATAAAAAGGCTACTATACTTTGGTATTTTAGCACATAAAATTTTTGTTTTCAACGATTTTTTTGAGTAAAATGTAAAATTATTGATATTACATAATATCACACCTTGTTTTTTATGTAATATGCAAGTTTTTTCTTTTGTTACCTTTTTACAATTGAAAAATTAAATGTATTATGGTATTATGTAATAGAATGAGTACTTATGCTCTTTATTTAATATTATTTCTCTATGTACGGAGGTTCTTATAATGGATGAAAAAAAGGTAAATTCTACAGGGGCAAAAAAGCCAACTCCACCACCTATGAAAGCTAAGGCACCTACCCCACCACCGGTAAAAAAGCCTGCTCCTGCACCACAAAAAAACAATTTAAATAAACAACCGCAAAAGAAATGTAATAAAAAGCTTCTTGCTATAATTATTCCTGTTATCGTTGCATTGATAGCGGGCGCTGTTGTGTTGGCTGTTGTTTTAAAGAAAGCAAACGACAACGGTAAACTTCCCGAAGGTACAACAAAGGAACAGATTTTCTATGCAACAGATGAAAATGGTGTAGCAATTACAGACGATAATGGTATGGCTGTTACAATTATTCCTGAAACAACAATTGTTCCCGTTACTGAAATAAAAGCTGAGCTTGTTACCAACGCCAAAGGTGAAACAGTTACAGATGAAAACGGCGATGAGCTTACAACAACTATTGTTGAAGAAGTTACAAACAGCAAGGGTGATGTTTTAACTACAGTTGTTTATGTAGATACAGTTGTTACCGTGCCTGTTGAGGTAACAGACGCCAAAGGTGAAACAGTTACAGATGCGCAGGGCGAAAAGGTTACTGAGATTGCTACTCTCCCTCAAAAACCAAATGAACAGACTCCTGATGGCGGTCTTGTTTTAGGTACAACCTCTGTTGTTATTACTGATGGCCAGGGCAATACAGCTGTTGATAACAAGGGTGATGTTTACACTACAATAGTTGAGCTTACAAGTAACCCTGATAAAGTTGCTCCGGCTGATATAGACTGGAAAACATCATTAGGTGGCACAGAAGCAGATTATTATTCATGCATTGATGTTCTTGAAGACGGCTCATATATTGCTGCCAATGTTACAAACTCCAAAAATGGTGATTTCGCAGAATTTTATGAAAGTGGTCTTGCAACTCCCTATACAGTTCTTTCAAAATTTGATGATAACGGCAACGAAACCTGGCGAATGGCAGTAGGTAGCAACAAGGGTCTGCATGTTGTTACAGATGTTGTCGCAACTAGTGATGGCGGCTTCTATGCTGTTGGTTATGGTAAAAATATTGGTGGCAAAAAAGTAAATCGTTACTACGATGCCTTCGTGTATAAGTACGACAAAAAAGGTAACGAAGAATGGTACAAAATCTTCCAGACATCTACCGTTGACCTTTTCTATGGTGCTGACCTTTGTAGCGACGGCGGAATTGTAGTTGTAGGTTCTGTGGGTAACAACGATGGTGATGCCGCAGGCTTCAATAAACCTGCCAACGAATCTGCTGCTTGCGTAGTTAAATACAATTCTAAAGGCGACGTCGTATGGAAAAACATTGTAGGCGGAAACACAGATAACTTTAATGATGTGTGTGTTGGCAAGGACGGCAACATATACTGCGTTGGTAACTTTGCATCAGGCTCACTCTTCAAAAAACTCGGTAAAACCGATGGCGGTGTTGTTAAATTTTCTTCCAGCGGTAAGTATGTAGGCGTAGCTCCTCTTGCAGGAACAGGAAACGAGCTTTTCTCAGGTATTACAGCTTGTAAAGACGGCGGCATTGTAGTTGTAGGCCGTTCAAACTCTAACGATATTGGCTCTAAAGATAGCTTATTTGTCGGAAACTTAGGCTCACGCGGTGGTTACGACGCTTACATCATTAAGTTGAATAACGATTTAAGCATTTCCTTTGCAAGACCTTTCAGAGGACAGTACGACGACGACCTTGTTGACATTGTAGAAAAAGAAGATGGTTCATTTATTGCTACCGGTAGCTCTAACTCCTCAACAAGAGACTTTAAAGGAATAACAACACGTGGCGGCGACGATATAGTTATCGCTTCCTTTGATATGTACGGTAATCTTTCATGGGCACGTTCCTTCGGTGGTACTGCAGACGAAAGCGCTAACGCTGTTTGTCTTGCCCCAAAGGGTGGATACGTTATTGCCGGTAGAACATTATCCAAGAATATTGATATGAACGGCATTGCACAGTATGTCAACGGAAAATCCGTAGGTGTAATTGCAAAATTCCCTGAATAATTATGATTAAATTAAAATGCGACTATCTTAACGGAGCGGTAGCTGTTCCTACAGATATAATTGATAAACACTTAAAGCTTGCTCCAGCAGCAAGCTTTAAGGTTTTGCTTTTTATCCTGAGAAATCCCGATGGTGTATCTGACAATGAGCAGATTGCAGCATGTACAGGTCTTTCTGCTGCTGACGTAAACGATTGCCTGGCTTATTGGGAAGGCTATGGTGTTATCTCTGTTGATAATGCAATAGATGAAGCTCTTGCAAAACGCGCTTCAGGTAACGCGAAAACCTTATCTTCTCCTACAGAAGAAAAAGAGGAGATTATTACGCGCGCGCCTAAAGCTCCCGTGCGTAGTCTGCCTCTCAAAAAGCCGACTCAAAGAGATATTGCTCTGAGAATAACCCAGACGCCTGAGCTGACGCTTATATATAATGAGGCGCAAAGCATTTTGGGTACCTTCGGTTACGATACCCAAGCCCTTATACTTATGATTTACGACTATTACGGCTTTCCGCCTGAGGTTATTATCACCCTTCTTCAGCACCAGAAATGGGAAGGCAAAACATCTTCGTCAGCTATAAAGAGCAGAGCGGAGGATTGGGCAAAACGCGGAATTGATACTATGGAAGCAGTTGAAGAAGAGCTTCTTGCTCTTGAAAAAATTCAGAGCTGCTTTCTAGCAGCAAAAGAAGCTGCCGGATTAGAGGGTGATTCCCCTGCTCCGAGAATTCACAAATTTCTTCGTGAATGGTCTGTTGATTTTAATTGCTCAGATGAGCTTATATGCCATGCTCTGAATGAATCAAATAAAGTTTTTTCAGATGCAGGCAAGCTTTTAAAAAAATGGGCGCGTTCAGGTATTACTACACCGCAACAGGCTATGGAAAAAGAGAAAAAATCTTTACCTAAAGAGGTAAAGAAATCTTATGATACAGAAAAAGTTGGCAAAAGCAGTGTGCTTGATTGGGCAAAACGCTACGCAAACGAGGAGGAGAATAAATGAAATTTTCCGAAATAATCTATCAGAAGGCTGAGCAGGCTCTCAAACAAAGAAGAGAACAGGCAGAGCATCTTTATGATATGCGCAGAAAAGAATTTATTGCCAAAAACCCTCAGCTCGTTGATATTGAAAACGAGATGAAGAATGCCGCCCTTCAGGTTATTAAAAGCGTAGGCGGTAATGGTGAAAAGGTTAATGTTGCAGATATTGCAAAGCGCAATCTTGAAGCTCAGGAAGCTAAAAAAGCGTTGATTGCTGCTTCAGGCTACCCTGCAGATTACCTTGATATTCCTTACACCTGCAAAAAATGTAATGATTCAGGTATACTTAACGGTAAGCTTTGCGATTGCCATCTTCAGCTTTTACAGCAGCTTTCTGTTGGTGAGCTTTCCTGCAGTCCTTTGCTCGCTAAATCCACCTTTGATACCTTTGATGTTAACCTTTATTCCGATATTAAAGACAGAGCTTTGGGCTACTCTCCCCGTGAATATATGCGCGGTTGCTATGAAATGCTTAAAGCATACGCGGAAAATTTTACACCTCATTCAAACAGCTTTTTTTTCTGCGGTGGTACAGGTCTTGGAAAAACTCACCTTGCCCTTGCAGTGCTTAATAAATTAACTTCTAACGGCTTTAACGTTTATTACAACACTGTTTCTAAAATTGTTAAGCAGATGAAAAACGAAAGCTTCGGCAGAAGTGATACAAGCATTGAGGAGGATATAAGCGCAGCAGACCTTATAATTATTGATGACCTTGGTGCTGAGTTTGAATCAGACTTCGGCAACGCTTCAATAAACGAGTTGGTTTGCGACGCCATTCTTAACGGAAAAGCGTTGATTATAATTTCTAACCTTTCCGTAACCGAGCTTGAAAACCGCTATGGCCAGCGTCTTACATCAAGGCTTAACGGCTTTGAGGTGCTTGAGTTTGTAGGCGAGGATATAAGGCAGATAAGAAAATAAATTTAAAATTCGAAATTCAAAATTCAAAATTTCGGAACTGCGTTTGCAATTATAAAGCTTCGCAACACCTCTACTTGCTGATTTCTGTTTGCTGATTTCAAAAACAAGTCAGAGACAAAATATTTAAAAATTAAAGGAGAATAAATTTATGTTAAAAGGTATTCCAAACATTATCAGCCCTGAGCTCTTGAAGATTCTTGATGAAATGGGTCATGGTGATGAAATCGTTATCGGCGACGGTAACTTCCCTGCTGCAAGCAATGCACAGAGACTTATCAGATGCGACGGCCACAATGTGCCTGAGCTCCTCGATGCTATCTTAAAGCTTTTCCCTCTTGATACATATGTTGAGAGCCCTGTAATGCTTATGCAGACAACCAAAGGAGACCCAACACCAACAATCTGGGCAGAGTATCAGTCAATTGTTGATAAGCACAATGGCGAAACAAAAATGAGCGAAATCGAACGCTTTGCTTTCTACGACAGAGCAAAGGATGCGTATGCAATTATTGCTACCAGCGAAATGGCTCTTTATGCAAACATTATCCTTAAAAAAGGTGTTGTAACAGAGTAAAATAACCTGCAGACCAAATTTGGCCTGCAGGTTATTTTTATATGTGGTCAGGATATCTTTCTATTGTTATTTTTCCGTCTGCTACGTGCATTTTTGCAATTCTTGCATTACGTCTGTCGCCATTAAGACCGTCTGCCTCGGTATTTCGGGCATGGTAAACGCAGTAATACTGACCATCTACCTTAATAACGCTGTTGTGGCCTGTGCCTTCTTCCCAATCGTTACTTCTCAGAAGTGGTGCGTATGTATTTTCGTCAGGCATTTTTTGGAATTTAACCTTTCGTAAATCCTGTTCGGTAGTTTTTGCTGCTGCATAGCCTACGAAATATGTTTCATCCTCATATCTGCCACCACTATACATAAGGTACTGCCACTCGCCCTCCTGAAACCAGAAGGCACCTTCAAGGGTGTGCCAATGCTGACCTTCTTTGTAGCGGTCGCGCTTGAAAATCTCCTCATCAATCGAGGCGAGAAGCACAACTGTCGACTCGCCCTCAAGTGTATATGGATCTTTCATTTTCTGCACTACAATATGAGTTCCGATTCTTTCACCTTCAAAGGTATTAGGAGAATAAAAAAGGAAAAGGCCTGCATCAGTTTTTACAATATGTGAATCAATACTGAATGGATGGGCTATCTGCCCTGCAAGAGTGAAAGGACCCATAGGGTTGTCGCTTACTGCAACATGCATCGCCTGATGATGTCCGCCTTGGTCAGGCACATCCTCATAATATTCAAAGGAGAAATACATATAAAATTTGCCGTCAAGGTAAATTACGGATGGCGCCCAGAAATGGTCTCTGCCCTCTAATGTGAAAATCTGACCTTCAAATTTCCAATCACCTAAAAGCGTGTCGCAGGAATAGCCGTAAAGACCGTCATCACCTGTAGTATAAATGTAATATTTTCCTTGGTGCTCAATAATATAAGGGTCAGCCTGACCGATATAGTTATCCTTGTCGATTTTGAGTAGTTGCATATATATTCTCCTTTTTCTTTTCCGATATTTTGCGAATAACTTGTTTTAGCCTGCTCGCAGTCCCTTTGTACAGCGTCGCATTCTAAAACCGCGTTCTTCATCAAAATTTCCAAAAAGCGTTTTAGTTAATTGAATTACGCCTGATTTGCTTTTGTATATAGTTGTGGCAAGTGGTAAGTTTAGGGGCTACGCCGTTATTATAAAGCTTTGCGAAGCCTATCATCCCTGTGCGTAAGCATAGGGAGGGGGCAAGGAGCACGACCGCGCCCTGTGGGCGATACAGGGAGTGTGAGTTGGCGCAGTGGTCAAAATTGTGCGAAGTGAGCAACGAGCAAACAATTTTGGGTACCACAAGAGGACTTAACACTGCTTACCTGAACAACAAATTTTTAAGCGAGAAATTAATCTATTTGTGTTGGTGGTGGGTAGTTCTCTTCCCTTTATTCTTTGGTTGGATAAACGCGAAGCTCTGGTATCTGGCATCTGGCGACTGGTATCTAATTAAAGCTTACCCTTGCAAACAGCTTATCAACTTCATTTTCAAGGGCTTTACGCTCATCTTCGGAAATTTCTACTGTACAATTTATAATTTCCTTGGCAGAATTCTGGGCTTCGTAAAGAATTCGGGTATCTGTCATAAGGTTTGCCACTCTCATATCCGGCAGACCATGTTGACGAGAGCCGAAGAAATCACCGGGTCCTCTCATTTCAAGATCTTTTTTAGCAATTACGAATCCGTCAGTAGTTTCGCACATAATTTTAAATCTGTCAGTTGCTTCTTCATTCCGGGCATCAGAAAGAAGGATGCAGGTGCTTTCCTCTGTACCTCTGCCTATTCTGCCTCTGAGCTGATGAAGCTGGGAAAGACCGAATCTTTCTGCATTTTCAATTGCCATAATTGTAGCGTTAGGCACATCAACGCCAACCTCTATTACAACAGTTGATATAAGCAAATCAATTTCCCCATTGTAAAAGCGCTTCATAACGGCGTCTTTATCTTTGGCTTTCATTTGTCCGTGCAACAGACCTAAGGTGCAATCGGTGAAATGAGTGCCTTTTAAATATTCATAATATTCGGTAGCAGGAACAAGATCGCTTTCCAATTCCTCTACAAGAGGGCAAACAATGTAGCATTGTCGTCCCCGAGCAATATTCTTTTTAAGGAAATTGTATATTCTTTCGTGATAGCTTGTAGGCACGCAATATGTTTTTACAGGTTGTCTGCCTTTAGGAAGCTCATCAAGAATTGAAATATCAAGGTCGCCGTAAATCATCATAGCAAGTGTACGAGGAATAGGCGTTGCGGACATAACAAGTGTATGAGGATTTGCGCCCTTATCTGTAAGGGATGCCCTTTGTTTTACACCAAAGCGGTGCTGCTCGTCTGTAATAACAAGACCAAGCTTGAAAAACTCAACATCGTTCTGAATAATGGCATGAGTTCCAACTACAATATGGGCATTGCCGTATTTTATTTTTTCTCGTATATCTCTTTTCTTTGCAGCAGTAACTGAGCCTGTGAGAAGAACTATTTCTATTTCTTCTCCGAAAAAGGTTTTCAGAGTTTTATAATGCTGATTTGCAAGAACCTCAGTGGGAGCCATAAGAGCCGCCTGATATCCGTTTTTAACCGCATTATACATAAGGGCGGCAGCAACTGCAGTTTTACCTGAACCAACATCACCTTGCAACAGACGATTCATAGGCTTTGAGGTTCCCATATCCTGTATTGCTTCGCTTACTGCCCTTTTCTGCGCACCTGTTGGTTCAAAAGGAAGAGAGCTGAAAAAATCCTTTGAAAAATCCGCTGCCATTTTAGGCGCAACTCTTCCTAAGGTAGAAGATTTTTGCCATAAAAGACCCATCTGCAAAAGCAAAAGCTCTTCAAAAATAAACCTGCGCTTTGCAAGAGAAAGCTCTTTTTCACTCTCCGGAAAATGAATTGCTCTGAGGGCATCTTTAAAAGGCATAAGCCTGTATTTATTTATAAGATATTGAGGAAGAATTTCGGGAATGTTGCCGTCAAGCTGCTTGAGAGCTGTTTCAACAAGGCGCTCTGTGGTTTTAGATGAAAGAGAGGAGGTTGCCTTGTAAATTGGGCGTATCCTCTGCTTATCCCCTGCTTTTTCGAAGCGAGGAGAAAGCATTGTTCTTCCACCATACTTATCTTCCGTTACCTTGCCAAAGAAAAGATACTCTTCGTTTTCTTTCAACTGATCTTTAACATATTTATTGTTAAAGAAAACTATTTGCATATAGTCAGTTCCATCTGCAATTGATGTTTTAACAAGAATTTTGCCGCCTTTTACAGTTACAACTGATGGCGCCTGAGCAACAACTGCTTTAAGGCACACGTTTTCGTTAATTTGGGCGTCGCGTATAGGAGTAACAAAGTTCCAGTCCTCATATGCACGCGGATAATTTCTTAAAAGGTCGGAAACGCTGTAAATATTCTGTTTTGCAAATAATTTGGCACGGGCTTCTCCCACGCCTTTAAGGTATTGAATTCTTGACTCAAGATTTACCACATTTCCACCTCCTGAAATTTAAATATAATAAGTGAAAAACAAGATCAGCAGTACAATATGAAGAACAATAATAATAGGAAGGCCTATCATAAAACGCTTATGCTTCGTCTTATGGCGTATTTTCTTCATAACTGCAAGCTCTGCAGCTGCTCCGCCTGTAAGAGCAAGTAAAAAAAACATAGCTTCACTGACTCTGTGGCGCGGAAATTTTACTGACGCCTTTTTATCATAAAAGGTTACCGCTGCAGTAACAGTAGAAATTATAAGAATATATATCAAAAAATATTCAAGCATCCAATCACCTGAAAATATAAAATAATTATTATTTATTATAATATATTCTTATACGAAAAACAACAAGAAAAAAGGCGGTCAACTGACCGCCTTTTTTGTGTTATTAATCGTTTTCTTCTTCTATTTTCTTAACAACCTCGTCGGGAACAGCCTCGCCGTGCTTAACGAAGAGTATGCAAAGGATACTGATTATAAACATAATCGGACTGTAAACGAAGAGTGAAAGATATGTGCCTGAAAGCATACGAACAATACCGTAGACGATAGGTGATGCAATCTGTGCTGAGAAGGTTGCTGTATAGTAGTAGCCTGTAAAAGTACCAACCTTATCAATACCACCGATGTCGAGAACAAGAGGAAGAGTGTTAACAGTAATAAGCATATTAGCAAAGCCGCCGAAGATAAGAGCAACCCAGATAAGAGCCATACTGCCTGTAAGAACATACATAAGGAAAACTGCCATAAAGATTACAAGACCGATAAGGATAGTTTTCTTTCTGCCAAGCTTTTTACCCATTTTACCTGCAGGAATAGCAGCGGCTGCTGAGCAAACAGCAAAGAGAGTTGTCATAATAGTTGCTTCGCCTGTAGATTTACCGAGAACCTCGGATGCAAAAAGCGCAAAGAATGTTGTAATTGCATTTGTACCGCAGAAGAGGAAGAACAAACCGCCAAGCATAAAGATAAGGCTCTTTCTTTCGCTCTTTGAAAGCTTCTGATTTTTTCTTGCTTCTTTTTCAGCTTTCTTAGCTGCTTTTTCTGCTTCAGCTGCTGCCTTTGCATTTGCAGCTTCCATTCTTGCAATACCTGCATCAACCTTGCTTGAAGGCTCCTTAACAAATACGCGAACAACAAGCATACCTATAATCATAACGATTGCGCCTACAAGGAAAACATATGGGAAGCTTGTAGTCTGCTCGTTTTCAGCAGTAACCTTAACACCTGTGGCAAGAAGGTAAACACCACCAACTGCAGTACCTGCAACCATACCGATAACTGAGCCAACACCGCCCATAAGGTTAATGATAGCATTACCTTCACTTCTCAATGTTGGTGGAGTAAGAGCAGGCATAAGAGCAACTGCAGGAGCTCTCCAGAGAGACATTGAGAAAACAAAGAGGATGATGAAAATCATTGTTGCGGGAAGAGAGTTTGTTAATGCAACCCATGGGATAATTGCAAACAACGCTGCAGAAACAGGAGCGCCGAAAACAATGAAAGGACGGCGCTTACCGAGCTTTGAGTGGCAACGGTCTGAAAGCTTACCGAAGGTTGGCTGGAATATAACACCAAAGATGTTATCAAATGTCATAATTATACCGATGAATAACGGAACAAGGGTAATACCGCCACCTGCGGCGTTAACATCCTGACCCTGCGTTTTTGCAAATTCTGCAAGCACAGGGAAAGCTTCGTTAAGGCTCTGGCTAAGGCTTGTTATCCATGCGGATTCTGTAAGTAATCTGTTGAGTATTTTTGTAATGTATGGGTCATAAATAGCCCATGCAATAGAAGATGCAAGGAAAGCGAAGCCTGTAAGTATTGTATGACCTACGTGAAGCTTACCGTTTTTCTCGCAGAAGAGTTCCTGACGACTCATGTATAATCCTCCTTATGTGTGGAAATAACCACAATAATACAATTAGTATTTTACCACAAAAAGCACTAAAATCAAACAAAATAAGAACACCACGTTTATTTTTGGTGATTTCAATAAAGAAACAGCCTCTGTTTTGGTGAATTATACGATTGTTTCAGTAAACCCTTAAACTATTTGCTTTGTTTCTACAAAAACAACGAAGCTACAGAAAGTGATTCCGTTTTTTGGTGCAGAAGATAAGTCAAAACCTTAGCAGAATCAAGGTTTTCGGCTGTTTTTATAGGGTTGAGGCATAATTACAAAGACTTTGTGATTTTCGCAGCCACAGCATTCGGAACCCATATTTCCAGAACAATTATATCAAACCTCTGCTTTTTCCACAGCATCTCCGATAGCACGGATAAGTGAACCTTCCTGTGATGAAGGCAGATCACAGGTATAGTGCCAGAGCATAACACCACCGTAACCGTTGTTTATAGCATAGTCGGTTTTCTTTTCAATTACAGAAGGTGTATTGAACCAAAAATCTTTGTTGATTTCATCGCAATGGTACCAACCGTCAGCATTAATTTTTTCATAACACTCACTGTATCCGTACCAATATGCAGACATATCAGTAGGTCTTGAATAAAACGGAAGTCCGATATTCACTTTATAAGGAGATATAGCTTTAAGTTTCATACCTTCAATAATTGCAACAGTATCGTCATAGGTAGCGTGTTTGCCATTACTGTCAACATAATCGTAGGTCATAAGCTCAAAAAAATCAACTGCTTTTGCTGCTTTACTGGTATAGTTCATATTCCAATCCACAAAAGTAACACCGAGAGTATATTCACCCAACTGCTCATCTAATGATACAAGGAACCTGTTGTAAACCCTCCACGCTTTATTTGATAACGGATATTCATAATCGAAATGAACACCATCTAAATTATATTCATCAAGTATTTTTACAATATTTTCTTCTAAAATGCCACTCTTAAATGCCTTGTTGTGTTCATCGCTTTGGGATTCCATCTGTTCCTCCCAAACGGTAGAGTCAGTTACAGATCCGGGGCCCAATAAATTAAGTGTGATATCCACATCTCTGTTACCTATTGCAGTGCGAAGATTTTTGAGAGCGACTTCAAGCATATCTTTATCGTAAACTATTTCACCTTTGTTATCAAATGATGCGCATTCAAAAAGAATAACATCTGTAATTATATCAAAATCCTCAGGATGAAGTGCCTCATCAGATTGAATAAACGCTCCTCTCACATAAGCAGTAACTCTGAAGTCCTCATCTTTTTGCGGGGCTTGAGTGCATCCCGAAAAGCATAACAAAAGAATTGCACCGCAAACAATCAATGAAATTATTTTTAAGATTATCTTTTTCATAATACCTGCCTCCTGTAGCAATTAAAAATATTATTTAATGTACTTTATTTTTGCAACATATTTGTTTTTTGCAAAACTGATTTCAGATATCAATAGTTTTTTACTTGTAGTGGTTTGTGGAAAACAGGTTTTCTTTCGCCTGCATTAACCATTTCTCTTGCAAGCAAACTGCGCATCTGACTAAGAATTTTTTCATAATTTTCGTTTTTAACAAGGTTGTTTTTCTCGTGTGGATCATTTTCCATGTCGTACAGATAATCATCAAAATAATGAATCGCTTTTGGTTTGTGCCATCCTGAGCCTATTGCACGTGCAGAGTATTTCCATCTTTTTGTTCGAACAGCTCTCCCTATATGTGATTCACTTATCTGAACAAAAACACAATCTCTTTCAGGAACATTTTTGCTTACAACAGGAAGAATATTACCTGAATAACTTTCCGGTATTTCAATATCAGCAAGACTTAAAAGTGTCGATGGAATATCAATAAGACTTACTAAACAGTCTAGGGGGCTACCCTTCTTGATGGCTCCGCCACCGAAAATAAGCGGTGTGTGTATGCTCGAATCATGACAACTGCGTTTATATTCGGCGTTTCGTGTTTTGAAATGACATCCGTGGTCGCTTGTATACACAAAAACAGTGTTATCATATATTCCCTTTTCTTTAAGTGTTTTTACTAGTTTACCTACATTTTCGTCAAGGGCGTGAATGGTGGCAAGGTAATCGGGATATTCTTCTTTATAATCCCCCTTGAGAAAGGTTAAATCTTCAGGCAAAGGATAGTGGCGGAAGTTGTCAACTGTATCCCTTGGTCCTTCAAAATGTCCCCTATCGTTCTGATGGTGGGGTTCAAGCTGAGATATGAACATAAAAAATGGCTTTTCATCGTTATGGTTATTAATATACTCAATGGCAAATTCATTTATACAGTCTGCTCTGTAACCGGTAAAATCAATTCTATTACCTTCTTCATCAAATACATAACCGTCATATCCGTGAGATGTAAATTCCAAAACATCAGCTGCCCGCCAATATTTATAACCGCCTTGCCTGTTTTGAGGAACAGCAGTTTTTTCACAATGAACACCTATGCCCGGATAACGGTCT
>JAZNME010000036.1:0-9120 GCA_045579445.1 Acutalibacteraceae bacterium | reverse complement strand
AAGTGCATCCTCAAAGGATGAAATTATAATACCTGTAAACGTGGTAGATAGCATAAGGAGTATCAACCACGGAATACGAACCTTCCATAAGGAGAAGGCAGAGGTCTTAAGATAAGGCTTATCAGTAGGCGCAATAGCAGCCATTTTCTGGAAGTCCTCTTCCGCCTCTTCCTGAATAACGTCGATAGCATCGTCAACGGTAACGATACCCACAATACAGTCCTCTTTATCCAGAACAGGAATCGTAAGAACATCGTATTTATCAAAAAGCTGAGCCACTTCCTCTTTATCGGTAAGTGTATGAACTGTTATGAGATTTTCATCCATAACATCTGTAATTTTTTCATCATCATCGCAGGTAAGAAGATCCATAGCGCTGATAGTACCTAAAAGCCTATGCTTCTCTATAACGTAACAGATATTAACCGTTACGGATTCTTCACCCATTGATTTGATTTTTTTAAGCGCATCACCTATAGTCATTGATGGATGAAGGCTTATATATTCCAGTGTCATAATACTGCCGGCGCTGTCCTCAGGATAATTGAGAATTGTATTTATAGCGTTTCTTTTGTCTCCTGCGGCCGCAAGCATACGTTTTACTACGTTTGCAGGCATTTCCTCAATAACGTCAACTGTATCGTCAATGAACATTTCGTCCATAATAAACTCAAGCTCTCTATCTGTAAATGCCTCTAAAAGAATCTGTTGCTCCTCAGGGTCAAGGTAAGTAAACACCATTGAAGCGTTCTCTTTAGGAATAAGCCTGAAAAGAAGCACAAGTTCTTTTTGTTCGAATTCCGGTAACAATGTAGCTGTATCTACCGGATTCATTGTATCAAAAATGCTTTTTATTGCTTTGTATTGTTTTTCTGATAAAAGTCTTTCAAAAACTTCTTTTGTCAATAACCTCTCCTCCTTTGTAGTTGGTGAAACTCACCCTTTCAGCAGAATTGAGGACGAAAAAGAAAATAAAAAACCGAGCCCTAAGACTCAGCGACAAATACATAGACACGACTATTTGCCGTACCTATGGTAAAAAATCAAATGATTTCAGTGCAACAGTCCAAGATTCAGAACTATTGCTATCGCCGGTTTTAAATATAAACTACTTCGCCCGTGCCCACTACTGCCTGAATCCATTTACTGTTCACTCCTTAAAAATTCATTGAACCCTATTAGGTTCTGCTATTAAGCTCTACCAATTAATATACCTTAATATTTAACTAATGTCAAGAAATTGACGCTGTCTATTTGTAGAAATTTTTGCAAAAAATAAAGGGCTTATAACAAGCCCTTTATTTCGAAATTATCCAATTAAGTTAACAATTAATTTAAGAAGCCATGAGAAGAAACCTGCAAGACCGGTCCACTGTGAAGTTCTCTTTGCACCACAAACCTTACATACTGTGTCTGCACCTTCATCATTCTCCATATCAAACTCGTTAAAGAATTCATGGAGTTCTTCACCATCTCTGCCGCCACAATCTGCGCACTCTCTCCAATGGTCTGTACCACTGTAACAATACGGGCCTGTAGGATTATGCCTAACAAATAAATCACATTCATTTGAATATGCATACTCTTTAATATCGTTTGAGTAAGTTATTGCAAAATATCTGATTTTTGCACCATTATCTGAAAGCTCAATAGGCTCACCATTGTATGGAACCCAATCGCCACCTTCAACTTTAATTTCCCAACCTGATGAAAAAACACTGCCGTAAACTACAGGAACAGGTAAAACTTCTTCTGTAGCCTCACCAATTACTGTACCAGGACATAATCTTACAAATGCAGGAAGAGTCTGTTCTACTTCAACACTTGCTGCACTTGAAACACAAGCAAACATTGTGAAGAGCAAGCATACACTCATAATTAAAGAGATAACTTTTTTCATATACAAAAGCACCTTTCAACACTATTTTTTACTATTTTATCACTTTCTTACATAAATTTCAAGTGTTTTGTAAAAAAGATTTACTCAAAATAAATAACCTCGTTTTTCTCAGCAGATTTCACAATAGCCTCCATAAGAAGCATCAATCTACGTTGTTGAGAGTGTGTAATAAGTTGTTCAGCACCATTCCTGAGAACGTCATAAATGTTATTGTAGTAATCCGCCCATTCAACATATATTTTTTCAAACGGGAATTTTTTTATTGTTTCATCAGTTCTTGGTGCCATAGTTTTTGTAATGCCTGCACCTGCCTGAATCGGAACCGCGTCCATTGTTTCCCAATCTTTGATTTTAACTATTTCACCATTCATATCCCAATCGCGAATGATAGCAGTACCGTTTTCACCGCACACATACCAACGGGGTGCTTCGATGAAATTATTGGTAAATACTTCCACAAGGCATTCAGGACCATTTTCAAATTTAATCAAAGCCCTGAAACCATCGTCAACTTCATCGTTGGTAACGTTAGTCATTGTGGCATAAACGCTCGAAATCTTTTTACCCTCATTGAGCATCAATATCTGATCAAGAAGATGAACACCCCAGTCAAGAAGCATACCGCCACCGTGCTGCTTTTCGCGACGCCAATCACCGGGTATACCACGTGAACCATAAACTCTTGAGTCTATAGAGAAAACATTACCTAATTCGTTTGTTTCAAGCACCTTTTTCACCATACGATAGTCGTTATCCCAACGTCTGTTTTGGTGAACTGTGAAAAGCATACCTGTTTCTTCAGATACAGCAATCATTTCTCCTAAATCTTCAGAGCAAAGAGTTACAGGCTTTTCGCTGATAACAGCCTTCCCTGCCCGCATTGCACGAATGGCAATATCCTTGTGGCAATCGTTGTAGGTAGCGCAAACAATAAGTTCAACGTTTTCATCTGCAAGAACGCTTTCAAAGCTATTATATACAAAAACACCTTTGTCGCGAGCAACCTGACAAGCTTCCTCTTTAATATCATAGATACCTGACAAATTAAACTTTTCAAACTCAGCAATATGATTGGCATGATAACGCCCCATACCACCATAGCCTACAACAACTACATTGATTTTATTACTCATAATAACACCTGGAAAAATTCAAAATTTAAAATGTAAAATTCAAAATTAAAGGCCTGTGGCGCAATTTAAAAATTGTGGAATTCTGTTTCAGAGCATAGTTTTAAGACACACCGCTGTACAAAGGTACTGCAAATGGATTAAAATAAGTTATGCACCAAATATCAAAATCAGATCCACCAAGCAGCTGCAAGCCCCTCTTTTATTATACAATTCTTAAGAAGTGCAACCGCTTTTTCAAGACCTTCGTTCTGACTCATAAGTGAATCTTCGTGCTCAATGGAAATTGCATAGTCATAGCCTACCATACGAAGGTTACTGATAACATCGCGCCAATAAGTTTCGCCATTACCGAAACCTACAGAGCGGAAAATCCATGAACGATTAACTTCGTCTGCATAAGATTTTGTATCAAGAACGCCGTTAACAGCTGTATTGATAGCGTCAATCTTTGTATCTTTTGCATGGAAATGGAAAATCGCGTCTTCCTTACCTAATGCACGAATAACAGCAATAGGGTCCATACCCTGCCAAATAAGATGTGAAAGGTCAAGGTTTGCACCAATTTCTTTACCAACTGCATTACGAAGCTTTAAAAGGCTTTCGGTATTATAGACACAGAATCCGGGATGAAGCTCAAGGGCGATTTTATCTACACCGTGAGCTACCGCAAACTTAACAAACTCTTTCCAATAAGGAATAAGAACCTCATTCCACTGGTAATCAAGAATTTCACCAAAATCATTTGGCCATGGGCAAGTTACCCAGTTAGGGTATTTTGCCGTGTCACAATCACCGGGACAGCCTGAGAAAGTATTAATCTGATGAACACCAAGCTTTTCTGCAAGAAGTACTGCCTTTCTCATATCGCTATCAAACTGTGCAGCAATTTCTTTATTTGGGTGCACAGGGTTACCATGACAGCTGAGAGCGCTGATTTCTACATTGTATTTTTTGAGAAGAGCCTTGAAATCGTCAAGAGCCTTTTCATCGTTGAGTAAAACATCAGGGTCAGCATGGTCTTTACCCGGGAAACCACCACAGCCAATTTCAACCATTTCAAGACCAAGACTATTGAAATATTTTAATGCTTCTTCAAGAGAAACTGTTCCTAATAAATTAGTTAAAACACCCAATTTCATATCATTCTATTCTCCTTAGAAATTTTCTTTAAGCCATTTGTAGCTACGGGTAATATCTTCAAGTCCTGTTGGAACAGGGTCATCGTTTTCTAGAACAACCCATTCAAGACCAACAGCATTAACACCTGCTACAACGTTTTGAAGGTCGTTTTCACCTTCACCGAGAGCCATTGGCTTATGGTCAATACCATCCTTAATATGCACAAGAATAATTTTATCCTTATGTGCTTTAAGGTATTCTGTATTATTTATACCTGCGCAAAAGCTCCAGTATGTATCAAGCTCAAGGCTACAGCCTTCACCAGAGATAATATCCATAGCATTTTTGCCATCTTTAAGGTCTGAAAACTCTTCTGTATGGTTGTGATAGTATGTATCCATCCCCATTTTTTTAGCTTTGGCAGAGGCTACACCAAGCACCTCACCTGTGCGCTTTGCTTCCTCATATGTTGAATGAGGAGCACCGCCTACACCAAGGTATTTTGCACCAAGAGCCTTACCATAAGCAAGGGTTTCATCAAGCTTCTCAGGAAGGTAGTCATCAAGGCCAAGGTGTGAACCAACAACCTCAAGACCTAACTCCTCACACCTTGCACGGATAGTATCTGCAGAAAGACCGAAGTAGCCTGCAAACTCAACGCCGTCAAAGCCGATTTCTTTAACCTTACCAAGAACCTCTAACATATCATTACCATCTTTTATGTGGTCACGAACTGAATATAACTGTACTGCAAATTTCATATATTATACCTCTTTACTATATGTAAATTGAAATAATTAGATTTTGAATTAAAATCGGTCAGGACGCGTCTTTGGGTGAGCGGTGCTGTATATAGATACTGCCCCGAACCCAAAGCAAAGTCATGGGCGATTTTAATCAAAATATACCGGAGCACCGGTTTTTGCTGATTCATAAATGGCTTCAAGAATTCTTGTTACACAAAGCGCCTGACGAGGAAGAACAACTGGGTCTGTATCTGTTCTGATAGCGTGAATCCAGCTTGATGCTTCCATCTCTGCAGGAGAGCCATCCTTCTGACCTTCAAAGAATGCTGCACCGCCTACATGAAGGTCAGGCATTTCAATGCACTGTCTGTTGTTTTTAATGTAGTTAAGACGTGCTTTATCATCAAGGGTATCTGCGCCGCCCTTATCACCACAAATCATATAGCAAGCTTCGTTAGGTTCAGCAATATTAAGTGCCCAGCTTGATTCAAGATTAATAACTGCACCATTTTTCATTTTAATAAAACCGAAAGCAGAATCCTCAACAGTGAATTCTTCTGGCTTCCAGTTACCCCAGGCATTACCCTGATTTGTCTGGTCAGCAAGCTTTCTGAAGGTCTGACCTACAACCATTTCGGGCTCATAGTTATCCATAACCCAAAGAGTCATATCAAGAGCATGGGTACCAATATCAATAAGAGGACCGCCACCCTGCTCATATTCATTAAGGAAAACACCCCATGTAGGAACAGCACGACGACGGATAGCAAGAGCCTTACCATAATAAATATCACCAAAATCACCATTTTCAGCACATTTCTTAACATACAGGTTCTGAGCTGTCTGTCTGTTCTGATAGCCGATAGAAAGCTTTTTACCTGTTCTTTCAGCTGCTTCGCACATTGCAAGGGCTTCCTTATATGTTTTAGCCATTGGTTTTTCACACATTACATGCTTACCAGCTTCAAGAGAATCAATTGTGATAAAGCTATGAGAGCGGTTAGGAGTACATACATGGATTACCTCAATGCTCTCATCCTTTAAAAGCTCTTTATAATCTTCATAAACCTTTGCGCCTTCAACACCAAATTTTTCAGCGGCCTTTTCCGCTCTTTCTTTTACGATATCGCAAAAAGCAACCATTTCAACACCCGGTACTTTTTTAAGAGCAGGCATATGTTTTCCATTTGCAATGCCACCGCAGCCGATAATACCAACTTTAATTATTCTATCCATAAAAAGTCCTCCTTGCAAAACTGCAAATATACAATCTAATTATACCTGATTCCCTAATATTTTCAATAGAATCATCCAATAAACAAGCGATTTACACATAACAAAAAATCAAACATTTATTTAGTAAAAACGACAAAAAACAAGGCTCTTATAACAAGAGCCTTGCAATGCTTTATTTATTCTTAATTAAAATAAGCCACCAATAAACTGAGGAAGGAGTTTTGCAATATATGTGAAGAGAACACCAAAGAATTCTGTGAAGAAGTTTGCAACAGAGCCATCAAGTGAACCAATGATATCTGTAGGACGATTTGTATCTTCGATTGGCTCATCTTTAACTGTTTTCTTGATAGCGTATTCGTCAACAAGTGTTACCTTCTGAGTATCATCGTTAACAACATATGCCTTATAGATAAGTCTGTCGCCATCAACCTCAACGTTTGAGAAACAACCGCCTGCATTAGGATTTGTTTCAACACCATTTTCATCTTTTTCAGATCTTGTAGTAAAGCAAGCATCAGCAGCATCCATAATAGGAGCATATGTACCATCATTTACACCATATCTCTTTGTACCTGCAGTTGAAGGAAGGATATAAACAGCACCATCAGGGTTAACCGCAAATGTTGTATCCTTACCATTGAATTTTTCAGTTACATAAACTGTATCTTCGCAAACTGCATCGCCTTTAACCTGCTGAGTTCTGAAGTACATATGGTCATGACCTGAAAGAACAAGGTCAACACCTGTTTCATCAACGATTTCAATAATTGTTTCTCTCATAATAAGAGTATCAGGCTTATTAATATTCTTACCTGCAGAATATGCAGCGCGATGAAGAAGAAGAACCTTCCACTGAGCATCAGAAGATGTAATATCATTGTAAACCCAGTTTCTCTGAGATTCTGTCATTGGATACATATCATTTGAGTTAAGCACTGTAAAATGAACATTGCCGTAATCATATGAATAGTAAACGCCGTTAACACCATTAATGCCTTCGCCAGGAAGAAGATTAAACATATTATCAAACCAACTTACATTAAGCTTGTTTGTAATGTTACCCTCGTGGTTACCTGCAACAGGAACAAGTGTAAGGCTTGTGTTTGCCTTTTCAAATGCCTGACCGTACCAGTTCCATTCTTCACTTGTGCAATCGTTTACAAAGTCGCCAAGGTTAACAACGAATTCAGCATCTGGAGTGTACTTCATAGCTTTATCCATAACAACTGCTGCCTGCTCAAAGTTTTCAAGGCTACTTGCCTGAACGTCTGCAATAGCAATGAAAGAGAACTTATTGTCTCCATCATCTGTTGTGAAAGTACCAACTCTACTCCACTGATTTTTGTTTGTTGTACCAACGCGGTATCTGTATGTAGTACCTGGCTTAAGACCTGTTAAAACAACCTTATGGCCGAAATAACCATCCCAATTGAATGTTTCGCCTGTGATTGCTTCAGCATTGTTGAAGCCGCGAAGAATATATTCAGCATTTGTAACAACCTGAATAGATGCATCGCAACCATTTTCGGTATACCATGTGAAACCACGCTGAGTCTGAGAATCTCCATACATTGTGCAGGAAATACGAAGTGGTTCATAACCTGTGGTGTCTGCTGCGAATGTGCTGATACCGAAGCAACTCAAAAGAGTAAGCACTGCAAGCACAACAGCGATAGAGCGTTTTACTGTCTTTTTCATAACTACCTCCGAAAAATTAGAATGTAGATAACAGGGCATAGTTATACTACTACCCATTTTTATTCTTCATCATTATACACTCATTTTCTGATTATTTCAATAGAAATTGAAAATTTCTCCAATAAAATATTTTTAAAAAATAAAACTGCAACTACCATTGCGGTAATTGCAGTTTAAAAACTCAATTATTTTACAAGTTTAACCTTATAACACTTGATCTCGAAAGGATTAATCTTGAAGTTAAGCTTATTACCTGAAGCAATATCAACCTTAACATCTTCTCTTTCAAGAAGGTTACACTCTGCTACCTCTGCAATATCTGAGAAGAGCTCTGCGCATACATCTGTACGAGCGCCTGCTTTTTCAACAAAACGGATGATATATGCATCTTCGTCTTCGCATTTCTTAACAGCCTCAAGAGTAACGTTTCTGCCATCAACCTTAATGAATGATTTTTCTGCGTCGCCCTTTGCATCTGCATTAATGTCAACTGCAACTGCAGGGTTATTCATTTCAAGACCCATCTTAAGAGTATCTGCAGCCTTCCAGTTACCTGCATGAGGGTAAATTGAATATGTGAAGTAGTGGTCTCCACGGTCTGACTGTGGGTCAGGATTCATAGGAGCCTTAAGAAGAGTAACAATCATTCTCTGCTCGTCTACTTCATAACCATACTTGCAATCGTTAAGAATTGATACACCGTAGTTATCCTCAGACATATCAATGAAGTTATGAGCTGAAACCTCAAACTTAGCCTTATCATATGGGTTATGACGGTAGTTAGAGCTTTCGATAGTAGCGTATGCGATATCACGAGTAAACTTCTGAGCCTTAACATCAACATCAAAGCCAACCTTAAGAAGCTTCTCCTGCTCGTGCCAGCTGATAAATGTATCGAAATCGATTCTATCGAGTTCCTTATACATAATAATATTCTGCTTAACGAGAGACTTATTTACCTTCTTTTCAATTGAAACAACAGTAAACACATCACCTGCATAAATACCTGTTACCTTACCAGGATCTGTATCGAACTGACGGTCAACATATGTAGCAACAATATCCCAAGCATCATATTTACCGGGAAGGTCTTCATAAAGACGGAATACGTTACCCTTACCTGAAAGAACCTCACGATTGTTCTTCTTATCAAAGATAGAAACAAGCTCAGCTCTGTCATCAAGCTTGATTATAAAGTTACCGTTTTCAACAACATTGCCAAAGCCTGCAACAGAAGCTGCAACGGAAGGAGTAGCCTCTTTTGCATAGTAAACCTTATAGCCTA
>JAZNME010000035.1:0-12839 GCA_045579445.1 Acutalibacteraceae bacterium | reverse complement strand
TAGGGCAAGTAATGATAAGCCCTCTTGTGGTACCCAAAATTGTTTGCTCGTTGCTCACTTCGCACAATTTTGACCACTGCGCCAACTCACACTCCCTGTATCGCCCACAGGGCGCGGTCGTGCTCCTTGCCCCCTCCCTATGCTCACGCACAGGGATGTAAATTTTCGCATCACCGCTATTTGCTAACAGCTACGCGCTCCCTCTTGACCTTATGAAAACAAATTTGTATAATTCTATATACAAAGCATATAAAGGAGCCATTTATATGGATTTTTTTGAAAAAGCTAAACGAAAAACCTTTAATACAATAGGTCTTTTAATTAACCGCCTTTCTCAGAACGAAAGCGGAGATACATCAGATTTGCAAAAAACTGTAACTGAAGCTATGCCGGAGCTTCTCAGAAAAGCAGGTGCAGAGGGTACCGTTCTTCTCAGAAACGATGGTGTTTTACCTCTTGCAAAGGATACAAAAATTTCTGTTTTCGGCAGAGTTCAGAATGACTATATGTATGTCGGTTACGGCTCAGGTGGAGATGTTATAAAGCCTTACACCGTAAGCCTTATGGAAGGTCTCCAAAATGCAGGTGCGAGTATCAACAAAGACCTTGCTGACGCATATAAAGAATGGTGCATTAAAAACCCTCCGGACCACGGATTTTGGGGACATTGGCCTCATTATTACAATGAGATGCCTGTTGATGATGCAACAATTAAAGCTGCATCCGAAAACAGTGATTGTGCTGTTATCGTTATCGGTCGCTCCGCAGGTGAAGATAGAGAAAACTACTTAACAGAGGGAAGTTATTTTTTAACTGCAGATGAAAGCTCCCTGATAAAACGAGTATCCGCCGCCTTTAAAAATACTGTTATAGTTATGAATATTGGCAGCATTATGGATATGGGTTGGGAGAAGGACCTTCTTTCAAACAACTGCGCAATTATGATTCCTTATCAGGGTGGTATGGAAAGCGGAAATTCTGTTGCAGATGTACTTTTCGGAATAGAAGAACCATCAGGAAGGTTAACCGATACTATTGCCACAAGCTACGATGCATACCCTTGTGCCAAGCATTTTGGTGAAAAAGAGTACAATAATTTCTTCGAAGATATTTATGTTGGCTACCGTTATTTTGAAACCTTTGCAAAGGATAAGGTTTTGTATCCCTTTGGCTTCGGTTTAGGCTACACCACATTTGAAACTGCCACAATTGATGTAAAAAACAATCTTGAAACAGTAACTCTTGAAATCAAGACTAAAAACATTGGTAAATTGAGTGGTAAAAATGTTTTGCAGGTATACGTTGAATCACCAACAGGCAAATTAGGTAAAGCATCACGAGTTTTATGTGGTTTTAAAAAGACTAAAAAACTCTCTCCCGGTGAAGAGGATATAGTTAAAATTGATATTCCTTTCTATAGCTTCGCAAGCTATGACGATAGTGGTGTTACAGGCTTCAAGGATGCTTACGTTCTCGAAAAAGGCACATACAATATTTATGTTGGTGAAAACGTGCGAAGCGCAAAGAAAGCACATAACTTCCTTATAGAAAAAACTTATGTTCTCCAACAGCTTAAAGAGGTTTGCGCTCCCACACAACAGTTTGATGTTTTAGGCAAAGACGGCGAGATTACAGCTGTAGCCACGTCAAAAACAAACCTTAAGAAAGTTATTTTAAATAATCTTCCTGCAGATTATGGCTACAATGGTGATTTAGGAATCACTCTTAATGATGTAGCTTCAGGCAAAGAGACTATGGAAAAATTCATTTCTCAGCTTTCTCCAAAGGAGCTTGAAGCTATAAGCCGTGGCGACTACACAATGGATAGTCCTTTAGGTAATAAAGGTAACGCAGGTGTAATGGGCGGTGTGCTTGAAAGTCTTCGTGAAAAAGGCATTAAGCCTATTACTACAACAGACGGACCATCAGGCATCAGAATCCGTTCCTGTTGCTCTCTTATCCCTATAGGCACAAGCCTTGCTTCAATGTGGAATTTGGATTTAGCAGAAGAAATTTATACTAAAGTCGGTTCAGAAATGAAAGAAAAAGGCTCAGACGTGCTTCTCGCTCCCGGTATGAATATTCACCGCAGTCCTCTTTGCGGAAGAAACTTTGAATATTATTCAGAAGACCCATTCCTTACAGGTAAAACCGCCGCTGCAGTTGTTAAGGGCGTACAAAAAAACAGTGTTGGTGCTTGTCCTAAACACTTTGCTTGCAACAGTCAGGAAACAAACAGAAATAAAACAGACTCCCGACTTTCACAGAGAGCCTTAAGAGAAATATATCTTAAAGGTTTCGAAATCTGCGTGAAAGAAGCAGAGCCTTTTACAATAATGACATCATACAACAAAATAAATGGTGTATGGGGCCATTACCACTATGACCTTTGCACAAGAATTCTCAGAGAAGAATGGGGCTTTAAAGGTCTTGTTATGACAGATTGGTGGATGCAAAGCTCTAAATCTCCTGAATTCCCCGAAATGAAAGACAATGCTTACCGCGTGAGAGCAGGCGTAGATGTGCTTATGCCCGGCGGTAACAGAGCGGGTAAGAGGAAACCTGACGGCACCCTTCTCAAAACTTACGGAAAGCCTGACGGCATTACTCTCGGAGAAATGCAACAAACCGCAAGAAGAGTCGTAGAGCTTTCTATGAAAATAAAGAAAAACTAAAAAACAAAACAAAAATAAGCCCCTTACTCAACCGAGTAAGGGGCTTTTATTATTGTATCTATTGGTTCTGAATTAATAGTCAACGCCTGCTGCAATGCAAAGGATTGAGCGAGCATCTTCTGTTGAGAATTCACCGTCTTCATCGATATCACCGATAAGGAGCTGAACCTCTGATGGTGTAATCTGACCTGAAGCAAGCTTAAGAGCAAGTCTTGCGTCAAGAGTGTTAACAGCTGTTGAAGAGTCAACGTCGCCTAAGATTTCATCTACAGGCATTGGCTTTGTTGTGCGTTTATATGTATTGTGAAGCCAGAACTGTGGATAATTCTCAATATCTGTTGTTACTGTAACTCTCTGGTCTGATTCAAGGAGCCATAAAACGATATCCATTGAACCATTTTCAAGATTATAGTTGTTGTGCTGCTGATTCTTAATGAACCAAGTGTACTCAGGGAACATACATGTTGAAGCATCAACCTTTGCATCCCATGAAACGTGGTTATGACCATCTTTATTCTTCTGAGTATAAATCTTGCCCCAGTCCTTATTTGACTGAAGGTACTTTGCGCAAGTTGCGCCACCTGACATATATCTTGTTTCGATAACAGCATCACTTGATTCGTATTCAGGTGAAATTGGTGGCATCTGGCAGTTATAACCGCAAACGATATAGAAGTTTGCGCCATGAGCCATAGCATTTTCAACAACGCTCTTTGCATTTACCTGAATATTGTGGTAAGCATCAATCTTCTTCTCATATGCAGGGTCAATTTCAAGACCATGTGATTCAAAAAGAAATTCCTTACCTGCTTCGTAATCCTCTGCAGGACAAAGGCTCCACATACCCGGCATACCAACAAAGTATGGAATAAGGCTATCAGTATATGTACGAGGAAGAATACCTGTTACGAACTCATTAAGATCGCCAAGATATTCTCTTGTAAGACCATCATATGTAGCGATGAATGAAATGATAAATGCTGCAATATGAGTTGTAGCACTGCCGTTTGCAAGCTGAACAAGATAATTCTCAAGAGTGAATGCATCAAGCTCAAGGTTGTTTGTGAATACATCACCAACTGTGCCTGTACCCCGCCATGCAGGAGCAGCAAAAACAATGTTCTTAAGGTGGTGGCCACCGAAAGCATCAAGGTATGCGAGAGCAACAGTTGAGCCCTGGCTCATTGCAACCATATTAACTTTTTTGCAGTTTGCTTTAGCTTTAACAGCAGAGATAAATTCATTAAGCTGTTTTGCGTTTTCAATCGGATCCGCACGCCAGTCATATGTGAAGTTATAAACATTCTCTTCACCATGCTTTTCAGCGTAAGCAAGAGCAAATGTGCTAAGACCTGCTTTTTGTTCTTCTGTGTAATTTGAAACAGGCTCTGTTGTTCTGTAAAAGCCTATTGTTTCATTAACAGGAGTTCCATCAAGATTGAAGCCAATATCAGCAAGATATTTATTAACAACAGGGAGAACCTTATCTGCAAGAGCATCAAAGTCCTTGTTGCCGATACCGAAGCTTATAAGACCGCTAAGAAGGGCACCGCCTGCATCTTCGATGATTCCTTTAATAAACTCTTCATCACCGGAGAAAATTAATTCCTCTTCTTCAGTTCCGAAGTTTTTGTACAACTTTGTTGAGCCGATACCGTCAATCATAACAAGAGGAGTTGCACCTGCCGCAGAAACGGGCATTACAAATGCAAGACCAGCCATTATGAGAGCAAGAGTAAGGCAAACAATTCTTTTTGTTGTTTTCATACTAATCCTCCTAATTCAGATACCAATAGCAGAATACACTACTATATATACAAATGAATTCTATCACAAATTTAAATGAATTGCAATAGAAAAGTATAAAATTAACACATTCAGTTTGACAATTTATAAGTATATTTATTGTTAAAGGTGAACAAGTGTCAGTCAGTTAACTTTATGGAGATTTCTCCTGTACTGAGATTGGCTTTTGTTCCATCAGGATATTCAACCAAAAGGTTGCAGTTGTTATCTATATCAACTGCTGTGGCGCGAGTTATATTTCCCCCTGAAATTACATTAATTTCTTTGCCTATAACAAAGCATTTCTCGCGGTACGCTGCTATATGAGTCCTTTCGGAAAGTTTTTTATAAAACTCATAAAAAGCGTTGAGGAATTCTGCAACAAATCTATTGCAAACGCCCTCTTTTTCTTCAACAAAAACCGCACCTGCAATATCCTTCAACTCTTGAGGAAAATCATTTTTGGGAGCATACATATTAACCCCTACACCGAGCACAACATAATCCGGCACATTTCCTTTTGCGCCAAAGCCCGCTTCAGTTAGAATGCCACAAACCTTTTTACCATCAAGGAAAATATCGTTAACCCATTTTATTCTTGAATCTGAAATCCCGATTTCTTCGAGAGCGCGACAAACCGCAACCGCCGCCGCAGTAGTAATGAGCATTGTTTCCTCTGCTTTACATTCTGGGCGCAAAAGAAGGCTCATGTATATGCCTGTCCCATCAGGTGAAAAAAAGCTTCTTCCGAGACGGCCTTTCCCTTTTGTTTGGGCACGCGAAACAAGAAGATAACCCTCTTCCTCACCTTTTATTGCAAGAGCTTTAACCTCATCATTGGTAGAGCCTACAGCTTCTTTTACATCTATTTTGATTTTACTTTTAGTTTCTTTATCAAGAAATTTCATTACACCATCTTCAGATATAATATCAAATGACAAGACTCTCACCTCCTGAGAGTAAAAAACACCGTCCGAAGACGGTGTTTTGACTATTAGTTTTTAATTATTAATACTCGATTGTGTACTCTGTGTATACACCGATACCAACCTTTGCATTGTCAATACTGCCGAGAAGAGGAATCTTTGCAGAAAGCTGAAGAATACAAGGAGCATCAACTGTAAGAGCAACAAGGTTACCTGTTGATTTCTCAATTTTCGCTGTTGTAACAACATTTTCATACGCAATCGAAATATTGTTTAATTCAAGACCGGGCACAGCACTGATAGAGCCAGTGATTGTCTCCTCCTGAATAACACCGCAAAGTGAGCCTACACCGTTACCGCCTGACTTAGGATTAACCTCATCCTTACCGGCAATAGTAACTATGTAGTAATCGCCTTCCTCTTTGCACTCTGCAGATTTGATACCATCTGCTGTAAGGCCTGCCTGAGCATTTTCAGGTGGAAGCTTTGCTTTATCCCACTCTTCGTTTTTAGCTTCGATTTCATCTCTGCTGCCAACCATAAACATACCCATAAGAGTAGATGCAGCACTTGATAATTTACCTGCTTCTACAATATTGTTGTAGTTTGTAGCACCGTCTTTAACACGGATAACCTTTGAGGCATTTGCCTTAGCATTGTTAACTGCCTTATTATACATTTCAGCAATTTCAGCAACAGATTTTTCTCCGCCCTTGTTTGCATCGTCTGCAGGCTTATTTGCATCTGTAGATGGCTTGTTAGCATCTGTGCTTGTATTGCTTGGGCTGCTGTTTGTGTTAGTGTTAGTGTTTGTGTTAGTATTTGTGTTAGTGTTAGTGTTTGTGTTAGTGTTAGTATTGCTGCTTGTCTGATTATTCTGCTGAGGAGCTACCTGCTGAACAGTTGCTGACTGAGCAGTAGGATTCTGCATATTTCTGGCAGCCATAATCATCATAATAGATGCAAGGTTATTTGCAGTAATAACAGAAACTGCAACGCACATTGCTGCAATACCAATAACTACTTTTTTAACAGGTGATAAGTTTGACAACATTTTGCCCACTCCATTTCCTTTTTTCGCTTTTTAATCTCTATCATTATAAGATAAGTTTGTAGAATTGTCAACAATTTTCAATCATTTGATAATCACTCAAAAGATAAAATATTTTTTGGTATTGTTTATTTTTAAATTGTATTGTAAAATGTTTGTGTTTAAATTCTCTTATAAAGGTAGATTTTATGGTGCAAATCCACGAGAAATACACAATTAAACAACAGCTTGGCTTGGGCTTTAGCGCACTTATGCTTATTTTACCGCTTTCTGTCTGCTTTGGTGCTGTTACAGGTCAGGGGCTTTTGCCTGTGCTTTTTTGCACACTGTGGTGTACATTACTATCCTTTTTATCAAAGAAAAACATTGTTGCACCCACACCTCTTTATGTTGTACCTTTCTTTTTTGTGTGCTTTGGTGCATCCTTCTTTGCTGCAGTATTTGCTGTATCATCCGGCGCATGCCTATATGCACTTTTCAGTAAAAAACTGAAGGAAATTCATACACCAGACTTTGTAATTTCAGGTGCAATGCTTGGTTTATGCCTTGGTGCCACAATATTGCTCACAAACTCATATTTTGGTATCGGAGCCTTTGGTAACACGCCTTTTGAAATGTTAAAAAGCTATCGTTCATTAGGCTTTCACCCACATTTCATGGGACTTCTCACCGGTACAATAACACTTTTCACAATGATAACCTATCCTTTTAAATTCAAAAAATTAAACAAGCATATTCCTGCACCTTTTGTAACACTTCTCATTCCTTTTATTCTGAACTTGTTCCTTAATCCGCAAAGTGATTATACTGCAATAAATGAGGCTGTTTGCCTTTTACCAGTAACCCAATTCAACCTGAAGGAATTTATATTATCTTATTCGCCTTCTCAGATTCCTGTTGCTCTTCAAGGTGCTTTCATTTTTGGTATAATCTTTTCAGGAGCTGCAAAGCACACCGAAAACAAGCTGAACGGAATCTGTTCTATTGCTCACACTTTTCCTGTAACCGCCTACCCTACAAAAGCTTTTACATCCGTGAGCGGTTGTGTGGTTGCCCTTATTTCTGTTATAACGATTGTTTTCTTCCCCGAAATTTTCTCCAGACTACCCTTACACAGTGCCGGTTCAATGCTGATTGTTTTCGCATGGCAGAGCTTGCCGTACAAAAAAATAGCCCACATTTTCAAAAACAAACAAAACAGGGCTTTCTCTATAATTGGATTTGTTATCTGCACTTTAAGTTTTATTTTCCTCGACGCTTTCACAGCAGTATTGATTTGTCTTGTTTTCACCATTTTCCCGAAAAGGAGGCTAATCAATGAACAATAAGAAGAAACTTGTCCGAGTAATTGCAACGTGGGTTGTTACAGCAGTTATGCTTTCCGTTTTTATTCTTGATATTGCA
This sequence comes from Acutalibacteraceae bacterium, assembly GCA_045579445.1. Lineage (GTDB taxonomy): Bacteria > Bacillota > Clostridia > Oscillospirales > Acutalibacteraceae > DTU089. Next base: position 4,998 of record JAZNME010000035.1, on the reverse strand, counting down.
GTTGTGCGTATTGCTTATGAATACGCAAAGGCTGTTTCTGTGTCAGACGAAGCAACAACTGCGCCGAAAAGCGATGATAGAATCCATTTTCTCAACACCGCAAACTCTGATTGTATTTTAATCGAAAGCAACGGAAAATTTGCCCTTGTTGATTCAGGCGAAGGGAACAATAATCCTCGCAGAAAAACAGAATATAAGGGTTACGAGGATGAGGTTTTATCATACATCAAAAAAGTTTGTGCTGATAAAAGCGGAATTGCGAACCTTGATTTCATAGTTGCCACCCATATGCACTACGACCATTCGGGTAATTTTGAAGTTATCATTAACGATGCCCAGATAAAAATCGGCAAAGCCTTCATAAAAAAATATGACGGCTCACAAACATCGGCTATGGACTCTGAAGCCTGGGGCAATTTCAGAACATATGAAAAAATTATATCTGCCCTTAACAAGAACAATGTTCCTGTAGTTCAGGAAATACCTGAGGAAAGTTTTATTTTTGGCGACTTCACTGTTGAATTCATAAACACAACCACACCGAAAAACATAAAATCTGCAGGTGAAAATGCCAATAGCATCGGCATAAAGCTGACCAAAGGAGAAAAAACAGCCTTCCTTGGTGCCGATTTCACAAATGATGGCGGGTTTGAAATGCTTTACGCAGACGAAATAGGTGATGTTGACCTTCTTAAAATCGGCCACCATGGTTATTTTGGTTCTTCTTCTACAGGATTCCTGAAAAAGCTTAAGCCCGAAATTGCCATATGCACAAACCATCTTGGCAAAATATATCCGAATGTAAAATGGAATCTTACTATGGTTGCTAAAACGCCTGTTTTTTCAACAGCCCACAGAAACGGCATCATTGCAACCTTCACTGATAATAATGAAATCTGTTTAACAGAAAATATAATGTAAAATTATAAGAAGCCGTCAACTGAAAATTTACAGTTGACGGCTTTCTTCATATCATTTGTTTTATGTTTTCAAATATCGGGAACAACACGCTGAATGCGTACGGAAAAACAATTGCAAAAGCAACAGATAAAACAAAGGTTATTGAATATTTCTCAAGATGGGATGCAACAAATACTACTGCAAAAAACGGAGAAAGAACTATCCTGGATAATTTACCTTTACCGCTGTAAAGATAATCTTTAAAAGACAGCATATCTTCAAAAGATGGTGTACAGTTTGCAAGGAATGATACACCTAACCAAACAAGGCCGTATGGCTGAAGAGCTTCGTTTTCTCCTATGAAAAACAATCTGTATGAACCCGTAAGCAAAAATGCACAACCTACTAAGAAATTCAAGGTAAATGGCAACCAACAGATTAAAAATGATTGTTTTAAACTCTCAGGAAGCTCATGCTCTATATGCCCGCAAAGCTCGTTATTTTTAAACACCCTTGCATCCTCTATAGGAAGCTTACAAAGTCTGCATGCAATATGCTCCCAGAAGGTTCTCATAACAGTACCGAAGAAAGTTACTACTCTTAAAACAACATATAAAGTTGTCATTCCACCTCACCTGTCCCTTCTGTGAATAATTGCAATGCTGTGATTTTACCTGAAAGATAATCATTCATTCTGTCAGATATTTCTACATTTTCAGCTTTCAATGCTTCCTTAAATTCGTCAACAGCGTCATTATTTCCTAATTCATTCTCAACTACTATAGCAGTAAAGTAAAGTAAAGCATACTCTTGTTTTGCCAAAGCTTCATCAACAACAGTTTTTGCCTGTTCATAATCGCCTGAACAGCAGAGAGCCATTGCCTTCAAACGCATGAGCTCGGCATTTTCCGGATTGTAATCCAAGCCTTTAGATGCCCACCTTGCTGATTTTTCAAAGTTTCCGCAAAGCCTTTCTACAGACGCATAAAGACTGTATCCATCAGCATCCTCAACATTAAGGTCAATCATTGATTTTGCAAGCTCTTTAGCTTTAGAAACATCTCCGGTCTGGGCTTCTACTATACCCAGCTCGTATGCATAAAGCCACAAATAGTCGGGTGCAAGCTCTTGCGTTTCAAGCATATAGTTGTATGATTCATCGTAATTACCTGAAACATATGCGAACATGTACTGACAGAATTTTACCATAGCCTCATCCGGCTTTTTCATTTGAGTTGTTTTTCCGTCAGTTGAAACAATGGAAATCTCTTTTTCTGCAAGAGCCTCTATATCAGCCATTATACTCTTATACATTTCTGTATTTTCTTCAGTATAATCGGCGTATTTTTCATCATTCATTAAATTGTAAAATTCCTGCATTGTGCCATAAAGGAGCATGCTCTTGTCCTGCATTTCAAGCACAGAACTATTCATAGGGAATTTCTTTTCAATTTCTGACAAAGCGGTATCTATACGATGAGAAACCTCATACATAGAGTTCGTGCCACCATCCATAGTTTCGAAAATAAGTTTTGAGCTATTAAGATAGGCTTTTTTAGGAGTTACCTCTTCAGCTGAGAAAAACTCTATAACATCATCATAATATGTAATAGCAGAAGTAAGTTTACGATCATCTTCTGCCGCCAACGCTTTATACATAAGGTCATAGCCTTTGAAATCTGTGCAGAAATTCATTACTGACATAATCGCTAACGCAACTATTACCACCGCAACAAATATATTTGGTATACTCAAAGGATATATCTTCATATGCTCACGACATACCGAGCAATACTGGTAAGACGAACCTCTGTTTTTATCTTTTCTGCGTTCGCCACAGCATTCGCATAACTCTTCAGTAGGGATTATCCCTAAGTCATCCGCATAAACCTCCTCAAATTCCTCATCAGAAAGTTCTTGCGCTTTTTCCAATTCTTCACGGAAAGTCTGGGCAAGACGCTCCAACTCATCGTTGAGCGCTTCACCTGAATATTCTTTTTCGGCACTTCTTTTTTCAAGAACTATTTCTTCTTTTGTGCCTTCATTTATTTTCTTATCGTCTTTCAAGGAAAAACCTCCTTTGAAAATTATCTTTTTTATTGTATCACTAATTAATAGAAATTTCAATAAAACAGAAAATTATAAAGGAGGTTTACAAAATATTTACTTTTTAAATGATTTTTAAAAATTTTAAAAAAGAACAAGCGATACCTTCAATAATGAAAATATCGCTTGTTTATTAGATGTTAACCATCAACACAGAGAACCGTCCCCTGTGTTGCTGTGTTGGTAGTCCCCTGTGTTGGTAGTGTGTTAGTAAATGTCTTGTCCCCTAAATATGATGCCATACATCAACATACCAATTATCAGAAATTTTTTCAAACTCAGAAAGTTCCGTTTCTGAATAATATAATCTGTAATACATAGTATTGTCTATTTCAGCTACTGAAAATGAGGAAAAATAAAATTGTTTTTCTACATTTATGTCATAAGCAGTAAATTCGTACATAACAGCACAACAATTTTTGTTGCTTTCTATTTGTTGCGAACCGAACCCATAATATGAAATACGAACAGAATAATCCAATTGCGGTTTTTCGAAGCTATGAGCCAACATACAATCATTCATTGCTGATATTATCTCAATACAATGTATATAATTCTTTTTTTCAGAAGTCAAGTCAACCTTATTGGTAGCATCCCATATTTTAAATTGATTATACTCATTACAAAAGATATTTATATAATTTCTGTTTGGGTTTAAAAAAAGATACTCGTATGCAGACTTGTTTAGAATTTCTTTATTAGATTCATAAAACAACTCAATATCCGATAAAGAAATTTCTCCTGTATAATCTGTTTCTTTCGATTTTAGTTCAGTTGTACACCCAGACAATAACATCACTAAAGAAAGACATACAAGTATAATTTTTTTGAAATTTGTATTCATATTAAATAACTCCTGGCCATGCCACACAATACCCTCTTATGAATGCTTCAAGTACCATAACAATATCTTGTGATGTGACATGTTTGGTAGAATTGTCATAAATTGATGGTTCATAAAACTGTACATATTTTTTTGAAATATCATTGACACCTAACAAATGCCCAAATTCATGAGCAGATACATATTTAAAATCATTAACTGAATATGTGAACTTTATTTTACCGCCTTTATAACCTTTATACATAGTAATTGAACCAACATTAGTTGGTTTCCAACCCCAAAAAGGCCGTTTTGTATTGCTTATCCCAAGTGAATTTTTCATTTTTATTGTAATGCCCTTTGAATCCGAACTTGCGTAAGTGGATAAATTGACAGTATATCCATACACATTAAAAGAACCTTTCCATTTTTCTTTTATACCATCTAAGAACAATGTTGAATATTTAGTATTATTTAGTTTTTTGTTTTTTAAGGCCCCACTAAAATCAAATTTCGCTGTAATGGAAATATTATTTCCAGATACTTTCAATTTTAATTTCGTATTACCCCACTCAGTTTCTGATACACCGAATTTATTTTTTATATAGATTTCAAGTGTCATAGTGTTTCTTGCACACCCACTCGGGTCGATATAATCCACCGGGTCATTCTCACAATAAGCAAAGAGATTGTAAGAAAGGAGAGTACCTGTTGCACCCAGGTAGTCTGTGCTGTCAGCATTGATGAATCTGCAAATTACAGGGTCATAATACCTTGACTGCAGGTAGTACATACCAATATCATAGTCATAACAATAACCACGATATGTGAAAGGATTCACATTTGAAAGCGTAGCTGCAAGGAGCATACTCTGCATAGAGGTTGCGCCGTAGGTTATTTCACCCCAGGCAGTGTATGCATAGGTAAGAAGAACCGCACCGTTTTCATCAACAATAGCAGTAATATCGCCCTGACCGTTTTTCAGGTAAAGGTATGCAGAAGAATTATTCAAGATAAATCCTCTCGGTTCACCAAATGAATCGTAAATAAACCTTGCGGTGTTAGCTGTTCCGTTAGCTGTATGGGTTAAAAGTATGAGCTTGCCGTCAGAATAAACGTAATCGTAAACCGTTGTTGAATCACCTTCGGCAACAGTTTTCTTATACCTC
>JAZNME010000034.1:0-11550 GCA_045579445.1 Acutalibacteraceae bacterium | reverse complement strand
CTTCTTCGTGGTGTTGACCGTAAGGGTATTGAACGTGGTCAGGTTCTTTGCAAACCAGGTTCAATCAAGCCTCACACAAAGTTCAAAGGCCAGGTTTACGTTCTTTCAAAGGATGAAGGCGGCCGTCACACACCATTCTTCAACAACTATCGTCCACAGTTCTTCTTCAGAACAACTGACGTTACAGGTACAATCTTCCTTCCAGAAGGCACAGAGATGTGCATGCCTGGCGATAACGTTGAAATGACTGTTGAGCTTATCACTCCAATCGCTATCGAAAAGGGTCTCCGTTTCGCTATCCGTGAAGGTGGTAGAACAGTTGGTTCAGGTGCTGTTACAGACATCATCGAATAATTTACAAAAATCAGAGATGGCGTAAGCCATCTCTGTATTTTTTTATTGACTTATTATGTAATAAATAGTAAAATATCTTCATAACTTTTATTATTTAGGAGGCAGTTATGGCAGATTTCTTTTTGAATGAATTCATAGTAAATATCGATGTTGCTATTTATCAGTTCGTTGATAGCATTATGAATCCTGTTATGGACGTTATCTTTACATTTATTACTCACCTTGGTGACACACCCGGTATTATCTGGTTTATTTTAGGCATTTGCTTACTTATTCCAAAGAAAACAAGAAAGCTTGGTGTTCTTCTTTTCGCAGGTCTTGCATTCTCTTCAATTATCAATAACCTTGTTCTTAAAGAGCTTATCGGTAGACCAAGGCCATATAACCTTGACCCGCAGGTTTGGTTAGATGCAGGCTATACATATGAATGGCCGGGACTTATCAAACAGAGCAGCAGCCCATCATTCCCATCAGGTCATACATCAACATCTATTGGTGCAGCATTTGCACTTCTTCTTGGTTGCAGAAAGAAATATCTTGCAGTTGGTATTCCTGCATTTATTCTTTCTCTTCTTGTAGGCTTCTCAAGAATTTATGTTCACGTACATTACCCAACAGACGTTATTGCAGGCGCAGTTGTTGGTCTTATCAGCGGTCTTATTGTTTGTGTTCTTGTTGAAAAGGTATTTATGCCTAAGATAGTTCCTGCAGTTGAAAAGAAGCTTAACAAAAAATTATTCTGATTAAAACGAAAGACCTGTTCTTCTTAGAATAGGTCTTTTTGATATAAGGATGTAGTATTATGTATCCAAATCTTATAAATACACCAAAAATTTACAGCGGAAAAAACTGTGTGCTTGATAATGCAAATATATTTGCAACATATGGTAAAAAGTGCCTCATTGTAACAAGCAGAACCGCAGGGGAGAAAAGCGGAGCCCTTGCAGATGTTGTTAAGGCTTTAGAGCTTAATAATATAGGTTATGAGGTTTTTAATAAAATAACTGAAAATCCGCTTGTTTCAACAGTTATTGAGGGCGGAGCAGTTGCACGAGAATTTGGTGCTCATTTCATAATCGGTATTGGTGGTGGCTCACCCCTTGATGCATCAAAGGCTATTGCCATTTGTGCGAAGAATCCTGAATATGATATTAACGGACTATATAATCGCAAAAATCCTTCAAAGGCATTACCTGTGGTTTTAATAGGTACAACAAGCGGTACAGGCAGCGAGGTTACAGGTGTTTCTGTTTTAACTAACGATAACACAATGCAAAAAAAGAGTATAGGTGGAGCAGATTGCTATGGTGCAGTTGCTTTTTGCGATGCGAAATACACCTGCTCTATGAGCTATGATGTAACCGTTTCAACCGCTCTTGATGCATTCGCACACGCTGTTGAAGGCTTTTTCTCACCCAAATGCACAGAGTATGCTTTTATGTACTCAAAATTGGCTCTGCCGCTTCTTTACAAAGGACTTAAGGTGTTAAATGAGAGTAAGTCTATCCCTGATGGAAAGCTTCGTGAAGAGCTTTATTCAGGCTCGATTTACGCAGGACTTGAATTGAATGTTTGCGGTGCGGCATTCCCTCACACAGTAGGATATGTGCTCACAGAAGAGTATGGTATACCTCACGGAAAAGCTTGCACAGCCTTTATGCCCTTGCTTCTTGAAAATGCAAAGGAAGCCGATCAAGAAAAATTTGATCTTTTCTTAAAATGTGTAGGTGAAAATGAAGTTGACTTGATAAACACAATCAAAGAGCTTACAAATGTTAAAATAGATGCTACAGACGAGCAAATTGAAAAATGGTGCTCCCGTTGGAAAGACGGCAACAAAAACTTTGATAACAGCCCCGGTGGCTTTGATTATAAAAGAGCCGAGGAAGCGATTAAAGCATTGAGATAAAAATTATTCCCCATTGAAGAAAAATAGTTTTCTTCAATGGGGAATATGTATTATTTAACCTTTTTACTTAATATACTTGCTACAACAATTGCCGTAACACCTGCAACTAATTTACCAACTATAACAGCCACTATATACACTGAGTTGTATGATAGGGTAAAAGCAAGGTGGTCGCCAAAAACGAATGCAGCAGAAACTGCAAATGCAAGGTTTATGATTCTGCCTTTTCTATTCATTCTGTCGGCACTTTCAAGTGTTGCAATGGAGTTTGCAAGGGTAGCAATTAAGCCAACAACAGAAACATCATCAAGCTCCATTTTCTTGCCTAATGCAGATAAGGGCTTTTTAAGAAGTTTTGAAATTATAGCAATAAGGGGGAATGTACCTGCAAGAGTTATACATATAGTGAAAACAGTTGCAGCACTTTCCATAAGGGGAGCAGTATTTTTTATAATGGTTTTACCTGTAAGCGTCTGGAAGATACCCAAAGCTAAACCGCAGGTTATAAGTATTGAAATAATTTTACCGAAAACGGAGAAAACCTTTATGGTTGCTTTGGGAAGCTTTAAAAGACCGATTACAATAATAACAGAAATTAATATTGCAGGAGCAAGGTTTATAAGCACTGTCAGAGGGTTAATTCCCATAACAAGCCCTGATACAAAGCATCCAACAGGAATTGTGCTTATACCGCACAAAAGACCTAAAAGCACATCGTTGTGGTTTTCCTCTTTCGCAGACCTGAGAGCTACGGGGATAGTAAAGGAAATGGTGGCACCTAACATAGAGGCTACACAAAGACCGTGAAAAGCACCAAGAACAGAATCAGTTGCAATGGAGTCTGCCAAGGCGGCACCGCCCATATCATTTGCAATGAGTATACCTGCAAGTGCACTTGGGTCGAAACGAAAAACATTAGCTACAGGAGTTATTAGAGGTATGAGTAAATCCGCTAATACCGGAGCAATAGTCATCATACCAAGCATTGAAAGGGAAAGGGGACCTAAGGTTAAAAGTCCTTTCTCAAATTCATCACCTAATTTAAGGCGGTTACCGAATATTTTATCTAAAGCACCAATTACGGCAAATATTGCCATAATGGTTGCAAGAGCTTGCGCCAAAAAATCACATCCAAGTAAATTGCTCCTGATATCAGGAGCAATTAATTATTATTTCTTCTTAATCTTATTAAGCATAGCGTTTACTTCAAGTATTTGTTCCTTTGAGAACTTGTTGCCGGTCATCATAAATGTACGCTTGATAGTAAATCCTTTAACCATACCAAGTAATGACTCAAGCATGCTCTTGCTTACCTTGTTAAAGCTGAAGCCCATAACCTCAGGCTTACCATCCTTTGTGCCTTGTGACATAACGTTCTTAAACATAAGCAGAACCTTCACAAGGGCAATTTTACCCTTGAAGCTTTTCATTATATCGCCAATAGTATCGTTAATTGAGTAGTAGCCAACAGGTGTGGTGATTTCAAACCAGTTAATAACCTGATTTTCTTCCTTCATAATGTAGTCTTCGTTTGGCTTATCAACCTTGTTGATAGTAGCTGTATCTGTAAGCTCACCTGCTTTTGCTTCAATAGTTGATGTGCCTTCATTTTTAACATCAAAGTAGAAGAATGGGAAATCACCCTTAGCTTGTTTGCCAATGCTTGCGCCGTTAACGAAGAGCTCAACCTCAGGGCAGTTTGAGTAAACTGTTACTTTTGTTATATCCTCAACTCTGTCCACATAGCGCTTTGAGCAGATGTGAACCATTGGTTCAGGATTGAGCCAAGCCTTGTATGCATAGAAGGAATCCTTCTTATACTGACGGTCAAAGGTTACAAGACCCTTGTGGTTCATACCGTTTTCGCCACCCTCTGCACGAGCGTCTGCAGCAAAGTCAAACATATTCCAAACGTGTGTTGCCCAGATGTATGGACGAACTGCAATCTGTTTAATAAGCTCCTCGTGGTAGTAGCTCTGGTATTCCTCTGTGTAATCGCCCTGTGTAGGTGTAGAGGTGTGCCAGTTGAGAGCCTCACAGCCATATTCACTTAAGCCGATTGGCTTGTTTGGATATTTCTTGTGGAAATCATCGAACCACTTACCATTCATATCTGTTGTACCGCCGTACCAACCAAAGTAGTGGTTATAAGAAAGTACATCGCTGATATGTACGTACTCGTTATCCATTGAGCACATTGTAACTGTGGCAATTGTTGTAAGTCGTGTTGAGTCCATTTTATGAACAAGGTCGTTAAGGTCCTTGTGGTTTTTGATAAGGTGTGGATCATCAGCACCTGCAATGGTAATTTCGTTCGAAAGACCCCAGAAGCAAATAGAAGCGTGGTTGTAGTTTTGTGCAACAAGCTCTGTCATCTGGCTTATGGTGTTATCGTAACCGCCGTGCATATGGCGTGAAATGTATGGAATTTCTGCCCAGATAACAAGACCCTTTTCATCACAAAGGTCATAGAATTCCTGTGCGTGCTGATAGTGAGCAAGACGAATGGTGTTTGCACCTACCTCACAGATAAGCTCAATATCTCTCTTGTGGTCCTCAATTGAAAGGGCGTTACCTTTTTCAGGATAGTCCTGATGGCGTGAAACACCGCGCAGAGGATATTCGTTACCGTTAAGTATAAAGCCTTTTTCAGGGTCAACGCTGAAATAACGGCAACCGAAACGGTTACAAACTTCGTCAATTTCTTCTCCATCCTTAATGAGAGTTGCCTCTAAGCAGTAAAGATAAGGGTCCTTAATACCGTTCCAAAGGTGAGCGTTTTCAATTGTAATAACAGCTTCTGTGCTTTCGCCATCAACAGTAGCAGATTTAATAACCTCTTCGCCCTCATAAATCTTATATTCTACCTTTGTGCCTGCAGGATTTTTAATAAATGTTTTAACAGTAACCTGGGCATCGTTGCCTTTAACAACAGGCGTAATCTGAAGACCGGGCGCACCGAAATATTCAAGGTCAAAGTGTGAAGCAGGAACGCTTACAATTTTAACTGAACGGTAAATACCGCCATAGAATGTAAAGTCAGCAACCTGAGGATAAATTTCCTCGTTAGGTGAGTTATCTACGCAAACAACAAGAAGGTTATTTTCTTTAATATCAGCTGAAGGAATAAGTACTCTGAAGCGTGAGTATCCACCATGGTGAACTGCTAATGATTTGCCGTTCCAGAAAATTTCTGCAGATGAGTTAACTGCATCAAATTCAAGGTAGTTTTCTTCGCCAGCAAGTTCAGATTTCAAGATTTCTTTAGCGTAGTAGCAAGCCTTACGCATATAATCTCCGCCACCGTCCTGACCATCCTTGCCATTCCAGGTGTGAGGAAGATTCAAGCTTTCCCAATCAGCAGGGAGAGTATCAGGCGCCTGTGTAGCTGTGCTTGAAAAAAGCCAATTTTCATTAATGTTTTTAATGTTTCTCATATTATAACCTCTTTCTTCTTGAAATTTTCTGTCGTAAGCTTTGGGAAGGTGAAAATAGAACGATTAATGGGAAAATTTCCAATCTTCCAAATAACATATCGAAAATAAAAACAATTTTTGAAAGATTGCTGAAGGTGCTATAGTTTGAGAATGGACCGCCTGCACCATAGCCGGCAGTAGCACCATCAATAAGGCGTGGACCTAAATTAGGACCAATATTGTTGAGCGTAGCAAGTACACTGGAAATGTTTGTAGTCATATCCGTTTTATCAAAAGAAACAATCAAAAGCGAAAAGCATACTATTGCAACATAAAGAATAAAATATGCTACTGTTCCGCGTATAGTTTCGTCTTTTACTCGCGTACCTTCGAATTTAACAACGCGAACACTTCTGGGGTGTGAAATGTTTCTTAATTCCTTAGATGCGTGTTTAACCATAAGGATAAGCCTTGATACTTTGAAACCACCGCCCGTGCTTCCTGCGCAAGCGCCAATACACATTAGTAAAAGAAGAATTGTTCTGCTTAGTTCGGGCCATTGGTTAAAATCTGTTGTTGAATAGCCTGTAGTTGTCATTATTGAACTCACTTGGAAGGCGGCGTGGTGAAAAGCCTCAAAAATATTTGAAAACTCATTGCTGATGTTTATAGTTATCACAAATACAGAAGTAGCCATGATTCCTACGTATGTCCACAGTTCCTCGCTTTTAACAGCATCTTTAAATCGTTTAATGAGAATAAGGAAATAAATATTAAAATTTATTCCAAAAAGTGCCATAAATATAGTAATAACACCCTGACAATATGGTGAATAGCTTGCTATACTGGTATTTAAAACTCCGAAACCGCCTGTACCGGCAGTACCAAATGCAGTAGTTACACTGTCAAATAAAGGCATACCGCCTAATACTAAAAGCAAGGCACAAGCCACTGTAAGAACAAAATAAATAAGATAAAGTATACGGGCAGTTTTGTTTGATTTTGGTACAAGTTTGCCTACGCTGGGACCGGGACTTTCAGCCTTCATAAGATGTAAGTTTCCGCCACCGCCTGAAAGAGGAAGAACAGCCATAACGAATATAAGTACACCCATACCGCCTATCCAGTGGGTAAAGCTCCTCCAAAAAAGCATTGATTTGCTCAATACTTCCACATCTGACAGAATGCTGGAGCCGGTAGTTGTAAAGCCTGATACGGTTTCGAAAAGAGCATCCAGGAATTTTGGTATTTCTCTGCTTATATAAAACGGAAGTGAGCCAAAAAAACTTAATACAATCCATCCTAAAGCAACAATAACAAGTCCATCACGAGCGTAAATGGTTTTATTTGACGGTTTGAGCTTTATAAGTACAAAACCTATGCTACATAAAAGTGCCACCGTAATTAAAAATGCAGGAAGTGTGCTCGTTTCTCTGTATATAAGTGCAGTAATCAAAGGTAGCAGGAGAAGCCCTGCCTCACAAATCATTAAAACACCCTGCATATATGCAATCATTCGTTTATTCATAGCGCATTACTCCAGAATATCATCAAGTGCGGAAAGACGCTCGGTTGTGGTAACAAGAACAACTGTATCTCCAACCTGTAAGCTGTCGGAGCCTTTTGGGATTATTACATTATCGCCTCGTGTTATTGAGCCTAAAAGAATATTTTTTCTTATACGGAGCTCCGTAAGGGTTTTACCTATAAGACGGCAATCCTCTGAAACCTCGAATTCAATAGCTTCAACCTTGTTGTTGATTATTCTTGTGAGTTGAGTAACCTCGCTTCTTTCATCATCATTCTGCTTAGCACGAACACTTGTGAGAATGGTGTGGGCTGTGGTGAATTTTGGGTAAACGACGCTGTCAATATCAAGAGTTTTAATAACCTCTCTGAAAAGGGTGTGGTTAACCTTTGTGATTGTCTTCACCTTTGGTGAAGCATTTTTAGCAAACAGAGAAAGAACAATGTTTTCCTCGTCAATGCCTGTAAGGCAAATGAAAGCATCTGCTTCAAGGAGTCCCTCTTCAAGGAGAAGAGAACGGTTTGTGCCGTCTCCGTGCACAACGTTTATATTTGGAAAACGCTCGCTTAAATCGAGAGCGGTTTCAAGATTCTTTTCAATAATTGTTGTATTTACACTAAGGTGGCTGAGGGCATTTGCAAGGTAAACTGCAATTTTACCGCCACCGATTATCATAATATTGCGTATATCGTTAGTCTTAAAGCCGATTTGCTTAAAGAATTCAGGTGCTGTTTTTGTGGGAGTAAGTACAGCAACTGTATCGTGGTCTTTAATAACAAAATCACCTGTTGGGATAATAACCTCGTCTCCGCGCTCAACAGCACAGGCGAGAGCTTGTGTTCTGAGCTTTGAGAAAGAGTCTTTAAGAGCTTTATCTGTAAGTGAGCAGTTTTTGTTGGCAACAAAGCTTAAAAGGTCTACTTGATCGCGACCGAAGAAGGTAACGTTTCTTGCGGTAGGGAATTTTAAAATTCTTTGAATTTCTGCAGCAGCTTCTCTTTCAGGATTAACTGCCATAGTAAGACCAAGGCTGTCTTTGATGATTTTTAAATCATTACTGTAATCAAGGTTGCGAACTCTGGCAATTGTGCTTCCAGCACCAAGTTTTTTTGCGAGAAGGCAGGTGAGTATATTTAATTCATCGCTGCCTGTAAGTGCAATAAGCATATCGCATTCGTCAATGCCTGCACCAATAAGCGTTTTTGATACTGCTCCATTACCAATAACGCCAATAACATCAATATCCTGCAAAGAGTCATTAACAACATCTTCATTTGTATCTATAATTGTAACGTCGTGGTTTTCAAGTGCCAATTGCTCGGCAACTGTGTAACCAACCTTGCCTATACCAACAACAATTATGTTCATCAGGTTTCCACCTTTCGATAAAATCATTTATTCTATATTATATTATACCATTACCTATAAAGCAAGAAAATCCTATTGTAAAGTTGTTAAAAATGAACAGTTGAATTTTGTGTAAATTTAAGAATATTTAACTCCATATCGATTGAAATAAAAAGGGGATTGTGTTATCATATTATTAAGTAGAAAAATGTCGTAAAACGGAGAAAATAAATGAAAAAAATATGTTTTAAAAGTATAGCAATTATTTTAGTTTTGCTTTCTTTTTTGTCTGTAGGAGTTACGGCTTTTGCAACAGAACTTGATTTTAACACAACTAATAATCTGAAGATTATAAATGCTAAAAGCGGACTATTTCTTACCTGGGATGCGGTTGAAGAGGCAACGGAATATCGATTGAAAAGATATGACCCGACAACAGATTCATGGAGCCCTATAACAGGCATTACCAAACCATTTTATCAGGATTATGATGTAAAAAATGGCGTAGCATATACATACAAGGTTTGTTATGTGGGTTCTGACGGTGTTGAAAAGTGCTTTCAAGAAGGAGTTAAGCTGAAATGCCTTCACGCGCCTAAAATAACTCTTTCCTGTACACCCAATAGTGTTATGATTGTGTGGAATACATATTCTTCCGCAAGCCAGTATCGTATATATAGAAAGTTACCGTCAGATAAGCAGTGGACGTGCATCAGGGTTGTAAGAGATAATAAAGTTAATTACATTATGGATTATAATGTGAAAAACGGTCAGAATTATATTTACACAATGAAGCAGATGGATGGTAATAATCCGGGAAGCTATAATATTACAGGCGTTTCTACAACGTTCTGGAAAGCACCAATAGTAACGTCTAAACATTCACCAAAAGGCGTTGTGCTTAATTGGGGGAAATATAGTAATAGATATACCTACATTATAGACCACCGTTCAGCAGTATCACCATCATGGAAAACTGTTGGAAGCGTCTATGATAAGGGTACATACACTTGCTCATTTGATAATATTGATTTTGGCGTAATTAACTATTTCAGAATAAGGCTTAAAAACACCAATCTTGTTTCGTACTCTACTTCTGTTTATGGTATAGACCCAAATAAACCAATGGTAGCTCTTACTTATGATGACGGACCTCTTACAAGCGTTACAAACAGTATTGTTTCCACATTAAAGAAAAATGGCGCAAGAGCTACGTTCTTTGTTGTTGGCAATAGAGTTAATTCCTATAAAGGTTGTCTTAAAAATGCTGTTAACGCAGGTTGCGAAATAGGTAACCATACATACGACCATTATATTCTTACCAACTATAAGCAAGGCACAATAAAAAATCAGATTAATAAAACCAATAACGCTGTGAAAAATATTACAGGAAAGGCACCAACACTTGTAAGAGCACCGGGCGGAAGCTTTAATTCCACAGTAAAGTCCTCGGTTAAATACCCTCTTATTCAGTGGAGCGTTGACACTCTTGACTGGAAAAACAGAAACGCAAAATCTGTTGTATCCGCTGTTAAAGGTAATGTTAAGGATGGCTCCGTAATTCTGATGCATGATTTATATAAATCAACAGCAGATGCTACCAAAACAATTGTACCATGGCTCAAAAGTCAAGGCTACCAGATGGTAACCGTTACAGAGCTTATGCAGATACGTGGTTACGATATGAAGCCGGGCGAGGTATATTACAACGGATATAAAAAGTAAAAAATCGGGATGTAAAAATGTAGTTTTTTACATCCCGATTTTTAAAAACATTATTTTTATTTCTTTTTTGGTTTAAATTTTTTTATAATGACGGCACCTCCGATAATTAAAGCAATTCCTATAAGAAGCTGAAAACCTATTACAAGCAGTGCAAAGCCTGTGCCGGGAATTGCCACGTATGAGCCCATAATACCGGTAATTTGTGAAAGCGTAGAAAATGAGAAAACGCAGGTTAATATTTTGTAAATGCCCAGAATTTTTAATATAATACCGCATATCCAACCGTGCTTTTTGAAAAAAACGGGGAAATTTGTTGTAATTTTGTCTACAAAACTATCAATGCCGTCAAGGTATCTGTCAGAAAGAGTGCGCCTATGTCTGTTTTGATTAGGTGTATATTCAATCTTCGTTTCATCTAAAAGAAAATCTACGGTAACGCCAAAGGTGTCTGCTATAGCCTTAAGCTTTGTAACCTCGGGTAAGGCTTCACCTGTTTCCCATTTACTTACGGCTTGGCGAGATACACCGATTTTTTCTGCTAACCCTTCTTGAGAAAGCGCGTTCCTTTTTCGATAAAAAATAATTTTTTCGTGTAGCTTCATAAGGACGTTGCTCCTTTCTGTATTGGTCTATATAAAATATAGCATATGTATCACACACTTTTCAATAAAGAGTACATTGAAAAATCGCAACCAACGGTTGCAAATGGGGCGTAAGTCGGATAAAAGTGGAAAAATGTAATAAATAGCCAACTACATAACAATTGATTTTTAACGCAATTTTTCTGTGAAATGTGAAAATATAACTTGATTTTATTTCATCATTAATGTATAATTCTTCTTGCGCTTGTGTTAGCGGTTGACATTTTGCGATTTGCGTTGTGCACTTTACACTTTATCGGGGTGTGGCTCAGTTTGGGGACGTTTCCGAGCGCTGCCGGTGGCAGATGCAGCGAGGAAAAAGGAGTGGCGCAATAAGGAGTATCGCGAAGTGAATAACGAGCGAGACGACTATATTGCAACAGGAAGAGTGCGACCTTCGGGACGAAGATTTTTTCGCAAGAAAAAACGTCCAATTTAAAATTTAATATCAATTTCGGGGTGTGGCTCAGTTTGGGGACGTTTCCGAGCGCTGCCGGTGGCAGATGCAGTGAGGAAAAAGGAGTGGCGCAATAAGGAGTATCGCGAAGTGAATAACGAGCGAGACGACTATATTGCAACAGGAAGAGTGCGACCTTCGGGACGAAGATTTTTTCGCAAGAAAAAACGTCC
>JAZNME010000033.1:0-19622 GCA_045579445.1 Acutalibacteraceae bacterium | reverse complement strand
TGAAAGAGAGCGTTGTGAATTACTCTCAGGCTATAAGCTTGAAAAAACCTGGTTGGGCCAAAGCATCAATGATGAATGCCACACCCTTGATAAAAACGAAAACGGAGAGTATATTATTCTTATAGAAAAGGATGCAGAGCTAAAGAAACAGCTTGCAGAGGCGGAGTGATATTATGGAAGATATAAAAAATGTAGATATAACTGTTACAAACCCGCAAAAAGAGAAAAATGTTATTAAAGATATTCTTTTTTACTTAATTCAATGGACCTGGGGGTTATCTGTGAATATTGTGGGTGGTATAGCATACCTTATTTGCACTAAGGTATTAAAATATCGCCACCAGAAATTCGGCTATGCAAATATTGTGTATATGCCGTGGAATGCAGGCGGACTTTCAATGGGGCTTTTCATATTTGTTAAGGATAGGGGAGATGAGCCGAATCCTTGGAGCTACAACACCCGTATTCACGAATACGGCCATACATGGCAATGTCTTCTTTTAGGACCGCTCTATTATATTGTAATTGCGCTTCCTTCTGTGATATGGTGTAACTGCTTCCAGTGGTACAGGGAAAAATACAAGGTTTCTTACTATTGGCTTTATTGTGAAGGTTGGGCAAACGCGTGGGGCCAAAAGGCAACAAAATTAAAAATGGTGAACACAGGTAAATAAAAGAAAAATCAGTTGACTTTAGGTCAACTGATTTTTTATATGATGAATTTAATATATGCTCTGTCATCGAAGGAAAGGTTACCTTTACTTAAGCCCTTTGTGGATTTATACCCAAGATAACAAAGAGGATTTTCCAGAATTTCTTTTTCTAAAAGAGATTCGCTTTCTTCTAAGGTCTCCTGTAAATAGGGGTATCCATCGCTTGCTAAAACAACTACATCGTTTTCTTTCACAGTATATATTTTAATGAGATTTTCGGGTATAGGTGTGCCGTTGAAAACATCATATCCTAACGGGCAATCTTCATTTGCAAGCTTGTGAATTTCTTTTAACTGTGAAAGAATTGCTTGTCTGCCAATATCGTTTTCAGAAAGCTCTTCTATAGTTTTGCCATTTTTTATTGCATCTTCAATAACCTGCGCTCTTTGTTCAGATAAAATGCGGTCAATTTCTTTTTCGTGAAGATGTTTTTCGCCATTTATAATGCATTGGCAATCCCCGATACACCAGATTTCCTTTCGGTAACAATTGTAAATTATAGCGCTTGCAGCTGCAACGCCTTTTTCCTCATGAGGCTCATACAGTGTTGCAATTCTTTCTGTGATTGTTTTAGTCGCTTCATAAACAGAAACAGCAGGGTCAAGAGTCCTCAGTGTTTCGCATACTGCTTGAGCAGCAGCTTTTCCGCCTGTTTTGCCGTTGAAAAGTTTAGCACTTTTAGAGGTAGCACCATCAATGACAGCAACGAAGTTTTCCGAAACAAAAAGCATATCCTCGCAAAGAGAAAAGTCAGGATTTTTACCTTTTATATATTGTTGGAGAATTTTCATTTGTTGTTATCTTCTTTTTCAAGTATCTTTTTATAAGGCATAAGCATACCCTCGTTCATCATATTGCCTGCTTTGGCTTTTATTTTAGGGGATGAAACAAGTGCACCTAAAAGATACATTAAAATCATTCTGCCGAATTTTTTCTGAGGGAAGTCATACTGCTTATGTGATTTATAGAATTTGTGGTCTGCTTTCATCATACCCTGCATAAGCCAGATTAAATCTCTGAATATTTTCATACCACCTATTCCATAGAAATTCTGTGGTGGTATATAGCTGTTTTGTAAAGCATACTCAAGACTTTTTGCAAGATTGTCTATTTCTGTGTCAGGGTCAAATTCATCTGTTGCAACGCCTGCAAGGAAGTTGGAGCCAACCTGAGCGCGACCTTCGATGATTGTCTGAAGATTGTATTCCTCACTGTAATTTCCGCTTACAAGATAGCCCATAGGCATACCCATTGTAACAGCTCTGTGGCCGTTGCAGAACTGGCGGTCATCGTAAAGCTTGAAAGAAGCACCCATCGAATGGTCTTTAATAGTAAACGCAACAACAATTGCTTCTGTGTTCTGAATAGTGCTTCTTAAATAATCGTCAAATCCGTCTTTATATACGCATTTTCCTGAAACAGCGCAATTAAGGCAACCAAGGCAACCACCCTTGAAATCATACTCAGCTATATTTATAACTCGTGTGTTTCTTGCGGAAACTGCTCTGAAACGGTTAATCATACTCTGAAGTTGAGTGTCGTCTTTTTCACAGTTAGTAAGTATTACAACATCGCCTGATTTTTCTGCAGTAAAAGGAGCAAAGTCCGTTACGGGCTTGTTTACAGGCGCAGTATTATTTATGGATTTCCTTTCGTATATATCTTCGTTTGCGCAGTGTAAAACGTAACGGAAGAAATCATTCGCTTCGTTTTGTCCTTTTTCTGCTAAAAGGTCTTCCATATCTGCCGAAAGTCCTTTTATATATTTAAGTCCTAAATCACCGCAGTTGTCCTGTATGTATCTGTGGGCGGTAACATCGTAAAAATGCTTCGATGTTGAAATTTGTGTTGCGAACTTTCCCTTAAGATTTACATTGTTTTCTTTAACAAGCTCTATAAATCTGTGGAGCTGGTAAGGCGCAATAAATGTGTAAACAGGGTATGAGAATATAATTAAATCTGCGTTATTTAAAGCCTCGATAGCAGGAGAGAAATCTCTTTCAAGAGCTTTTATTCTTTGTCCTGCGTGAAGTATATTAAACGTGTTGTCAGGAAAACGCTTCATAAGATAGTTGGTAGTCTGTAATGTAACGCTGTATTCTCCCTTTGGGCTGCCATTTACAACAAGTATGTTCATATTGTACCTCCGCGAATGAATGTATCTTTATTATAGCATAAACGCAAATAAAATCAAACAACAAAATAAAGGAGACAACTTATTTAAGTTGTCTCCTTTATTGTACATGTTTATCAGTTACCTAAATCTATATAGTGATGTTCTGTTGTAACGTTACCCTGTGAGTTGATGGTTAATGTTGTACCACCTACCATATCGTCATCGTAGTAACAGCCTTCACCAAGCTTTAAGCCATATGTGAGGCGGATGCCTTCGTAAATAATTGATGCACAGTTAACGTGGTCATGACCTGCAACCATATTCTTTGTGCTACCTAATTCTTTGCAGATATCAAAGAAGCCGTTGTTTACAGGAGCAGGGCAACAAACTTCTCTGTTTACACCGAAAGCTGAATCTGCGTATTCAGGCTTGTAGCACTGATTTTCTTCATCCCATGCTGCTTCCCAGGCAAGTTTATATTCATAAACAGGAATGTGCATAAATACTGTGCTTTCAACAGTTCTGCCGGCAATTTCTGTGATGCCGTTAACTGCCCATTTATACCAAACGAACTGAAGTGGCCAAAGGTGGTCGTATTCATTCTCTAAAACAGTACCATCTTCTAAGGTGTAATCTCTGTTAGCGTGAGTATCCATCATAAAGAGTGTGTGGATAATGTCGCCATTTTCTGTAATGTTAATGATGTAGTTGCCATAACCCATATCTTCAGGGCCAAACTGGAACAAGCAATTTTCAGCCTGAGTGAAAAGCTCTGCTGCCCAGAATTCGCTTACGCAACCCTGACCGTCGTGGTTACCCATAACAGGTGCCCAAGGAATATCGAAGGAGTCGATGTAGTTTATAAGCTCCATGTAAGCCACTGTACCCCAAGCGTTGTCGCCTGTAAGGGTGATTAAATCAGGCTGCTGTTCTTCAATAAGCTGAGCAATCATGTTGTTTGAACGTATGCCCATATCTGCAAAAACTTCGTCATCGTTAAGCTGGACGTCTGCAAGATTGAGAATAACAAAATCCTCATCAGGATTTTTCTCAAGTTCTACATAACATTCCTGAGTAAACTGATCGTTACGAGACCACTTTGTAAAGTAAGAAGCCTCACCACCTAAATCAACAAAATTGTTGATAGGCCCCATGAACTGTAAGAATGACATCATAAAAGCAATAATCATTTTAAAAAATGCTGCCATTTCAAATTACCTCCGTAATTTCCATATTTTATGTTAACGAGTATTATATCATATGTATTTATAACTTTCAAGGCGTAAGTTCACTATACTTTATCTTTGTTATTTTGGTGCTGTTAAGGCAACAACCTGTGTTGTTGCTGTGGTAGTATGCAACAAGTATACCACCATCACATTCTATAACTGCAGGGTAGCAGTAGCCGTTGTTGAGATCATCCTCAATATAGTAAAGGCTTTCCTGCGAAAACTCGGTATCGCCGTTACGGTCAATTGCCGTTACGTAAGGAGTACGTCCCCAAAACTCGTTTTCATCATCTCTTAAAATATGCTCAGTTATAGGGTTGAAAATTGCAAGTGTTATGCCGTGTACCTTTTTTACAAGCATGGGTGAGCAGGGTGATGAGAAAAATATATTTGGTGCAGGCTTGGACCAGGTAATGCCACTATCCTTCGAAAAGCTTTCAAACTGACAGCCTATGCCCGTTCTTATATAGCACCACAGAGTACCATCCTTCTTTTCGAAAATGCCGGGCTCCTGAAGGCCGTTTTTATCCTCGAACGGACATTTAAGCACAGTATGTGAGGCACTCCAAGAAAAGCCATCATCATCTGAGTAAACAAAAAGAAGCTCACCGGGAGTAAATTTATTTGTGTTTGTGCGAATTGAGTGCCTTGCTAAAGGTAAAATTATTCTGCCTGTTGAAAGGTATACTGCTCTGTCATTATTTAAAATGTAGTAGTCAGCAGGTAAAATATCAGCAATACAGCTGACAGGCACGCTCCAGGAGTTACCCTCATCTCTTGAGCGTGAAAGCACAATATCGTCTGTTCCATCTGTGTTTTTAAGAATATAAAAAGCACCTATATCTCCATTTGCCATTCTCAAAAACGATAAGCTCATAATATTTACGGCGTTTTCGGGCTTTTCAAACAGTACAAAGCTTTTTGAAAAGGACTCACCATCATTGTGAGAAATAGCAGCACAAATGCGAGCAACATCATCGTCCTCTCTGTTACTGCTGTTAAACTCAGTGTAGCCGAAAAGAATATCGCCGTTTTTTAGGCGGATAAAAGAGCCTTCACCATTTCTTGATATGTCGGTTGTTGCACTAATAAAATGCACCTGTCTGCCTATTTTTTTAAAAAACATTTTAATCTTATCTCCAATGTGATATTATATACATAAATGATACCACATTTTTCCATTGTTGTAAATTTAGTTCGTTATGGGGGTAAATTTATGCGCTTTGTAGTTGACCACGATTTTCATATACATTCAACAATTTCACCCTGTTGCCACAATGAAAATCAAACTCCTGAAGCGATTCTTGAGTATGCACTAAAAAATGGCTACAAGAAAGTTTGCTTAACAAATCATCTATGGGATGAAGCTGTTGAAAGCGAAGCCCAATGGCATGAGGGACAGCGTTTTTCTTACCTTTGCTCTGCTTTACCCTTGCCACAAGCAGAAGGGGTGCAGTTCCTTTTCGGTGCTGAGGCAGATATGGATTATAATTACGTGTTAGGTGTTAGTGAAGAAACGCTGAAACAGCTTGATTTCATTGCAATTCCAACTACACATATGCACCTTGCAGGTAATACTGTCAGAAAGAAAATAGAAACACCCGAAGAAGGGGCAGAAATATGGCTTTTAAGATTAAATGCACTTTTGAAAAAAATGTTACCGTGGCACAAAATCGGTATAGCCCACCTTACCTGTGGTCATATATTCGGAAGCAGAACACCTGAGGTAATAAATCTTCTCAAGGATGAGGCTTTATACAACGTTTTCTCTGACTGTGCCTGTAAAGGCGTAGGAATAGAGCTTAATATGAAAACACTTGCAATGAACGAAGAGGAAAAGAAAATTCTTCTCAGACCATATTACATTGCAAAGGATTGCGGATGTAAATTCTATTTAGGTAGCGATTCTCATAAAACACAGGCGTTGGAAACTGCAAAAGAAAACTTCGAGGATATAATCACTTTGTTGAATTTGACCGAAAAAGATAAATTCCTCTTGTGCAAATCCTAATATTTTCCGTTAAAAAGTTGTTGACAAAAAGTGATTTTTTGCTATAATGGTTAGCGTGGGAGTGAAGGTTTGCCCACCTATGAAGACTCAGCTTTTTTGGAAAGTCTGTCAGGGAGAATGCGTCACCGACTGAAAGCGCGTTTGAGATGAGTAGTAAGCTTGGGAACACTTCATCAGTATTTAAAATTTCATAAAAGCGGATGCATTATTGCATCAATGCGGGTGGCACCGCGGGTATTATTGTTTACTCGTCCCGGGAATATTCTTATATTCCCGGGGCATATTTTTTTAGTTAGATATTCTATTTGAAAAATAGGAGGTTTTATAAATGTACAGAACGTTATATTGTAACGACATCTGCGATAAGCACATTGGCCAGACTGTTCAGCTTGCAGGATGGGTTGATGTTGTGCGCGACCACGGTGGCGTTATTTTCGTTGACCTTCGTGATTACACAGGTGTTACACAGGTTGTTATTCACAATGAGGCGCTTTTGAAGGATGTTAACCGTGAAACAGTTATTTCAGTAAGCGGTGTTGTTGAAAAGCGTGACCCTGAAACAGTTAATACAAAAATTGCAACAGGCTACGTTGAGCTTCTTGCAGATTCTCTTCAGGTTTTAGGTAAGAGCCAGAATATGCTTCCCTTCGAGGTAAGAGCATCAAGGCAGAGTAAGGATGAGCTTCGTCTTAAATACCGCTACCTTGACCTTCGTAACCCTAAAAACCACAACAATCTTGTTGTTCGTTCAAAGATTATCCGTCATCTCAGAAATAAGATGGAAGACAAAGGCTTCCTCGATATGCAGACACCTATTCTTACTGCATCATCTCCTGAAGGTGCTCGAGATTTCCTTGTTCCAAGCCGTAAGCATCCGGGCAAGTTCTACGCTCTTCCTCAGGCACCTCAGCAGTTCAAACAGCTTCTTATGGTGTCAGGCTTTGATAGATACTTCCAGGTAGCTCCTTGCTTCCGTGATGAAGATGCTCGTGCAGACCGTTCACCTGGTGAATTCTATCAGCTTGACTTTGAAATGGCTTTCGCAACTCAGGAAGAGGTTCTTGAGGTTTGCGAAGACGTTATTTACGATACATTCAAAACCTTCTCAGATAAAAAGGTAACAGAAAAGCCTTTCCGCCGTATCACATATGCAGATGCTATGATGACCTACGGTTCAGATAAGCCTGATCTGAGAAACCCACTTGTTATCTGCGACCTTACAGATTTCTTTGCAGGCGTCAGCTTCCCTGCATTCAAGGGCAGACCTGTAAGAGGTATTGTTGCCGATTGCTCAGGCAAATCAAATAAGTTCTTTGAGGATTCTCTCAAATACGCAACATCTGCAGAGGTAGGCCTTGGCGGTCTCGGTTACATCACACTTAAGGATGGTGTGTTCTTAGGACCTATCGCTAAGTTTCTTACAGATGCACAGAAGGATGAAATCACTTCTCTTACAGGTGTTAAAGAGGGCGAAACATTGTTCTTCATCTGTGACGATAAAAAGAATGTTACCGAGAAGAAAGCAGGTATGATTCGTTCATGGCTTGCAAAGAAAGAGCAACTTGACCTTATTCGCGATGATGCTTTTGAATTCTGCTTCGTTGTAGATTTCCCGATGTATGAGGAAGACGAGGAAACAGGTGAAACAATCTTCACTCACAACCCATTCTCAATGCCTCAGGGCGGTATGGAGGCTCTTCTTACAAAGAATCCCGAAGAGGTTCTTGCTTATCAGTATGACCTTGTTTGTAACGGTATTGAGCTTGCATCAGGTGCGGTTCGTAACCATGATATTGACATAATGAAAAAAGCCTTCTCTATTGCAGGCTACGATGAAGAAGAGCTTAAAAAGAGATTCAATGCTCTTTACACAGCGTTCCAATATGGTGCACCACCACATGCAGGTATGGCACCGGGTATTGACCGTATGGTAATGCTCCTTACAGATGAAGAAAAAATTCTCGATGTTATTGCATTCCCACTCAATGGTAATGCTCAGGATTTACTTCTCGGTGCTCCCGGCGAGGTAACAAATCAGCAGTTAGAGGATGTTCACCTTTTAGGTAACGGCAATGCTCTTGCTCAGCGTTCAGCTGGCTCAGGCTCTGCTTCAAAGCAGGCTCAGGGCAAACGCTCAACATTCTCAAATGCTCAGCAGCTTAATCAGCTTGCTCTTACAGATGATGAAGAAACAATTATGCAGGGCATATTTGCAACGATGAACGAAAGTGAAAAAGCTCTTCAGGCTATAGATACAGACGGCGTTGAAGAGATGGTTCACGTTATGCCTATGACAAATGTATTACGCGAAGATGTACGCAACCAGCCATTTGCAAGAGAGGACCTTCTTAAAGGTGCTCCGGAACGCAGTGATGATAGCTGGCAGGTACCAAGACTTGTAAAGTGAGGTGTGTAGTATGAGTTATTTTTCAACAAAAATTTCCGATAAAGGAACTATTGCCATTGACGATACAATTCTTGTTAAAGATGTTGAAACTACTGCAGGTTCCCGTATATTAGAAGGCTTCAAGCCTTTATTCAGTGCAGAAGCAGTAACACGCCTTGAAGCAAAGGGATACGAAATTGCAGGCAAGGCTCACGTTGGTGAATTCGGTCTTGACCTTGTAGGTGAATTTTCATACTACAACGCTCAGTCAGGCGCTCTTAAAGGTGCTGCGGCAGAGCTTGTGGCAGATGGTAGCGTTAAAGCTGCTCTCGGTGTAGATATGAATGGTTCAACTCGTCGCGCTGCTGCTCTTAGCGGTGTTGATTTCCTTAAAGCAACTTACGGAACAATCTCTCGTTACGGCGTTATTTCTTGCGCTGCATCAGGTGAGCAGATAGGTGTATACTCCAAAAATGCAGAAGGCATTAAAGAAATAATAAGCGTTATTGCAGGCCACGACAGTAAGGACGGCACAAGTCTTAAGGCAGAAAGCTACGATTATTCTGTTGGTGAAGATGTGCAGGGGAAAAAGGTTTGCATTGTAAAAGAGCTTATCGATAAAGCAGATGACGATGTAAAAGCAAATGTAAAAGCTTATGCAGATTCTCTCCGCGCAAATGGTGTTGAGATTGAAGAAATTTCCTGCGATTTATTCACAGTTGCAAATACTGCATGGCAGATTCTTATGTGCGCAGAAACATGTAACAACGTTTCAAGATACGATGGTGTAAAGTACGGACACAGAGCCGAGCAGTACAGAAACATTGACGAATTATATGTGAACTCAAGAACAGAAGGCTTTAACTTTCTTACAAAAGCAGTTATCCTTTATGGTTCAGATGTTTTATCAAAAAACCGTTATAAGGATTGCTACGATAAATCATTAAGAGTTCGTAGAGTTGTTAAAGAGGGTATTGAAAAGATTTTCGATAGCTTCGATGCTATTCTTACTCCTGTTTGCAGTAAGGCTTCTTATGAAAGCTACGATATTAACGATGCTTTCGCTAAAGTATTTGAAGAAAGCATATTTACAGCAGTTCCAAACCTTATAGGTACACCTGCTCTCGTTAGCGGTGGTGTTCAGCTTATGGGTAAGGCTTTCGCAGAAAGCACACTTCTCAGTCTTGCTGACAGCGTTGAAAGGAAGGGTGAATGAATATGAAATATGAAGTAGTCATCGGCCTTGAAACTCACGTTGAGTTAAGCACCGAATCAAAAATATTCTGCTCATGTGGTGGTCATTCATCACCAAAGGAAGCAAACGATTGCGTGTGTCCTGCTTGTAGCGGTATGCCGGGTATGCTCCCTGTTATGAACAAGCGCGTTGTTGAGCTTGCTGTAACTGCAGGTATTATGCTCAACTGTAACATAAGCAGATATACAACCTTCGATAAGAAAAACTACTATTATCCTGACCTTCCTTGCGCATATCAGATTACACAGCTTAATCACCCGATCTGTACAGACGGTTGTGTAACAGTTAAAACAAGTGAAGGTGCAAGAGATATCCGCATTAAGCAGATTCATATGGAAGAGGATGCAGGTAAGCTTGTTCACAGCGGTAACTCATCATATGTCGATTTTAACCGTACAAGTGTGCCTCTTATTGAGATTGTTACTCAGCCTGACTTCCGTAGCGCAGAAGAGGTTCTTGCATACCTTGGTAAGCTGAAATCAATGTTCCGTTCAGGCGGTATTTCAGAGTGTGAAGAGGGCGCAATGCGTTGCGACGTTAACATTTCTGTTCGCCCTGAGGGTAGCCAGGAGTTTGGTGTTCGTACAGAAATCAAGAATATGAGCTCCTTTGAAGCTATTGAAAAGGCTATACGCTATGAATCACAGCGCCATATAGATGCGCTCGAATTTGACCTTGAGGAGCTTGTTCAGGAAACAAGACGTTTTGATGACGCTACAGGTAAAACTATGGCTATGCGTAATAAGGAAACAGAGGCAGATTACCGCTATTTCCCTGATGCAAACCTTATGCCTATAATCATCGACGACGAGTGGCTTGAACAAATTAAGGCAAATAAGCCTGTTGCAGTAGATGAAAAGGCAGAGGAGTACAGAGAAGCAGGCATTTCTGAAAAAGAAATTGAAATGCTTATTTCAAACCATAAGGTTGCAAAGCTTCTTGACGATACTGTTGCTCTCGGTTGCAATCCTAAGGATACTGCTGCATGGATTCTTACAGACTGCGCAGGTGTTCTTCGTAAGGATGGTAAAACTCTTAACGACCTTACAATGTCTGCCCAAACACTTTCTGCTATTATTAAAATGGTAGATGAGGGTAAAATCAACCGTAATGCAGGTAAAAAGGTGCTTATTGCAGTTGTTGAAAATGGTGTTGACCCTGTTGCATATTGCAAGGAGCAGGGCCTTGACAGAAAGGTTGATTCATCTGCAATTGAAAGCGTTATTGATAAGGTTCTTCAGAATAATGCTCAGGCAGTTGAAGACTTTAAAAATGGTAAGGTTAAAGCTATGCAGGCGCTTTTCGGAGCTTGTATGAAGGAGCTTCGCGGTGCAGGCGACCCTGCTATGATTAAAGAACTTCTTGAAAATAAGCTTAAATAATTAAACAATAGCGGAAGTAATTAATACTTCCGCTATACTTTTAAAGGTATTATGAAAAATATTTTATTAGTTTTAGTAGGCGGAACAATCTGCACAGCCCTGACAGAACACGGCACACTATCTGTAAGCAGTAATGCAGGCACTAAGCTTGTACAGGGTTTTATGGCTTCTGATTCACCATATAAAGATAGCGTGAATATTACTACAAGTGAAAATCTGGGTATTCTCAGCGAGAATATGACTGTTGATAAGTGGAATTTGATTTTAAAAACCTATAAGCAGGAGATAGCAAAAAAAGAATATGACGGTGTGATTTTTGCTCACGGTACAGATACCTTGGCTTATAGCGCATCTCTTTTTTCAATGCTTTTAGCAGATACAAAAATCCCTGTTTTCTTTGCTTCAAGTAATGCAAGGCTTGGTACACCTACAGCCAATGGTGACGAGAACTTCAGGTGTGCAGTTGAGTGCATTTGCAGAGGCTTTGCACCCAATGTATATGTGCCCTATAAAAATATATCAGACAGCAGAATGTATCTCCACCTTGGCTCCCGTCTTGAACAATGCAAGAATTATTCAGACGATTTTTACAGCGTAGGCGCAATAGATATAACTGATTTCAAAGAGGCTGATTTTAATGTCCTTGACGAAAGGCTGAAAAAAGAAAAATCGGCATCAGGCAAAAAGAATATAGTTGATATAAATGACGAAATCACCTTATCTGATTGCGTTTTGTTAATTAACCCGTATGTTGGAATAAATTATTCTGTGTATAATTATGCTAACTTTTCTGCGGTTCTTCACGGCTCATACCATTGCGGTACTGCTTGCGTTGAAATAAAGGATGAAGAGGATAACTACACCAATCACTCAATTCTTTATATGCTCGATAGATGTGCAGAGAGTGGCGTTGATGCTTATATTACACCTACAAGGCAGGTAGGGGAATTTTACGATACCATAAGAGTTATGGCAAATCACGGAGAAAGAAAAATAAATTGTCTTTATGGTACGACTCAGGAAACAGTATATGCAAAGCTTCTTATAGCCTATTCTCTTTTTAAAGATAAAGCTAAAATAAAAGAATTTTTAGAAGCTGAAATAAATAATGAGTTCATATATAAATAAGAAATCACACACAAGTCCTGATGACCTGTGTGTGATTTTTTACATTTGTTTTAAAATGTAGTCTTTTATATCTTCTCTCTTGCTCTTTTTCCATTCGCCTTTTTCAGCTTCTTCTGCTAATGGTACGAGAATGAAGAAATCAAGAGTTTCACCCGGTACTCTGCCTGTGCGAAGAGGCTCTCTGAAATGCTCAGCCCATTCTTCCTCTGTTGCATTTTTAAATCTGTCAGGGTTCAGGTATGTCATTTGCCTTTTTGTTGCGGCAATATGCATTTTAGCAGAAAGGGGAGAAAGAAGCTTGAAATCCTCTTCCTGAACGTCCTGAAAAATAATAGGCAAATCAGCTTTTATAATGTGTTCATCACCGCGGACAATTTCAAGTCCAATAGGCTCGTATGTGAAGCTGTCCTCCGTGAAATTCAGTTTAACGAGTATGCCGGATTCAGTATTGAATTGTGAGCGCTGATAATCGGTATCAAAAATGAAATTACCTAATGAGTAGAAAATAATTTTATCTCCTACAGTTTCATAGTTCATGGGTACGTGTGGATGGTGGCCCACAACAATATCTGCACCCATTTCAAGGAATTTTCTGTAACGCTCTCTTGTGTATGGAGATGGGAGCGGAGTGAATTCCTCGCCTGCGTGAGCAACAATAATGCACCAACGGCATTTTGACTTTATGTAGTCAATGCTCTTCTGAATTTCATCAAGGTCGCTCCAGCTGTAGCAGCCTGCCTTTCCTTCATCTGCCTTACGGCATGCGCGCTGGTAGCCAACGCCAATCATACCTATACCGCCTGCTTCGTCAAGGATAACGGGCTTTCGTGCTTCGTGGATATTCATACCTGCACCAAGCGTCTGAGCGCCCTCCTTTTCAGCATACTCCAAGGTGCTTTTTATACCGTATTCACCGGCATCCATAATGTGATTGTTGCAAATATTCCATATATCTGCCTTCATATTGCGCAGTACCTTTATAGCCTGCGGGTCAATTGTGTGCAGAAGCTGTGCCGCACCTTCTGTTGTGGTGTTCTGCTCCGCGTTAGCAACAGGACCTTCAACATTTGTTATAACGTGGTTCGCAGAGTGAAGAAAGTCGAGAATTTCAGGTGAAATCAGGTCGGGGTCATCCCATTTGCCGTACATATAGCGATCAAAGCCTATATCACCTGTAAAAACTAAAGATGTTTTTTCTTTCATAAATTAATCCTTTATTCATCAATTTCAAAGCTATAAAGTTCGCCGTTAATTAATTTTAATAAACCTTTCTGCTCTATTTTAAAACCGTCATACATTTCTTGCCGAACAGAAACATTTATTATTTTATCATCTGCTGTTTTAAATGTTATGATAAATTCATTAACTGCTTTTGGTTCCTTAATACCCACAAGCTTTGCACAACAAGACATATCTATAACTATTGCATACATTTCTTCAGGTTCCTTACAAGGGGCGTCTAAATCAATTACCTTAGGCTTTTCTGTCTTCATTTCATTTCGTTGCTTTTTTGTGATTTTTGCAATCCATATACCAACGCTTATAACAAAAACAATTGCTAACGATAATCCGAAGAGAAGAAAAGAGTCACCCATAAGAACACCTCATTTATTTTTTTATAAGTAATTTATATAATGTGGGCTCAACATTGAATTCCTTGATTACAGAGTTAACCTCATTCAAGGCTTTTTCTTTCGTTGCCTTTGGAGTAGTATTTCTTAACACCGCACGAATAAGTATATTTTTAGGTGTGTGGGCAAAATCAATGAATTCAAGAAGCTGAGTTTTATATCCGCAGTATTCAAGAAGATTTCCGCGGATTGAGTCTGTAAGTAAAGCAGAAAAACGCTCCTGAATAATGCCGTGACGAGTGAGTATAGAAAGATTATCTGTTTTTATCTGTTTGTTGAGCTCATGCTGACAGCAGGGGACAGAGAAAATCATTTTTGCACCCCACTCTATAGCGTTATATAGTGCAAAATCCGTAGCTGTATCACAAGCATGGAGAGTAATAACCATATCTACGTCGAAAGGGCATTTGTAGCCGTTAATGTCGCCTAACTCAAAGCGAAGGTTTTTGTAGCCATATTTTTCGGATGCCCTATTACATTTTTCAATAACATCTTTTTTAAGGTCCAAGCCGATTATATGAGCATCGATACCTTTAATTTCGGTGAGGTAGTAGTAAACAATGAATGTAAGGTATGATTTACCGCAACCAAAATCAATAATGTTAAGACTCTTGTAGTCGTTCTGTTTTACTGCATCGTCAATAAGCTCAATAAGGCGGTTAATCTGCTTGTATTTATCATACATTGCATTTATAACCTTTCCTTCTTTTGTAAATATACCCATATCCACAAGTGGCTCAATAACCTTGCCTTCAGGGAGAAGGTATTGCTTTTTGCGGTTGTGTTCAACAGGAGTAACCTCCTGTGGTGCAGTTCCTTTTTCTTTATAGGAAACCTTACCGCTTTTTGAAATGATTATAGTATATTCCTTTTCTGCAGAACGGGCATAAAACTGGAGGTATCCGCCTTCTGCAAGCTCAAGGCAACGTTCACCGATTTTTTCAAAGGTAATGTTTTCGTGGAAAACCTGCTTTTCGGTAAATTTTGAAATCTGGTAGAATTTCGGCATTCTGCTGACGGTTATTTTTTTGAATTCCTCATTTTTCGAAATAGGATTACTTATAACTGCCTTTTGAATGTCATTTTGGAATATTTTGGATACATATTCTCTGAGTTCGGGCATAATCTGCCTCCTAAGTAAAAATGTTTATTAAAGTATATCAATTATAATGGCAAAAATCAACTGCAGAAAGGTTCAAATATTTAGTACAAAAATATTTACACCAATTATATTTTATGTTAAAATTTTATTAAATGAGGTGATGCTATGAATAAAAAGCGACTCCCCGAAATTTTGAAAAACAATAAAGTTGTAATATTATCAGGTATAGCAGTTATTGCCCTTATTGTGATGGTAGTAGGCTTTGAGTTTACTGCCCTTAATGAGTTGGGCGAACTGAATAAAAAAGAGGTAGGCGTTCTTGCGATTTCCTTTGTTATAATTGTAAGCGCCATACTTATTGTTGTTGCCTTTAACCTTAACGCCACGAAAAAGCGTGAAAAAGCAATTGAAAAACGTCTTCAGGTTTCCGATACTCTCATAAATTGCATCACCATACTTGCAGAAGAGCACGACATCAACAGAGCTATTGATATCCTTTTGAAGGTTCTTAACGATTATTTCAATGGTGACAGAGCTTACCTTTTTGAATTTGATTATGATAAACAAACAACCTCTAATTCATACGAATATGCAGCAGCGGGTGTAACTCCTCAGATTGATGTTCTGCAGGATGTGCCTTTAAGCGTTATTGATACCTGGATAAAAATGTTTGAGGAAACAGGAACATTCTATATTTCCAGCATTGGTAAAGACGTTGATAAGGATAGCGATACATATCGTATTCTTGAAATGCAGGGGATTGAAAGCCTTATTGCAGTGCCTCTTGTAGATAATGAGAAAATAATCGGCTTTTTAGGTATAGATAACCCTAAAGTGAATTACAATGACCTTACGTTGCTTTCCTCTGCAACCTTCTTTATTCTCGATGGTATTGACCGCAGAGAAAGTCATGCTATGTTGGAAAAACTCAGCTTTGAAGATACGCTTACAGAGGTTTTTAACAGAAATAAATTTAACCACGATATCGAAAATCTGAAAGCTCGAAAGCTTGATAGTGTGGGCATAGCCTATTTTGATATTAATGGTCTTAAGCTTATAAATGATACTAAGGGTCATGTGGAAGGCGACCGAATTATTAAAGAAGCTGCAAAGGTAATAAAAAGTGTTTTCCCTAAACAGACATACCGAATAGGCGGAGACGAATTTGTGGTTATCGCCAAATGCTCTGATGAAGCAGATTTCAATAACCGTGTAGAAGATGTTCTCCGAGGCTTTTCAGAGAAAGATATAAGCGTATCTGTAGGCGTTTCATGGGCAGAAAATACAGAAAAAATAGAAGAACACCTGACCTCGGCAGATAACAGAATGTACGAAAGAAAAAAGGAATATTATAAATAAAAAGAAGACCTCGTTTCGCAAAAACGGGGTCTTTGTGTTGTTTTATATGTGAACTTTTTAATCATTGACATAATTCGAGCTAGTACATATAATTATTAACAGTGAATTTGATTTTTTATTATATATTCGGAGTGATTATATATGTATATTAAAAGAACGTTGGCGTTTATGTGCGCTGTGCTTATTATTTTTTCTTTGACTGCTTGTAAAGGGAATAAAAATGGTTCTGCTATGCAAGAAAGTACAAAATCAGGATATGTTGCAAATGAGACTGTTTTATATACAGACACTACGGTGTACGAAACAACTTCTGAATATTTTATTCAAGAGACAACACAACCCACAACAACTATGCCAACAGAAACAACAACTACCGAAGTCTTTGATGACCCGGGTAATTGGTCAATAGAAAGAATTATTGAGGAATATAAAAATGCTGCACGTAAGTCCAATTCAACAGCAAAATCAAAACAAAAAATTGTTATAAAAAAAATAAGCGTTAATGATGGCGAGCATGAAAAAGTAATGTCCTTTATTACGTCTATAATAGGTAAATTCCTTGAAAGCAACTCTACCGAAAAAATCGGTGTTACAGGAGGGTTCG
The DNA here is from genome assembly GCA_045579445.1 of Acutalibacteraceae bacterium. Taxonomy (GTDB): domain Bacteria; phylum Bacillota; class Clostridia; order Oscillospirales; family Acutalibacteraceae; genus DTU089. The sequence continues at coordinate 2,706 of JAZNME010000033.1, read as the reverse complement.
AAAATCTTGTACCGGAGGATATAAATACTGCTAAGGCATATAAAAGCGGTGATGGTACTACTATTGAATTGACTTTGGTGGAACAATCCTCCGGTGCAAAAGAAGATGCTCTTAGCGGAAGCGTTGGTCATGCTATTACTGCAGTTGGTGATATTGACGAGGTAGTTCAGGATTTATCTGAACGAGGGCTTCCTCTTGAGCTTTCTGAAGAGGACACCAAGATACATTATACCAACCCTGTTGTGAAGGTTACAATTAATGATAATGGAGAAGTTGTTAGCGGAACATGGAGCTACACAGTTGAAATAAGCATGAACAACTTCAAGGCTTTTGGTCAAAATGTCGAAAAAGCATCTATTATTATGGAAAACACAATTACAGTATAAAAAAGACGATTCGTAAGAATCGTCTTTTTTATAACTTGTAATTTCTTTGCAAGACTTATTTAGTAATATCTCTTGCTACATGAACACCACTTGCGGATGCGTGAGACAGGGAGTGTGTAATACCGCTTCCGTCACCGATAATGTAGAGGCCATCATAACGGGACTCTAATTTATCGTTAACCTCAACCTCCATGTTATAAAACTTAACTTCAACGCCGTATAACAAGGTGTCGTCGTTTGCTGTACCCGGTGCAATCTTATCCAAAGCGTAAATCATTTCAATAATACTATCAAGAATACGCTTGGGAAGAACAAGGCTTAAATCACCGGGAGTTGCCTGAAGGGTAGGGGTAATAAATGCTTCTTCTATACGTGTTGGAGTGGAACGATGTCCGCGTATCAAATCGCCAAAACGCTGAACAATAACACCACCGCCAAGCATATTGCTCAGTTTCGCAATAGACTCACCATAGCCGTTGGAATCTTCAAACGGCTCAGTGAAATGCTTAGCAACCAGAAGAGCAAAGTTAGTGTTATCTGTTTGCATAGCAGGGTCTTCGTAGCTGTGTCCGTTAACTGTAATAATACCATTGGTGTTTTCGTTAACAACAGCGCCCTTAGGATTCATACAGAATGTACGTACCTTGTCCTGATACTGCTTTGTTCGATATACAATTTTGCTTTCGTATAATTCGTCTGTTAAGTGGGCGAAAACATTTGCAGGTAATTCTACACGAACACCGATGTCAACGCGGTTTGATTTAGTAGGAATATCAAGCTCCTTGCAGACTTTTTCCATCCATTTGCTACCGCTCCTGCCAACAGAAACAATACACTTTTCGCAATTGTAGGTTGAATCCTTTGCGCTGATAACATAGCCGTTGGTTGTTGCTTCAATAGTCTGAACAGGAGTGTCAAAGAAGAAGTCTACCTTACCCTCTAAATGTTTATAAAGATTTTCAAGAACAATATAGTTAATGTCTGTTCCGAGATGGCGCACAGATGCGTCTAACAAATGCAAATCGTTCTGAACACATATAGTCTTAAATTGTGAACCTGCGGTTGAGTAGAGCTTTGTTCCCTCGCCGCCATATTTAAGGTTGATTTCGTCAATATAGTGCATCAATTCCAGCGCGCGTTTTTTGCCGATATATTCATATAAGGTACCGCCAAAGTCATTGGTGATATTATATTTACCATCGGAGAAAGCTCCTGCGCCGCCAAAGCCACTCATAATAGAACAGCTTTTACAACCGATACAAGTTTTGATCTTGTCGCCATCAATAGGACAATGGCGCTTATTTAAAGCATGTCCTGCTTCAAATACAGCAACCTTCATATCAGGTTTATTCTGCATCAATTCATATGCAGCGAAAATGCCGCCGGGACCGGCACCGATAATGATGACATCGTAATTCATTTGATTTCCTCCAAAAACATGATTGCGCAATACTTGGTATGTGCTTCCGTTCATACAACGTTATGGTAGCATATACAGATCGAAAAGTATATGATGATATCTTGTTATGCGTGATCCCATAGTGAGACCGCAGATTTGGATCCTGTCCCCCGGCCGAATCCGCCGGTTTCCCATCTTTGGCCTTGACAGCAAAGGGAAAACAAGATAAAATGGGAAAAACCCAAGGGAACCAGCTGACTGCAGAGGCCGCCGGTTCCCTTTTGCTTTTTTCGGTTAGAATTCGGGTATCTCGCATCGATCAGGGGTGTTGCTTATGAGGAAAAAACGACCGCTTTCCACCACACAATTCATTATGCTGAGCTTTCTCGTGGTGATCGCACTTGGAAGCATCCTGCTGGCTCTGCCGGTCAGCTCCGCAGACGGTGAGCCGGTGGCCTATCTGGTTGCGCTATTTACTGCCACAACGGCAACCTGCGTGACCGGCCTGGTGACGCTGCCCACCGTCAGCACCTGGAGCGTTTTCGGGCAGGCCGTCATTCTGGTCCTGATCCAGGTGGGCGGTTTGGGTGTCATCACCATCATGTCCGCCGTGATGCTGATGCTGAACCGGCGGATGGGCATTGGGGACCGGCTTCTTTTGCAGGATGCCTTCAATCTCAACAGCCTGTCCGGCATCGTTCGGTTCGTAAAACGGGTGCTTCTGGGAACGGTCCTGGTCGAGGGGACGGGAGCCCTGCTGTATATGACGGTCTTCGTCCCGGAATTTGGAGCCAGGGGCATCTGGATTTCCGTGTTCACCGCCATCTCCGCCTTCTGCAATGCGGGCATGGACATCCTCGCTGAAAACAGTCTGTGCGATTATGCAACGAATCCCATCATCAACCTCGTCACAGGCCTTTT
>JAZNME010000032.1:0-47373 GCA_045579445.1 Acutalibacteraceae bacterium | reverse complement strand
TGTATAGGTTACAGGTGGTGATTTGGTTTGAATTTATTACATATGAAATATGCCGTTGAGGTTGCAAGACTCGGTTCTTTGGGTAAAGCTTCTGAAACTCTGCTTATTGCAACTCCTAATATCAGCCGTTCAATTAAAGAGCTTGAAGCTGACTTGGGTATATCTATATTTGAACGAACCACCAAAGGTATGGAGCTTACTCCCCAGGGTGAAGAATTCATAAACTTTGCCAAAAGAATTCTCGGGCAGATTGAACAGGTTGAGGATTTCTATAAGAAGGGGACTGCCAAAAAACAAGAGTTTTCTATTTCTGTTCCCCGTGCTTGTTATATATCGGAAGCATTTGCAGAATTTTCAAAATCACTTTCAGGTGATGCGGCAGAAATATTCTATAAAGAAACCAACTCCCAGCGAACAATCAAAAATATGCTTGAGCATGATTATAAATTAGGTATAATCCGTTACGCTGAAAACTATGATAAATATTTTAAATCAATGCTTGAAGAAAAAGGATTTCAGTATGAGTTAGTAACGGAATTTACATATTCTCTTATTATGAGTGCAGATAATCCGTTGGCAAAAAAAGAAAACATATCGTATGACGACTTAAAGGACTATATAGAAATTGCCCACGCAGACCCTTATGTTCCCTCAATGCCCCTTTCAAAGGTTGTTAAAGAAGAATTGCCTGATAATATCAACCGAAGAATTTTTATTTTTGAAAGAGCAAGTCAGTTCGATTTGTTATCAATGAACCCCGAAACTTTTATGTGGGTTTCTCCTGCACCCCAAAGTCTTCTTGAACGATATAATTTAGTTCAGAAGAAATGCGGTGACAATAAAAAGGTATATAAAGATGTTTTAATTTATAAAAACGGATATAAGCTTACAAAGCTTGATCGCCAATTTATTACTTCTTTGTGTGAATCCAAGAGAAAACATCTGAAAAAATAAAATTCTATATCAATGTTTTTTACCGATTTGAGTATATTGTACTCAAGTCGGTTTTTTTATTCCTTTGAGTGTTATCATTTTTGATAATACCGCTTATATGTTTTAAGAATTCCAATATCCGATAAAGGTTGTTAAAATAATAACAAAGTTAGCGAGGGCGAAGTGCGAACTAAGCCCACCCAAACAATGTAATTATTATTAGGAGGATATAAATGGACATGAACTACGAAATTGTTGATTGTGTTGAAAAGCTTCAGGAAGCTATTGATCGCACAAGAGAGGCACAGAAGAAATTTGCTACCTACACTCAGGAGCAGGTAGATAAAATTTTCCTTGCTGCTGCATCCGCCGCAAATAAAGCAAGAATTCCTCTTGCTAAAATGGCTGTTGAAGAAACCGGTATGGGTATTGTAGAAGATAAGGTAATTAAAAATAACTACGCTTCAGAATATATCTACAATGCATATAAGGATGCAAAGACTTGCGGTATTATCGAAGAAGATAAAGCGTTTGGTACAAAAAAGATTGCGGAGCCTATCGGTGTAGTTGCTGCTGTTATCCCAACAACAAACCCTACATCAACTGCAATTTTCAAATGTCTTCTTGCTCTTAAAACAAGAAATGCAATTATAATCTCTCCACACCCACGTGCAAAGAACTGCACAATCGCTGCTGCAAAGCTTGTTCTTGAAGCTGCAGTCCAGGCAGGTGCTCCAGAAGGAATTATCGATTGGATTGATGTTCCTTCACTTGAAATGACAAATACAGTAATGAAAGAAGCAGATATCATTCTTGCAACAGGTGGTCCCGGTATGGTTAAGGCTGCTTACTCAAGCGGTAAGCCTGCTCTCGGTGTTGGTGCAGGTAACACACCTGCAATTATTGACGAATCTGCAGATATTCTTCTTGCTGTTAACTCAATTATTCACTCAAAGACATTTGACAACGGTATGATTTGCGCTTCTGAGCAGTCAGTTATCGTTCTTGAAAATATTTATGATGCAGTTAAAACAGAGTTCGCAAGTCGCGGTTGCTACTTCCTTAACGATGCAGAAACAGAAAAGGTAAGAAAGACAATCATCATTAACGGTGCTCTTAATGCGAAAATCGTTGGTCAGTCTGCTGCAAAAATTGCAGAGCTTTCAGGTGTAACAGTTCCCGAAGGAACAAAAATCCTTATCGGTGAAGTTGAAAGCGTTGATATTAGTGAGGAATTCGCTCACGAAAAGCTTTCTCCCGTTCTTGCAATGTATAAAGCAACATCTTTTGCAGATGCACTTGATAAAGCAGAACAGCTTGTTGCAGACGGCGGTTACGGTCATACCTCTTCTGTATACCTTAACGAAGTAACAGAAACAGAAAAGCTCAACGAATTTGCGGCAAGAATGAAAACCTGCCGTATTCTTGTGAACACACCTTCATCACACGGCGGTATCGGTGACCTTTACAACTTCAAACTTGCACCATCTCTTACTCTTGGTTGCGGTTCCTGGGGCGGTAACTCAGTTTCCGAAAACGTTGGTGTTAAGCACCTTTTAAATATCAAAACAGTTGCAGAAAGAAGGGAAAATATGCTTTGGTTCCGCGCACCTGAAAAGGTTTATATCAAGAAAGGTTGTCTTCCGGTTGCTCTTGATGAGCTTCGCACAGTTCGTGGTGCAAAGAAAGCATTCATCGTAACAGATACCTTCCTCTATGAAAATGGCTATACAAAACCCATTACAGACAAGCTTGATGAAATGGGCATTGCTCACACAACATTCTTTGATGTTCAGCCCGACCCCACTCTTAAAAATGCAAAGAGCGGTGCAGCACAGATGGCAGCATTTAAGCCCGATACAATTATCGCTCTCGGTGGTGGTTCTGCAATGGATGCCGCAAAGATTATGTGGGTTCTTTATGAGCATCCCGAAGCAGACTTTATGGATATGGCAATGCGCTTCATTGATATCCGTAAGAGAGTTTATACATTCCCCAAAATGGGCGAAAAGGCATACTTCATTGCAGTTCCAACATCTGCGGGTACAGGTTCAGAGGTAACTCCTTTCGCAGTTATCACAGACGAGCAGACAGGTGTTAAGTATCCTCTTGCAGACTATGAGCTTCTTCCTAACATGGCAATCATTGATACTGATTTCCATATGTCAGCTCCCAAGGGTCTTACAGCTGCATCAGGTATCGATGCTGTAACTCACGCAGTTGAAGCTTACGCTGCAATGCTCGCAACAGATTATACAGATGGTCTTGCACTTCAGGCTCTCAAAAACATTTTCAAATATCTTCCCCGTGCTTATGAAAACGGTCAGACAGATGTTGAGGCAAGAGAAAAAATGGCAAATGCCGCAACAATGGCAGGTATGGCATTCGCAAATGCATTCCTTGGTGTTTGTCACTCAATGGCACACAAACTCGGTGCATTCCACCACCTTCCTCACGGTGTTGCAAACGCACTTATGATTGAAGAGGTTCTCCGCTTCAATGCAAGCGAAGCACCTGCAAAAATGGGTACATTCTCACAGTATGACCACCCTCACACTCTTGCTCGATACGCTGAAATCGCAGATTATCTCGGTCTTGGTGGTACAACTGACTCAGAAAAGCTTGAAAATCTTATTAAAGCTATAAACGACCTTAAAGCAACAGTTGGCATCAAAAACACAATCAAAGATTATGGCGTTGATGAAAAAGTATTCCTTGACAACCTTGATGAAATGGTTGAACAGGCATTTGATGACCAGTGCACAGGTGCTAACCCCCGTTATCCTCTTATGAGCGAAATCAAAGAAATGTATCTCAATGCTTACTATGGCAAGCATTTCACAGAAAAAGCAATGCCTACTGCAGCTGATGTTGCAACAGGTATGACTGCAAATGCAGTTAAAACACCCTATACAAAAGGTAAAAAAGCGTAAGAGAGAGGAGATACTAAAATGAAACTTGATAGAGTTATTGCAGTAAGAAATAATAAAACTATTTACCGTGACGGTGACAAATGCGTTAAGGTTTTTGATACTGATTATTCAAAAGCGGATGTGCTTAACGAAGCATTAAATCAGGCAAGAATTGAAGAAACAGGTCTTAATATTCCCAAAATCATAGAAGTAACAATGGTTGAGGGCAAATGGGCTATCGTTTCTGAATTCATTAAAGGCAAAACACTTCAGCAGCTTATGGACGAGGATGCTGAGAAGAAAGATGAATATATCGAATTACTTGTTGACCTTCAGCTCCAGGTTCATTCAAAGGTTTGCCCTCTCCTTAACAAACTCAAAGATAAAATGAATCGCAAAATCAGTGCTTCTGAGCTTGACGCAACAACACGCTATGACCTTCACACAAGACTTGAAGGTATGCCCAAGCACAACAAGGTTTGTCACGGTGACTTCAATCCTTCAAATATTATCATTTCTGAAGATGGCACAGCATATATTCTTGACTGGTCACATGCTACTCAGGGTAATGCTTCTGCAGATGCCGCAAGAACATACCTTCTTTTCTGGCTTAATGGCGACATTGAAGGTGCTAAGAAATATCTTGATTTGTTCTGTCAAAAGAGCAATACAGCTAAACAGTATGTTCAGAAATGGATGCCTATCGTTGCCGCTTCTCAGTCAGTTAAGGGCAATGAGAAAGAAAGAGAATTCCTTCTTTCTTGGGTAAATGTTGTTGATTACGAATAATCAGATAAGGAGTTAAAGAAATGAAAGTTACAGTTTGTATCGGTAGTTCCTGCCATATTAAAGGTTCTCGTCAGGTTGTTGAACAGCTTCAGTACCTTATTAAAGAAAATAAATTAGGAGATAAAGTAGAATTAGGCGGCACATTTTGTATGGGCAAATGCCAGCAGGGAGTTTGTGTAACTGTTGACGACGCTTTCTTCTCAGTAACACCCGAAACAGTTGAAGAATTTTTCAACGATAATGTAAAAGGAAAAGTATAAAATGATAATTCAGGTTTGTGTTGGCAGTTCATGTCACTTGAAAGGTTCTGCAGAGATTGTTGAGCTTTTTCAGAAAGCCGTTGAAGAAAATCATTTAGAAAACGAAATAACACTTGCCGGTAGCTTTTGTATCGGCAAGTGTAATCGTGTGGGCGTAACAGTTCAGGTAGATGATGATATTCACACCGGTATTACAAGAGAAAATTTTAAAGAATTTTTCAAGGAAAACGTTTTAACAAAAATTGAAAGGGTGTAACGGGAAATGCCTAATTGTTTAACACTAAAAAAATCCAACTGTAAAAACTGTTATAAGTGTATTCGCCATTGTCCCGTTAAGGCAATACGCTTTTCGGGAAACCAAGCTCATATTATCGGAAACGAGTGTATTCTCTGCGGTCAGTGTTTTGTTGTTTGTCCTCAGAATGCAAAAGAGATTGTTGATGAAACCGAAAAAGTAAAAGTATTTTTGCAGGCAAGGGAAAAGGTTATAGTGAGCCTTGCTCCCTCGTTTATTGCGAACTACGATGGCGTTGGAATAAATTCGATGAGAAAAGCTCTAAAAAAGTTGGGCTTTTATGATGTTGAAGAAACCGCTATCGGTGCAACAATTGTTAAAAACGAATATGAGAGAATGCTCAAAGAGGATGATAGAGACATTATTATAACTTCTTGTTGCCATTCTATAAACTTACTTATTCAGAAACATTTTCCTGCAGAATTGGAGTATCTTGCAGATGTTGTTTCACCTATGCAGGCTCACTGTATGGACATTAAGAAACGCTATCCTGATGCAAAAACAGTTTTCATCGGACCTTGCGTTTCAAAAAAAGACGAAGCTGAGCATTACGAAGGTATTGTTGATGCAGTCCTTACATTTGAAGAACTTACAAATTGGCTCAAAAGTGAAAATATAGAGCTTGAAGTTGAAAAAGATAACGATGATTTCAGTCGTGCGCGTTTCTTTCCTACAACAGGTGGTGTGCTTAAAACAATGGCTCAGGACACACCTGACTATACATATATCGCACTCGATGGTGTTGAAAACTGTATAGCAGCACTTAAGGATATTGAAAGCGGAAAGGTTCATAAATGCTTTATTGAAATGTCTGCTTGTATCGGTAGCTGTATGGGTGGTCCGGTTATGGAAAAATATCACCATACAGAAACCATTACAGATTACCTTACTATAGCAAATTATGCAGGTAAAAAGGATTTTGAGGTTTCACAGCCTAAATCCGGAGAGTTGAGAAAGCAATTTGAATATATTGAACACAGATATCCTCAACCATCAGAAATGGAAATTAACGCTGTTCTTCGTCAGATGGGTAAATTCAAACCTGCTCATGAGCTCAATTGCGGTTCTTGCGGTTATAATACTTGTCGTGAAAAAGCTGCTGCAATTTGTCAGGGTAAAGCGGAGATTTCAATGTGTCTTCCTTTCCTTAAGGAAAAGGCAGAAAGCTTCTCAGATACTATTGTTAATAGTTCTCCCAACGGACTTATTGTTCTTAATGAGAATTTAGAAGTTCAGCAAATTAATAAAGCCGCAAGAGAAATTATGAATATCCGATATGCTTCTGATGTTCTTGGCGATTATGTTATCCGTATTCTTGACCCTACGGTTTTTGAAACTGTTCTTAAAACCGGCAGAGGTGTAAGTAACCAGAGAGTTTACCTTGCAGAATACAAAAGATATGTTGAACAAACTGTTGTTTATGACAGAGATTCACATCTTCTTATCGGCATTATGAGAGATGTTACTGCCGAAGAGGAACAAAGAGAAAGAAAAGAAAATATCAGCCGTCAGACAATTGAGGTTGCCGATAAGGTTGTTGATAAGCAAATGCGAATTGTTCAGGAGATTGCTTCACTTTTGGGTGAAACAGCCGCAGAAACAAAAATCGCCCTTGCAAAATTAAAGGAGTCGATTTCTGATGAATGATTTATGTGCAGATATCGGTTACAAAAGTATAAACCATTACGGTGAACAGCTTTGCGGAGATCATATTGATATAGTTGAGCCCGATGAGGATTCAACAGTGGTTGTTCTTTCCGATGGTCTCGGTAGCGGTGTTAAAGCAAGTATCCTTTCAACACTTACTTCAAAAATCATTTCAACAATGCTTGCAGAAGGTCTTTCCCTTGAGGAGTGTGTTGAAACGATTGCTGCAACTCTTCCTGTTTGTTCGGTGCGTGGCGTTGCTTATTCCACATTCACCATTATTCATCTTAAGAATAATGAAACTGCAGAGCTTATTCAGTACGATAATCCTCACACAATAATAATCCGTAATGAAAAGAACTGGGATTACCCAAAAACTGAAATGAATATTGGCGGAAAGAAAATTTTCAAATCTGTTATTCAGCTTCAGGAAAACGATATTTTTATTGCTATGAGCGATGGTTGCCCTCATGCAGGTATTGGTACTGCATATAACTTCGGTTGGAAGCGTGAAGATATTGCAAGCTTTCTTGAAACTCTTGCTCCTGTTGGTTATACTGCAAAGAATTTATCAACAATGCTTATTGATGAGTGCGATAAGCTTTATGATTACAAGCCCGGTGACGATGCAACCGCTTGTGTTGTTAAAATCCGTAAGAGAGTTCCCATGAATATGCTTTTCGGACCGCCCTCAAACAGAGATGATGCAGACAGAATGATGAGCCTTTTCTTCTCAAAAGAAGGAAAGCACATTATCTGTGGTGGTACAACATCATCTATTGCATCTAAATTCTTGAGAAAACCTTTAAAGCCATCTCTTAATTTTGAAAGCAGTGATGTTCCGCCTATTGCTGAAATTGAAGGCGTTGACCTTGTTACCGAAGGTGTTATCACAGTCAATAAAGTTGTAGAGTACGCACAAGATTATCTCGGTGAAAACAAACACTATGAGCATTGGAATTTCAAAAAAGACGGTGCTTCACTCATAAGCCGTTTGCTTTTTGAAGAAGCAACAGATATAAACTTTTATGTAGGCAGAGCAATCAACCCTGCTCATCAGAACCCGGACCTTCCCATAAACTTCAATATAAAAATGAACCTTGTGGAAGAACTTTCAAAGTGCTTGAAGCAAATGGGTAAAAGAATTAAAGTGAGTTATTTTTAATTATGAGTAATATAAGAAAATTTGATACAAAAGTACAATATCTTAAATACAAGGTGTTAAGAGAGGTTGCAAGAGAGGCGTGGAATGATACGCTTCTCGAAAACCTCATTGACATACCTAAAAAAATAGTTCCCGGTAAAACCTCCACAATGCGTTGTTGCGTTTATAAAGAACGCGCCATTCTTTCAGAGCGCGTTAAAATTGCTATGGGAGGTGACCCTGAAAATCCCAATGTTATTCAGGTTATTGATATTGCTTGTGATGAATGTCCTGCCGCAGGATATGAAGTAACAGATTCCTGCAGAGGTTGCCTTGCTCACCGTTGCGAAGATGTGTGCAAACGCGGTGCAATTTCTTTCGACCATAATCACGTTGCTCATATTGATAAGTCAAAATGTGTTGAGTGCGGTCAGTGTGCAAAGGTTTGCCCTTATTCAGCAATTGTTAACCGTAAAAGACCTTGCCAGATTGCTTGCAAGGTAAAGGCGATTTCAATTAACGAAGATAATGCCGCATCTATTGATAACGATAAATGTACCGCTTGCGGTGCTTGTGTTTATCAATGCCCCTTCGGTGCGATTTCTGATAAGTCATATATCCTTAATGTGGTTGACCTTATCAAGAAAAGCGAACAAGGCAGAAACTACAAGCTTTATGCAGTTGTTGCTCCTTCAATTTCAAGTCAGTTCGCTTATGCTAAATTGGGTCAGGTTATAACAGGTCTTAAAAAGATGGGCTTCCACACAGTTGTTGAAGCAGCTTTAGGCGCAGATATGGTTGCTATGAAAGAATCTCAGGAATTAACTGAAAAAGGCTTCCTTACAAGCTCTTGCTGTCCTGCATTTGTTTCTTACATAAAATCTGCATTTCCCGATTTAGTTCCTTTTATTTCTCACAACTGTTCACCAATGGTTGAAATTTCAAAGTATATAAAAGAAACAGACGAAAATGCAAAAACAATTTTTATCGGACCTTGTACTGCTAAAAAAGCAGAAGCACAGCTTGAAAGTGCAAAGCCTTATGTTGATGCTGTTCTGACCTTTGAAGAACTTCAGGCACTCTTTGACAGCCGTGATATTGATATCACAACTCTCGAAGAAGATGTACTTGATAATGCTTCATATTTTGGCAGAATTTTTGCTCGCAGCGGTGGTCTTACTGACGCAGTAACTCAAGCGATTAAAGAGCAGAATATAACTGATTTTGAGTTTATGCCTGTTTCTTGCGATGGTATTGAAGAATGCAGAATTGCACTTCTTAAGAAAAGTAAGAATGCACTTCAGGCAAACTTTATTGAAGGTATGGCATGTGTCGGCGGATGTATCGGCGGTGCAGGTTGCCTTACCCACGGTGAAAAAAACAAAGCAGAGGTTGATAAATACGGACGAGAAGCTTTTGAAAAAACTATCTCCGATGCAATTTCTGTTTTGAAATAGATTTTAAATCCTTCATTCAAAAAGGTACTCTCTCTCGGCAATGCAACTGTCGTGGGAGAGTATCTTTTTAGAGCAGATTCAAGTCCTTGCTACTCTATACATAAAAACAACAGAAACCCGAAAAATCGGATTTCTGTTATTTGGTGCGGGTGACAGGACTTGAACCTGCACGGGGGTGCCACCAGAACCTAAATCTGGCGCGTCTGCCAATTCCGCCACACCCGCATATTTATTTAAATTAGAAATGAGTTGTCTTAAGTTAATCGTCAAAGTCCGACGCGCCACGTGGGACTCTTGCGGTGCCCAAAATCGTTGGTCGCTTCTGTTCGTCGCTGACGATTTTGACCGCTGCGCCATTTCGCCCTTACTGCATCCGCCACAGGTGGCGTGCGGGCTCAATGCTACCAATTCCGCCACACCCGCATATTAAAATGCAAAATTAAAAATACAAAATGCAAAATTTCGGGGAAGCTGAGCTTCCGAACATTTTAATTTTCAACTAAGAAATTGTAGCATAACAGTTTGGAAAAAGCAAGGGGATTTTGTGATTGGTTTATGCTTTTTATTGCAAAGTGTTTTGTTAGTTGCTATAATAGCATTAATATATTAAACAAAAACGTTGGTGATTAATTTGAAAAGTATAATCAATGAAATCTCTTTGCTTGTTAAGGAATGCGGTAAGGTAATTCTTAACGCAGACAGGGCTAAGATGGCTATCGACATAAAATCAGGCGTTACCGATTTAGTAACTGAGTACGATAAAAATATTCAAGATCTGTTACAATGTGGCTTGAAGAAAATTTCACCTGATGCAAAGTTCATTGGTGAGGAAGGCTCAAGTGATGAGTTAAGTGATGATGGCTATGCATTTATTGTTGACCCAATTGACGGAACAACAAATTTCGTTAAGGATTACCACCACAGTGCAATATCTGTTGCGTTGCTAAAAGGTAAAGAGGTTGTGGCAGGCGTTGTTTACAATCCTTATCTTGATGAGGTGTTTTCTGCAATAAAGGGTGAGGGTGCTTTTTGTAATGGTGAAAAAATTAGTGTATCATCTCAGCCTATGAGCAAGGCGTTAGTGCTTTTCGGTACATCTCCATATGATAAAGAGCTTTTTCCGAAAACTATTGAGGTGCTTTCACAGTATTTCAATCAGGCTCTTGATATACGCAGAAGTGGTTCCGCTGCATTGGATTTATGTACTGTTGCATGTGGCAGGGCAGAGCTTTATTTTGAGTTGCAGGTTTCTCCATGGGATTTTGCTGCCGGCAAGCTCCTTGTTGAAGAGGCGGGCGGCGTTGTAACAACTATTGATGGTGCTCCGCTTTCTTTTGATGGTAAAACCACAATTTTAGCAAAAAACAACATAATATAACTTAAAAGGAGATTCTTTTATGCAGTATAGTATTTTAGGCGAGCCTATGCCCGTTGTTATCTGTAATGTAGAAGCAGGGGAAACCTTGATAACAGAGCGTGGCAGTATGAGCTGGATGACACCAAATATGAGAATGGAAACATCTACAAACGGTGGTCTCGGTAAGGCTTTCGGCAGGATTTTTACCGGTGAAGCAATGTTTCAGAATAAATATACCGCATTGGGCGGTCCGGGGCAGATTGCTTTTGCGTCAAGCTTTCCGGGTTCAATAAGAGCTATTGAGGTAGGAAACGGAGGCCCGAATTATATCGTTCAGAAGGGCGGTTTCCTTGCAGGTACTGCAGGGGTTGAGCTTTCTGTTTTTTTTCAGAAAAAGCTGGGAGCAGGTCTTTTTGGTGGCGAAGGCTTTATTATGCAAAAATTAGGCGGCAATGGTGTTGCCTTTATTGAAATAGATGGTTATGCTTGCGAATATGAATTGCAGGCAGGTCAGTCTATGGTAGTTAATACAGGCTACCTTGCCGCTATGACTGATACCTGCCGAATGGAAACCCAGGGCACAGGTGGTGCAAAAAATGCTATTTTAGGTGGCGAAGGATTCTTTAATACAGTTGTTCATGGTCCTGGTAAAGTTATTATGCAGAGTATGCCTGTTTATTCTCTTGCAAGAGCAATCCAACCATATATTGTAACGGGGTCTTGATTATGAAAATACTTATAGCATCAGATATACACGGCTCTTTGAAATATTGCCGTAAGTTAGTTGAAAGATATAATGAGGAAAATTGTGATAAGCTTATCCTTTTAGGCGATGTGCTTTATCACGGACCTCGAAATGATTTGCCTGAGGAGTATAATCCTAAGGGCGTTATAGCTTTGCTTAACGGTATGGCACAAGAAATTCTCTGTGTGCGTGGTAATTGCGAGGCAGAGGTTGACGATATGGTGTTAGAATTTAATGTTCTTGCTGAATATGCCTTGCTTTTCAATAACGGCAGAACATTTTTCCTGACTCATGGTCATAAATTCAATCCGCAAAATCCGCCAAAATTAAAAAAAGGTGATGTGCTTTTTAATGGGCATACACACGTGAGCAAAATCGAAGCAACAGAAACCTTCTTATATGTAAATCCCGGCTCTGTTTCAATTCCTAAGGAAGATACACCGAGAGGGTATATGATTCTTGAGGATGAAAAAATCACCCACAAGAATCTTGAGGGGGAAGAGCTTGAGAGCTACGCTCTTTAATTAGGAATTAGGAATTAAGGGGCTACGCCGATTATAAATGTTGCAGGTGGAAAGTTTTGAAACTGCGTTGCAATTTTGAAGCTTCGCGAAGCCTATCATCCCTGTGCGTAAGCATAGGGAGGGGGACCATTTCTTGAGAAAACTGTTGTTTTAGGTGAGTGCATTCCGCGTGAATGCGCTCACCTAAACTTTTTGTGTTTGGGCGGAATGGTGGTGGGTAGTTCTCTTTCTAATATTCTTCAGTTGGATAGAAGAATAGCAATTTGAGATAATAAAAAATCAGGATACAGTTCTTTTGAGTTCTGTGTCCTGATTTTGTTATATGTTATTATTTAAGCTTTGCTTTTACAATTTCTTCAGCAGCATTAAGTGCGTCGGGGATTTTTGAAATATCCTTACCGCCTGCCATAGCTGAATCAGGCTTACCGCCACCGTTACCGCCTGCAATTTGTGCGATTTCGCGAACGATGTTACCTGCGTGTGCACCGCTTGCAATAGCGTCTTTTCCGCAGTAGCAAGCAAATGAGCAAGTACCCTTTGCGTTCTGCTCGGCAGCAAGAATAACAACTATATTGTCGCCCTTATCCTTTGCAGAGTCAACCATTGAACGAAGAGCATTGGTATCTGCCTCACCCAGAGAGCCTGTAATAAGCTTAACTGCGCCTAAGTCCTTAACGTTGTCAAAGAGGCTTCCTGCCTTCTGCTTTGCGATTTCTGCTTTAAGCTCTTCAAGCTCTTTTTCCTTAGTCTTAAGCTCTGCGGAAAGTGAAGCAGCCTTAGTAGCAAGGTCTTTGATATTTGCAAGCTTCATAGCGTTTGCTGTATTCTGGATAAGCTCTTCACGGTTATCAAGGTAATTGATAACGCCAAGACCTGTAACGCCTTCAATTCTTCTTACGCCTGCTGCAACTGAGGATTCGGAAATAATTCTGAAAAGACCGATGTTGCCTGTGTTTTTAACGTGAGTACCACCGCAAAGCTCTGTTGAGAAATCGCCTGCAGTAACTACGCGTACTGTATCACCATACTTTTCACCGAAGAGAGCCATTGCACCTTTCTTTTTAGCGTCTTCAATAGCCATTTCCTCTGTAGTAACAGGAGCAGCAGAAAGAATGATTTCGTTTACTCTGTTTTCAATCTTAACAATTTCTTCTGCAGTAAGGGCTGAGAAATGTGAGAAATCGAAACGAACTGCGTCTGCGTTAACAAGCTGACCTGCCTGCTCAACGTGTGTGCCGAGAGCTTCACGGAGTGCTGCCTGGAGAAGATGAGCAGCTGTGTGGTTTCTCATAATTGCCTGACGGCGTGAGAAATCAAATTCAGCCTTAACAGTATCACCAACATTTATAGCGTCGCCTTCAGTAAGTGTACCGTGGTGAAGAATAACGCCTTCTGCAGTTTTTGTTGTGTTGGAAACAACGAAAACGCTTTCGCCAATGGTGATAACACCTGTGTCGCCGATCTGACCACCGCTTTCTGCGTAGAAGCAGGATTTGTCAAGAACTATAACTGCATCTGTATCAACGCCAACAAAGTCTACCTTTTCGCCATTAGCGGCAATTGCAATAACCTTTGCTTCGCATTCTTTTTCTGTGTAGCCTGTGAAATCTGTTTTATCGCACTCTGTGAAGGAAACATCTGCACCCTTCCAGCCTTCTGCACCTGCAACCTTACGTGCAGCCTTTGCCATAGCCTTAGCCTCTGCAAGAAGCTTTTCAAATTCTTCGTTGTTAACTGTTAAGCCGTTTTCCTCTGCAATTTCTCTTGTAAGGTCAATGGGGAAACCGAAGGTATCCTGAAGCTTGAAAGCATCTGCGCCTGAAAGTACGCCGTTTTCAGCTTTTTTCATCATGTCGTTGAGAAGTTCAAGACCGCTGTCGATTGTTTTATAGAAGCTGTTTTCTTCCATAGCGATTACTTTAATGATGTAATCCTGCTTTTCACGAAGACCTGGGTAAGCGTTTTCGTTTTCCTTAATAACAGTTTCACAAACCTCTGCAAGGAATGGTCTCTTAATGCCTAAAAGTCTGCCATGGCGTGCAGCTCTTCTGAGAAGACGACGGAGAACATAGCCTCTGCCTACGTTTGAAGGGATAACACCGTCACCAATCATAAATGTTGTTGAACGGATATGGTCTGTAATAACGCGAAGAGAAATATCACTCTTTTCACTTTCGTGGTATTTAACGCCTGCAATATCCACAATGTGTTTCATTATATTCTGAACCGTGTCAACCTCGAAAATGTTGTGAACATCCTGAGCGATGCAAGCAAGTCTTTCAAGACCCATACCTGTATCAATATTTGGGTTTGCAAGAGGAGTGTAGTTGTTCTTGCCATCGTTTTCAAACTGTGTGAAAACAAGGTTCCAGAATTCAACATAACGGTCGCACTCGCAACCAACCTTACAGTCAGGGCTACCGCAACCATATTTTTCACCACGGTCGTAGTAGAGCTCTGAGCAAGGACCGCAAGGACCCTGACCGTGCTCCCAGAAGTTATCCTCCTTGCCGAAACGAACCATATGGTCAGGCTTAACACCTACATCTTTAGTCCAGATATCGTATGCTTCATCATCTTCAAGGTAAACACTGCAGTAGATTTTATCGGGATCCATTTCCATAACCTGTGTGCAGAATTCCCATGCCCACGGAATAACCTCTTTTTTGAAGTAATCGCCAAAGGAGAAGTTACCCAGCATTTCAAAATATGTGCCGTGGCGTGCAGTAATACCAACACGCTCAATATCAGGTGTGCGGATACATTTCTGGCATGTAGTAACTCTCTTTTTAGGAGGAGTTTCTTCGCCTGTAAAATATTTTTTCATTGGTGTCATACCTGCGTTGATAAGAAGGATACTCTTATCGTTTTGAGGTACGAGAGGAAAGCTTGGAAGACGAAGGTGATCCTTGCTTTCAAAGAACTTAAGATATTTTTCTCTTAACTCATTAAGACCTGTCCATTGCATTATTATTCACTCCGTTCAAAAAATTACAAATTCAAAATTCAAAATTCAAAATTCAAAATTCAAAATTTCGGAACTGCGTTGCCATTATAAAGTTTCGCATAGGGGATATGATTCCAATCTATATAGTATTCTTAAATGTTTGTTGTGATGTTACCAGAGGTGGTTTTGCATATAGAACCTAAAATGTTTCGTATATCATCCAGATCTGCTTTCAAGCTTTCAAAAGTAGATGAATTTATATAATCTGTTTCGTATAGAAGCATAAGCCAAAACAATGTTTCTGTAGCCTCTTTAAGTGCGATTTTCATTTTGCTTAAGAAATCTGCGTTTGATTGTGCGTTTTGTGCTTCGAAAACATTTGCACCAATGCTTGTACCGCTTTTAAGAATTTGCTTTGATAAGATGTACTCGCATTTTTCCTTATTCAAAAATTTATTAAGATTAACAATTCTTTTAGCAAAATCAAAGCTTTTGTTTACAATTATATTATCAGAAAATTCCATAAATCCTCCGTCAAATATGATTTGGCGCATTTGCGCGCCCCACAATTTTGAATTTTGTATTTTGAATTTTAAATTAAAAAAATGCCTTTTGCCAAATCGGGACGGAGAAACCGCGGTACCACCCGAATTGTGCAAAACGCACCAACTCTTGCTACAGTTAACGCCTGTAAACGTGTTGTTTCCAACAAGGCTCTGCAGGTAGCAAATTTAAGGACTTGTGAAAAGCTCACACCAACCGCTTTCTCTCTGTACACTTATCGGTAAATCATCCTGCGTCAACGCCAGATTTTATATACAATAGTATTATATATAAAAAAGGGGATATGTCAAGTTTTTTTGGCTCTTAGTCAAATGTTTTCATTGCTGAACAACAAGAAATACATAATGTATGTTTAATATCACCAATCGGAACGAAAAATGCAGATTGTAAATATGAAAAATAGACAAATATAAAATAATTTCAAAAAAAGACTTTACTTTAGCGCGTTAAAGTGGTAGAATAACAACACGAAATACAAAGGCGTAAGCCTATGGAGGATTTTATTATGAAAAAGAAAATTTTAGCTATTGTTATGAGCATCGTTCTCGTAGCAGGTATCGTTTGCGCATTTGCTGCTTGCGGTAATGACACAACAAATGATGGCGACAACACAACAGAAGCACCTGCAGCTGCATCTGACCTTGCATATATCAAGGATAAGGGCACAATGGTTATCGGTATCACAGATTATGCACCTATGAACTATAAGGATGCTGATGGTAAGTGGACTGGTTTCGACACAGAATTTGCAGAAGCAGTTTGTGCAAAGCTTGGTGTTACAGCAGAGTTCTTTGTTCTTTCTGACTGGGATCAGAAGGTTAACGAGCTTAATGCAAAAACAATCGACGTTGTTTGGAATGGTATGACAATCAGAGATGACCTTAAAACATCTATGAGCATTTCTAATCCATACGTTGTTAACGCACAGGTTATCGTAACAAAGGTAGAAAACGCTGAAAAATATGTAGACCTTGAATCAATCAAGGATGCTAAAATTGCAGTTGAAACAGGTTCAGCAGGTGAAGAGTGCGTAGCAGATTGCGCTAACGTAACAGCAGTTGCTGCTCAGACAGATGCTCTTCTTGAAGTTAAATCAGGTGCTGCAGATGTTTGTGTTATCGACATCACAATGGCAGAAGCTATGACAGGTGAGGGCACAAGCTATGAAATGCTTACAAAAACAGGCTCTCTTACAGAAGAAGAGTATGGTATCGGTTGCCGTCTCGGTTCAGATACATGCGCAGAAATCAACAAGATTATGGCAGAGCTTATGGCAGATGGCACACTCGATAATCTTGCAAAGAAATATGAACTTACACTTGTAAAATAATTTTAAAATTCCTTTAATCTCAATCGGCAGAGGGCTTGAAATGGCGCTCTGCCTTGAGTATTGTTTAGATGATTTTTTGAGAGGTACATATGGTTACTGTTGCAGAAGTTTTCCGCACCTTGTTTGAAGGCTTTGTTGTGTCGGTGGAAATATTTGCGCTGACATTGCTTTTTGCTATTCCTTTGGGGCTTGTTATAAGCTTCGGGTCTATGAGTAAGTTTAAGCCTTTAAAATATGTTGTTAAGTTTTTTATATGGGTTATAAGAGGTACTCCTCTTATGCTTCAGCTTATTGTTATTTTTTACGGTCCCGGTCTTATTGCAAACTGGGCAGTAAATACAGGCAGTACAAATCCTATAGTGCTGTGGCTTGCCACTTGGACTGTTATGGAGCGCTTTACTGCAGTTATTATCTCATTTGTTATTAACTATGCCTGCTATTTCTCAGAAATTTTCAGAGGTGGTATTGAAAGTATTCCTAAGGGTCAGTATGAAGCCGGTCAGGTATTGGGTATGACTAAAACACAGGTTTTCTTCAAGATTGTGCTTCTTCAGGTTGTTAAGAATATCATTCCACCTATGAGTAATGAAATTATTACTCTTGTTAAGGATACATCACTTGCCCGTGTAATTTCGGTTTACGAGCTTATCTGGGCAGGTCAGGCATTTATTAAATCT
Source organism: Acutalibacteraceae bacterium (assembly GCA_045579445.1). GTDB lineage: Bacteria > Bacillota > Clostridia > Oscillospirales > Acutalibacteraceae > DTU089. Next base: position 29,792 of record JAZNME010000032.1, on the reverse strand, counting down.
GACGGTCTTTTGTGGCCACTTATGACAACAGCTATTTTCTATCTCGCATTCAGCGGAATACTTACATTTGTATTCGGCAAAATCGAAAAAAAGCTTGATTACTACAAAAACTAAGGAAGGAGCTTTTGATTATGTCTGTGCTTGAAGTAAAAGATTTAAAAAAGAGCTTCGGAAAAACCGAGGTTTTAAAGGGAGTCAGCTTTACTCTTGATGAGGGCGAGGTTTTAAGCATTATCGGCTCATCAGGTAGCGGTAAAACAACAATTCTCCGTTGTATAAATCAGCTTGAAACACCAAATAGCGGTTATATTTCTGTAGATGGTGAGGTTTTCTTTGACGGTACTGCGGGTAAGGAAAGTGCAAAAGAAAGAAGAATGCAGCAACGCCTTGTTGGCCTTGTTTTTCAGGATTTCCACCTTTTCCCACAGTACAATGTGCACGATAATCTGACTCTTGCCGCAAAGCTTCTTGCAAAGGAAAGAGCAGATTATAAGGAAAATAAAAAGCAGATTATTGCTGAGATTGAAGCAAAAGCAGAAGAGCTTCTCAAAAAGGTTGGTCTTTCCGAAAAGAAAGGAAGCTATCCTTGCCAGCTTTCAGGTGGGCAGAAACAGAGAGTTTCCATTGCAAGGGCCTTAATGCTTGAGCCAAAGGTGCTTTTCTTTGATGAGCCAACATCTGCACTTGACCCTGAATTAACAGGTGAAATTCTTAAGGTTATTAAAAGCCTTGCAGATGAAAATATGACAATGGTTATTGTTACCCACGAAATGTCCTTTGCAAAGGCTGTTTCCACAAAGGTTATCTTTATGGATGACGGTGTTATTGCAGAGGAAGGTACACCCGAAGAGGTTTTCGATAATCCAAAATCTGAAAGAACTAAGGCGTTTATAAGTAAGTTTGAAGACTAAAAATTCAAATCCTGAGCGAATAACTTTGCTTGGTTCATTCAGTGATTTATCAGTAATTTTGAAGATTAATAACAAGGAAATGAAACTCATTTATTGAATCTCATTTCCTTCTTTTTTTGTTACAATTTGGTTACAAACGATAAATCTTTATTGACAAACGATAAATTTGAGGGTATTTTTGTGGCAAGGAGTGGTTAGTATGAAAAAATCTCAAAGATCAATTAATTTAACAAAGGCATATATAATTATTTTGACAATTGGTTTTGTTGTTATACTTTTCTCTGCGCCCTTTACAGCATTTTGGTACACTGATTTAACTGGTAAGAGCGATACTGCTGCAAAGGTTTTAATTGGGGTCTTTTACCTTTGCTCACCGGCAGCAGCGGTTGTTATTGTTTCTTCATTGAAGCTTTTGAAGAATATGAAAAATGGTGAATTTTTTACAATTGAAAATACAAAGCATCTGAGCAGAATGTCTTGGTCGTGTTTTTACGTAACACCGATTTGTCTTGTTTGCTTCTTATGGTTTTACGGTTTTGTTCCCATAGCTGTTTCAGCGGCATTTATGTTTCTGATATTACGCATTATCAAAAATGTTTTTGAGTACGGTTGTGAAATAAAAGAAGAAAACGATTTGATGGTGTGAGTATGAAAATAATAGTAAATCTTGATGTAATGTTAGCAAAAAGAAAAATGTCCTCGGGTGAATTGGCTGAGAGAATAGGTCTCACCCAAGCGAATTTATCAATTCTTAAAACGGGTAAAGCAAGGGCAATCAGGTTCTCAACGCTTGCGGCTATATGCAGGGAGCTTGACTGTCAGCCCGGGGATATACTTGAATATTCAGAGGAGGAATAAGTTATGAAATCAAAAACATTTCCTGTAGAAAAACGGGATATAATAAGTCTGTTTTTAACAGCAGTTTCATTATTTATTTTAAGCAGAATCGGAATATTGGGCGGCTTCAATATAGGCTTTTCAATAGGTTGCGGTATTGCGCTTACAATAGGCTTTGTGTATGCATGGAAGAAAGAATCAACATCAAAGATTTTCAGCGTTGTTTTGTACTTGTTGAGTATGGCGCTTGTTATTTCTTTCAGTCTTACCAGCGATGCAGTTATTAAATTCTGCACAATTGTTTATCTTCCTTTTGTGTGCTGCTTTTTAATATGTAATGTTTCAAACAACATAAATCTTAAACAAGGTACATACAAGAGCTTTATTGCTATGTTGGGTAAAACAATAGATGGTACTCTTGTGAAGCTTGAGGTTACCTTTAAAAGCTATATTGAAAAAATAACAAGAAACAAATCAAAAAATGCGGTTTATATAATCTTGGGTGTTATAATTTCAGTTCCGCTTTTATGTATCGTTCTTCCCTTGCTTTCATCTTCGGATATTGCTTTTGGGGCTTTAGTAAAATCAATATTTAAAAATGCAGGTCTTCTTGTCCTCTCGTTGATTATAACTTTGGGCATTTCGCCGTTTGTATATTCATTTTTATTTTCAATGAGAAAACAATCAGTGAATGATTCCGTTGCCAAACCGAGTAAGAATAAAATTCCTAATGTTCTTTTTAATATTGTGCTCAGCGCAGTAAGCATAGTTTATTGTGTATATGCGATTTCTCAGTTAGCTTACATAACAAAGGCATTTGCATTCCTTTTGCCTGAGGATTTTACCGCGGCTCAGTTTGCACGAAGCGGTTTCTTCCAGATGGGTGCAATTTCATTTATAAATTTCCTGATTTTATCTCTTACTGCTATGCTGGTTAAGAGAAAAGGTAAGAAAATACCTGCTTCTACAAAAGGCTTGCTTGTTTTCCTTTGCCTTTTCACAATCTTTTATATTTCAACTGCAATTGTGAAAATGCTCAAATACATTTCTCTTTATGGCTTAACACATTTAAGAGTTTTAACTTCTGTATTTATGGTTATGCTTGCAGTGATTTTTGTGATACTGCTTTTAAGGCTTTTTATCACAAAAATAAAATATGCAAAGGCAGTAGTTATAGTGTGCACTCTTGCGCTTCTTTCGGTTTCGGCAGTAGATACAAAAACAGTTATAGCCGAGTATAACTATAATCAGTATAAAAACGGAAACATTCAGATTGATGTTGAACAAATAGGCTCCTTAGGCATAAGTGGTATACCAACACTCATTAAACTCACAGAGGATGACGATAAAAAGATAGCAGATGAGGCAATTAATGAACTTTTATATCGTTGTTCAAGTGTTTATGAAAATGCTTTTGACAAAGAAGAGACTGATGAAAAACTTGCTATTACCAAAGGTACGTTTTACGAGAAAAACCTTTCATGGATAAAAGCAAGAAAAGTATTGGATGAATTTATTAAGAAAAATCCATCATTAGATAGGGAAACATTTGACGAGTATTATTACAAAACCTATCTATCCATCGAAGAGGAAGAGCTGGTGTACGAGGATAGTGTGATAGAATAAATAAAACTATCGTAACACTTTGCATTTTGCGCTCTGCATTTTATACTCTGCGTTTTGCACCTTTTTTCCTGCCCAAGCATAGTATGAATTAAGGTAAGCGCAATTTGTACTTGCTTGGTGGCGTAAGCCCACAGAATAGCCCTGTGAGTTTTGTGCATAAAATAAAACCGTTCTGTCAATTTTCTTGGCAGAACGGTTGATTCTTTTTTGTGCTTTATTATAATTTTTCGAGAATTTTTAAAACAATATCAGAAAAAGCGGTAATATCTGTTTTAACTGAATTTGTGTAGTCCTCAACGCCTACGTCGTCAGCGCTATCGGAAATTTTTCTTATGCTTACAAACGGAATGTTACCGAAAAGGTAGCAAACTGCGCCCAATGCACCACTTTCCATATCGAATGCACTAATATTGAAAATTTCTTTGTATTTATTTCTTCTTTCAGCATCTGTAAGGAAGAAATCACCTGTGCCAAGATTTTCATGCTTGAAGCCTTCAACAGAAACCGCAGCGTCATAAAGCGCATTTTTACATTCGTATATGTACTCTGCCTGACCCGGCTTCTGACCGGGGAGTCTGCCGATAGGTGTTAAGTCGAAATCGCATTCAACAACAGAGTCGGAAACAACAATATCGCCTTTATGAACACCTGAAACTGCACCGCTCCAGCCCGTATTTATAACGCCGTCATATTCTTTTTCGCAAAGCGCAATTGAAGCACCCATAGCAGCGTTTACCTTACCTATGCCGAAGCAAACTGCTGTGCAGCTGTGTCCGTTGTGGGTAAAATCAAATGCAGGCATATGCTTTATATTATATTCTTTTTTTACAAGTGAGCCAAGGCTTTCTTTGCAAGGATTGAATTCATCGATATCTGCAATTAATATAAGATATTTCATTGTGCATTTTCCTCCAACGCTGTTTTTAAAGCTTTTGCAAATTGGTCAGGGCAGGAGGTGGATTTAAAGCCGCAGCGGATGCCTGTAAGTACATCAATAACTTCCTGTGCAGGCTTACCCTCAGCTAAAGCAGCAATACCTTTAAGGTTGCCGTTGCAACCGCCTTCAAATGCTACTTTTGATATAATGCCGTTATCAATATCAAAAGAAATTGTACGGGAGCATACTCCCTGTGTTCTGAAATTATATCTCATTTTTTTCTTCCTCACTTTTTGCTTCTTTTAACAGGTCAAGCGCTTCCTTTAATGCATCAAGAGGTGATTGACCGCTTTCTTTTTTTACTGTGATATATGGTTTAGGGCCTGTGGAAACAAGGATTCTTCCTCTCATTGCTTTAACAAGCACCGCAACCTTTGCCATATCAATTTTTTCAACATATAAAAGTAAACTATTATTATTCTGCCCGATTTCATATATACCTGAATCTGCCGCAGAGTTTCTTAGAAGTGCTACCTTTACAAGACCTTCTACGCTTGCAGGCGGCTCACCGAAACGGTCAATAAGCTCGTCTATAACGTCGCTGGCGTCTTCATCACTTCGTATATCTGCAATTCGTTTATAAATCGCAAGGCGTTGCGGAAGACTTTCGATGTATGTTTCGGGAATAAAAGCATCAATACGCACATCAATAAGACATTCTTTAGTACTCTTTTCAGGCGCTTCGCCTTTTTCTTCCATAACAGCTTCTGAAAGAAGCTTCATATACATATCGTAACCAACAGCTTCCATATGGCCGTGTTGCTCTGAGCCTAAAAGGTTACCTGCACCGCGGATTTCCAAATCTCGCATTGCGATTTTAAAGCCTGAGCCGAATTCGGTGTATTCGCGTATGGCAGTTAAACGTTTGGTGGCGATTTCTGTTAACTCTCTGCCTCTTGTAAATGTAAGGTACGCAAACCCTCGTCTTGCAGACCTGCCGACTCGTCCGCGTATCTGGTGAAGCTGAGCAAGACCTAAGTTGTTGGCGTTTTCAATAATAAGGGTGTTTGCGTTAGGTACATCTACACCTGTTTCAATAATGGTCGTGCAGACAAGGATATCTATTTCACCCTCTAAAAGAGCGCGCCACACGTCAGAAAGCTGGTCTTCATTCATTTTGCCGTGGCCGATACCTATATTGGCATCAGGAAGGAGCTCTTTTATTTTTGCCGCAGTTTTTTCTATGGTTTCAACCTTGTTGTGCAGGTAATAAACCTGCCCACCACGACGAAGCTCTTTTTCCATAGCCTCTGCAAGCACGCCCCAATCATGCTCTAAAACGTAGGTCTGAACAGGGGAACGGTCTTGCGGAGCTTCTTCTATAACAGACATATCGCGGATTCCCGACATTGCCATATTCATTGTTCGGGGAATAGGCGTTGCGGATAGTGTAAGGCAATCCACATCGGGATACATTTCCTTAAGCCTTTCCTTCTGACCAACGCCGAAGCGTTGCTCCTCATCCACAATAATAAGTCCTAAATCCTTAAAGGTAATATCCTTTGAAATGAGTCTGTGAGTACCAACTATAATATCAATAGAACCGCGTTTGAGGGCTTTGATTATACGGGTCTGTTCCTTTGTGCTACGGAATCTTGAAAGCATTTCCGATTCAATAGGGAAGCCTTCAAAACGACGCTTTATAGTGTTGTAATGCTGAAGGGCAAGAATTGTAGTAGGTACAAGAATTGCGCATTGCTTGCCGTCTGCAATACATTTGAAGGCGGCTCGCAGAGCGACCTCTGTTTTACCAAACCCAACATCACCGCAAAGGAGTCTGTCCATTGGGTGAGGCTTTTCCATATCACGCTTTATTTCGCGTATTGTTCTCAATTGGTCATCTGTTTCGTCATATTCAAAACGGCGCTCAAAGTCGCTTTGCATATCAATATCGGGGGAAAATGCATAGCCTGCAGTTTTCATTCTGCGGGAATATAGGGCAATAAGCTCCTTCGCCATATTTTTAGCGGAGCCTTTTACTCTTGCTTTCAGCTTTTCCCAGTCTTTTCCACCAAGAGTTGATAGCTTCAGCGTTCTGCTATCGTCCTTAGGACCAATGTATTTAGATACTAAATCAAGCTGAGTAACAGGCACATAAAGGGCGCCGCCCTTGGCATACGTGATTTTTATAAAATCCTTTGTAACGCCTGAAACATCGAGCTTTTGTATACCTTCAAAAATACCGATGCCGTGTACCGAATGAACAACATAGTCTCCCTTTGAAAGCTCTTCAAGGCTTTGTATTGCGTCTGCTGCTTTATAGTTTTTACGACGTTTTTTTAGTCCTGAAGAGCTGTGAGAGCCTTTACCATAAGAGATAATTGTGAATTTTTCGTTAGGGTACCTGAATCCTCCTGAAAGACCACCCGAAAGAACAGCAACTGTATTCTGAGGGAATTCAGATGGAAGAACAGGGAAATGTAATGCCCTTATATCTTCTGCTTCCAAGGCTTCTGCAAGAGCGTCAGCGGCTTTTTCTGTACCCGCTATAACAATGCATTTTTCTTTGTTTCTCAGAGCAGGTCGTAAGTCGTCAAGCAAAACCTCCAAAGAGCCGTTCCACGACGGAGTTTGCTGAACATTAAAGGTGGTGAGACTCTTTATAGGTGTATCAAAAGAGCCTCTCGGGAATGTATCAATATAAAACGCTTTTCTTTGCTCGTAAATATTTAAAAGCTCAGGGAATGTAAGAGTGAATTGGTCAAGACCTTTTGCAAGAACACCTGCTTCAAATTGTGCCTTGATTTCTTGTAAGAAAAGTTTTGTGCTGCTTTCTGCCTTTTCTTTTACGTTACCGCTTTCAACAATGAAAAGCATATCGTTTTTGCAGTAATCGAAAATTGAAGCAGGTTTTTCATATGCAAGTGAAAGATACTTATCAACAGATGAAAGACCAACGCCTGCCTCAATCATTTCAATATCTTTTGAAAGTATTTCTTTGGCTTTACGTGAGCCTTTTCCTGAAAGATGAGAAATGAAATTCTCGATTTTATTTTTTAAATCCTCGTCATTTTTAAATATGATTTCCGTTGCAGGGGTGATTTCGCAAAACCCAAGAGTATCTGTTCTTCTTTGGGTGGATGGGTCAAAGGTTGAAATATTATCAACATTGTCGCCCCAAAGCTCAATTCTTACAGGCTCATCTGCATCAGGTGGAAAAAAATCTATAATACCGCCTCTGTGAGCGTACTGACCTGCACCCTCAACTGCATCCGCACGTTTAAAGCCGGCAGCAGTCAGCGTGTCAATAAGCGTCTGAGGTGAGATTTCTGTATCTGAATCTATTTTGAATGTACGTTTTTTTAGTTCTTCAGGTGGAATAGTAAGCTGAAGAGCTGCCTCGACAGAGCAGGCAATTACTGAATATTCGTTGTTTAAAATATTGCACAGAGCCTTGATTCGTATCTGCTCATATTCTCTTGACTGACCTTGAGATGTATTAAAGGAATAATCTCTTGCAGGGTAGAAAAATGCTTTTTTGCCTTTGCCTGAAAATTCGTTGATATCACCGACAAATTTTCGTGCGGATGCTTCATCAGGCAAAACGACAAGCGCTCCGCGAGAAAGATTCTCGCAGAGTGAAAAAACAAGGTGAGCCTTTGGTGATAGGGGAAGACCCGTTATACCTGATGGGCCAACGCCATTTTTAATAAAATTCAGTACTTCCTTGTATTCTGTGCAGTTTTCCAGAAGTTTTGAGTAGCAGGACATAAAAACCTCAGCTATTGTATTTGGACATTGCGCCTTCTGTGTCGCCCTTTATCATCATTTCAAGAGCTTCTAAGGCGTTATCCATAGCCTCTCTCATGAGAGGAATATCTTTTTTAGGAAAGTTTGAAAGAACCCAGTCTGCTAAATCATAGTCGGGATGAGGCTTTTTGCCAACACCTAACTTGATTCGTGGGAATTCCTCGGTGCCTAAATGGGCAATAATACTTTTTATTCCATTATGACCGCCCGCGCTTCCCTTCCTTTTTATACGGAGTTTACCGGGTTCAAGGGAAATATCATCAAAGATGACGATAACATTCTGTGGCGGAATTTTATAGAATGATGCGCATTCACCAACAGAAACACCGCTGTTGTTCATCATTGTCTGTGGCTTTATAACAAGCACTTTTTTGTTTGCTATTTTAGTGTCACCCATAAGAGCGTGGAACTTAAGTTTTTTAGCTTTAAAGCCTAATTTATTTTCCATGTTCTCAATACAGAGAAAGCCTGCATTGTGGCGTGTTGTTTCATATTTAGGGCCGGGATTACCGAGACCTACAATAAGGTAATCGTAGGTGGAGCATCCTGAGGGTTGTTTTTTGAATTTGTTGAACATAATTTATAATCCTTATTTTGTGTGCTGACGTTTGTAAGGTTTTTTAATGTTTACCCAGTTTTCTTTAACGGCTTGCCTTGAACGGGCAACTGCAAGTGAGTTGTCAGGTACATCCTCTGTTATGGTGGAGCCTGCAGCTGTAAAGGCGTTTTCACCAATTGTAACAGGTGCTACAAGGTTTGTATTACAACCTATGAATGCGCCATCCTTAACTACTGTGCGAGATTTATTTCTGCCGTCGTAGTTAACTGTAACACAACCGCAACCGAAGTTAACATCTTTTCCGACATCAGAATCACCAACATAAAGAAGATGTGGAAGTTTACTTCCTTCGTCAACTGTTGAATTCTTTACCTCAACAAAGTTACCTATATGAACATTGTCTGCGATTTTGGAATTAGGTCGTATATGAACGAATGGTCCTGCGGTAACACCATCGCCAATTTCTGAATTGAAAGCCTGAGTATTGTTAAGCTTGGTGTTGCGACCAACAGTTGTATCAGAAATATATGAGTTAGGACCAATAACGCTTCCTTCAGATATTTTTGTTTCTCCAAGAAGAATTGTACCGGGCATAACCACAACATTTTTTTCTATTTTTACAGATGGTTCAATTATAACACCATCAAAGCAGGGGATTTCCACACCGCTTTTTACAAGATTTTCTAATATTTCCAAGCGTTCATTATTGTTTATCATAACAATCACCTTTCATTATATCTCTAATCTGACATTGTACCATAAAATACGCTGATTTTCAAGGATTCTATTGTGTAGGAGGAAGTTTTTAACCGTAAATATGGATGCGCACAAACAAAATTACGGAAAGTTCTCGTTTTTTTCTCGTTTTGGTATTGATTTGTTTTCGCTTTTGTTGTATAATTTACTTAATTATTCCAATGGATCGGGGGAGAGGTATGTCAAGTGCTTTTAAAAAGAACACGTTATTTGTAGTAATGGTTATGATAACTGTTCTTGCGTGTATAATTCTGCCCTTTATTTCATATGTTAATCCTAGTCTTTTTAATAATATGAAAATCTCCAGCGCCCATGCTGATGTTGAAGGCTACGATTTTTCTAATGGCGATACGGTCTCTCTTGCCGGTGAGTGGGAGTTTTTCTGGAACAAGCATATTGTAACAGAAAAACTGGAAAATGTTGAGCCGGATTTATATGTAAACGTACCTTCTTCCTGGACTCAATATGATATTGACGGACAAGATCTTTCAAATGGCGGTATAGCAAGTTATAGGATTTACGTTGAAAACATAAGCTCGGTTCATCCCGTTGTGGTAAGCATAATGAACCTTCCGGGCAAATGCCAGGTTTTTATTGATGGTGAGTTTGTTTTTTCAAATCGTTCAGTTCCTTGTGAGATTCACGGAAATCAGAATCTCGTTGAGCCTTATTCTGAGCCATTTACCATCAATGCTGATTCAGGTGTTCACGAAATTGTGGTTGAAGTAGAGTGCGAGTATTCAAGCGGACTTACGGCGATTCCTGTTTTATCAGACTATAATGAATATCTTGACTCTATTATGAGCTCTGTAGCATTGAGGTTTTTACTTATTGGAGTAGTTGCATTTTTTGCTATAGGTTCAGCATTGCTTGCTATTATGCGCAAGAACTTTTCAAGTCAATTGTGGCTTGTTCTGTTATGTGTGGTATTTATCTTCAGAATGCTTATTTCCAACGAGGGATATATGATTTCTCATAATTTCTTTGGCAATATAAACTATGAAATAATGATGAGTCTGATGTATGCAACCACGTTTATTATTAAACTTTGTATGCTTATGCATCTTATAAATGTGTTAGGTCTTAAGGTAAGCCATATTGCACTTGTTGTAATTAGTGCTGTTTTCCTTGTGAGTGCATTTGTTCCGTACTTTACATATGACTATATTTACATTACCAAAGCGTATATGTGGATTCAGGCAATAGTTTATATCTTTGATGGTTATATGATATTCAAATTATCGGATGCTGTAGTTAAAAAAGAACGTTTTGCAATATTATATCTTGTGTTATATTGCATATGTGCAGCTTCTCTTGTTACTGATAATTTATATCTTTATGGATATATTTCTGATACGGTTTCCTTTATCATGCCGGTATCTTGTTTCTTATTTATAGCTTTTATGCTTTTTGTTCATCTAATAAGCACCTTGGATACATACAAGGCTGCGCAAAAAACAGCAGAGCTGGAAAAAGAAATTGCAGAAATCAATATGACTCTTATGCTAAGCCAAATTCAACCACATTTCTTATACAATGCTTTAAATACTATTAAGTATCTTACTAAAAAAGACCCGCAGACAGCGGAAAGTGCTATTGTAAAGTTTTCGGGATATTTACGTACCAATATGGATTCTCTTACACAGAAGGAACCGATTCCTGTAAGCAAAGAAATTGAACATGTGAAAAATTATGTGGATATTGAAAAACTTAGGTTTGCTGACAGGCTTAATGTTGAATATGAAATTTCTGCGGAAAACTTCAATGTACCACCGCTTACTATCCAACCTATTGTTGAGAATGCTATTAAGCATGGCGTCAATCAGAAAGCGGAGGGCGGAACGGTTAAGATTAAAACATACGAAGAAGATGGCTTTAATGTTATCTGTGTTGAAGACGATGGCGTAGGTTTTGATGTAAACGAGGAGAAAAATGACGGACGTTCTCACGTTGGTGTAACAAACATTAAAAAACGACTGGCAGTTATGGTTAATGCAGATATAGATGTTAACAGCCGGATAGGAAAAGGCACTACCGTAACAGTCAGAATTCCCAAGAAGGAGGAAGCAAAATGAGAATAATTGCAGTCGATGACGAATTTATTGCTCTTGAAGAGTTTGAGGATACTTGCAGGTCTTTAGGAATTGAAGATGAGATTGTTAAGTTCAATAATCCTCTGGATGCTTTAGGTTATGTTGCTAAAAACAAGGTGGATATTGCTTTCCTTGATATTGAGATGCCTGTTATAAAGGGTATTGAACTTGCGAGAAGAATGAAGGCGCTTTCTAAAAATATACGTGTTATATTCACAACAGGATATAGCGACCATGCTCTTGAGGCTTTCTCTGTTGACGCGGTAGATTATGTTCTTAAGCCGTATAGTCCTGAAGCAATTAAAAAGGCATATGATAAGGCTCTTCTTATAAGAGATGCTGTTGAAGAAAACCACATTTTCGTGAAAACATTTGGTTTCTTTGATGTTTTTGTTGATGGAAAGTCCGTTAATTTTTCAAGTGCAAAGTCAAAGGAATTACTTGCTTTGCTTGTTGACAGAAATGGCGGTATAATCAGCACAGAACAAGCAGTCTCAATTCTTTGGGAGGGCAGAGCTTACGACGAAACAGTTCAATCTCTTTTCAGAAAAGTGTTGAAATCTCTCAGAGCATCTCTTGAGGAAGCAGGGATTTCCGATATTCTTGTGGATAACAGAAATCAGCGCAGCATTGATAAATCAAAATTTATATGTGATTATTACGATTTTCTTGAAAAAGGGAAAAATGAAAATACAAAGTATTTTGGTCAGTATATGGAGCAGTACCCTTGGGCTAAACAAACGCGAGCACATATAGATGAGATGTATAAATTATAATTATAAAGAAAGCAAGAATCAGTTCTGATTCTTGCTTTCTTTTTGTCTTTTTATTTTTTCGGTCAAAAGTATAACTGCAATTATAAGTACGGTTCCGCATATTATTCCGCCTAAATCAACTAACAGGTCGGATATCTGAAAGGCTCGTCCGTCAACGAATATCTGGTGAATTTCGTCGGTCCAGGCATAAAGCCATGAAAGTGAAATGCATAAAACAGGCTTGCGTTTCTCTTTAAAAGCATAATAGCAATTGGTTGAAAGAAATCCTAATGCTGCGAATTCACTGAAATGGCCGAAGGTACGAACAATTGCTTCGGGAATGTTATCACCAAATATAAGAGATAAAAGTTTTGTTACAATACCGCTTGTTTCGGAGGATTCAGATCCATCTTGGTGTGATAATACGAAAATGGTTACCATAACAACTATAAGAAGAATAATCGAAACAACTTTATATATTTTATTTCCTGCTTTTTTCATGTTACACCTCATGACCTGCATGGAAATACAGGAGTTTTCCGCCGTCTGCAAGGTAAATACCGCTGTACGCTTCGTTTATGTATAAGGATTTTCCTGTATAGAAAAGCGGGATGAAAATATTGTTTTCAATAATGTGTTGTTCTGCCTTCTGGTGGATTTTAGAGGATTCCTCAGGTATTGTGTTTAACTTTCCTTTAAGATTTTGTATTGTTTTACCACCGTAGTAGCAAGGTGCCTCTGAAAGTGAATTTATAATAGCAGTAGCAGTTTTTTCGTTTGCGTTAATAGGGAGAACCGCAATATCGTATTCACCTTTTTCGGAGAACATTTTCGCCTGGTTTTCAGGAAAAGTAACAAGTGTGAATTCTATTTTTTCTCCGAAAAGATTTTCCCAATCTGCAATTATTTTTTCTGCGGATGTTTTCATTTCTTCCGGTGCGGCAAAAGTAACTGAATAAGATTTGATGCCATATTTCTGTTGAATGGTACCCAAAGCTTTTACTGCGTTGTCAGGGTTGAATTCAGGTGGTGTTATATTGTTCCGGAAGTTTCCGTATGTTACATCACCGATACTGAAATTTGCGGGATATAAAAACTTTGCTTTCTGTATAGCAAAATCGGGACATGCAACATTATCTGAGTTTATGGAGCTTGCGAGAATCTTTCTGAAGGCGCTCTGAGAGCCCAGCTTTGATTTGCAGTTAAAGGCTATGCCCCAAACTTCACTGTATAATGTTGCAGTAGGGTGTTTGTATGCGATACTTTCTGTTGAAGAATTAGCAACATAAATATTATAGCTTCCGTCGTTGAAACGTGTTTTCAATGCGTCTTCTGTGCCGGTTGTGTAAAGAAGCACCTTTTTGTTCTGAATCTGAATATTTCCGTTGTAATGAGGATTTTTCGTTAAAACAGTTTCAGCTGGTGATGATTCTTTAACGTAGTATGGGCCATTATATAAAATTGTATCAGATGTAGTAGCGTAAGAATTTCCTGCCGCTTCTATAAAGGATTTCCTGCAAGGGTATATAGGAAGAGCAGCAAGCTTATATAAAAGGTCTAAATCCTTTTCTGTCAGCGTTATTTCAATGGTGAAATCATCTACGATGCTTATTGATTTAATAGAATTGAAATCGGGATTTTCTTCCTTGAATTTCTGAAAACCGTAAACATAATCCTGAGCAGTAATAGAAGAGTTGAAGTCTTTTATATTTGCATTTTTTATTATGCTTTTCGCTTCATCAGGAATATACCATTCTGCTTTAGGATTAAGCTTAAAAATATATGAAAGACTATCTTTTTCGATTGTATAAGCAGTGGCACCTGCGAGGTTTATTTTTCCTTGTTCGTCAAAACGCAGAAGACCTTCAAAGCAATTTGTGCTGATAATTTTTTCTGCATCGGTTTTGCTCAACAAAGGATTAAAGGTGTTAACAGCTTCTCTTATACCAATTGTAAAAGTAGCGTTTCCGTTTGTAAGAGAGCAAGCGGAAAAGGAGAATATAATTGCAAAACAAAGAATAATACTAATAATCTTTTTCATACTTAATCCTTTCTGCTTTTGCAAATATCTTTTAAAATGCATTCATGGCATTTTGGACGGCGCGCTATACAAACTGCTCTGCCGTGGAGAACTATTCTGTGACAAAAATCGTTGCTCTCCTCAGGTGGCAGAATCTTTTTTAACTGCATTTCTACCTTTTTAGGGTCTTTGGAATCTGTAAGACCTAAAAGGTTTGTGATTCTTATAACGTGAGTGTCTGCCACAACCGCAGGCTTTTTGTAAACATCACCTAAAATAAGGTTGGCGGTTTTTCTGCCTACACCGGGGAGCTTTGTAAGCTCTTCGATTGTTTCAGGCAATACACCCTTATGAATATCCCTTACATCCTTTGCCATACCAATTAAGTCACGGGCTTTTCCGTGGTAGAAGCCACAGGAGTGTATAAGACCTTCAACATCCTCAAGGGGAGCCTCTGCAAGCTCATTTTCCGAAGGGTATTTTGCAAATAAAGCGGGAGTTACAAGGTTAACTCTTGCATCGGTACACTGCGCTGAAAGACGTGTTGCAACAAGGAGCTGAAAGGGTGTGTCTGCATTTAACTGGCACACAGCCTCAGGATAGCATTCCTTTAAAAGCTCACATATTTTTAGTGCTCTTTCTTTTTTAGTCAAACATAACCCTCCATTAAATGTTTTTCTAATAATACCATTTAATTATGAATATTTCAACATCTAAACTCCATTGACAAATTTCTGCACACTTGTTAATATATTTGTATACTTTTGGAAAAGAGGTTTATTTATGGATAAGAAAATTCAAGAAATTATCAACCTTATTAAAGAAAAAGATATTAAAATGATTGACTTTAAGATGGTTGACATTAACGGTCAGTACCGCCACGTCACAATCCCTGCTTGCAGCTTTGATGAAAGCGTTATGGAAAAGGGTATCGGCTTTGATGCTTCAAACTATGGCTATGCTGTTGTTGAAAAGAGTGATATGGTTTTCATTCCTGACCCTGACACAGCAATGATTGACCCATTCTGCGAGATTCCTACCCTTACAATCAGCGGTAACGCAATGATTATTGATTCTCCTGAAAACAGACCTCTTGCACAATATCCGAGAAATATTGTTCTTGCTGCTGAAAAATATATGAGAGATAGTGGCATTGCAGATAAAATGCTTATTCTCCCTGAGTTTGAATTCTATCTTTTCGACTATGTCGGTTGGGATGTTTCACCAAATAACATTTCTGCAACACTTGATACAAAGCAGTCATATTGGAATAGCGATTGCGAAGGCCACGGCGTAATCGTACCAAAGCAGAAGGCATACCACATTGCAAAGCCTTACGATGCTTCATATGAATGCCGTAGTGAAATGTGCCTTCTTATGGAAGAGGCAGGCATTAAGGTTAAGTATCATCACCCTGAGGTTGCAGCTTCAGGTCAGTTTGAAATTGAGCCACAGCTTGGCGAAATGTCAAAAATGGCAGACGCTACAATGATGATTAAATATATTATCAAGAATACTGCTGCAAAGTACGGCTTGAGCGCAACTCTTATGCCAAAGCCTGTTTATGGTGAGGCAGGTAGCGGTATGCACGTGCATATGCAGTTATTTAAAGACGGCGAACCAATCTTCTCAGATGATAACGGCTACTCACACCTTAGCGAAACTGCTCACTATTTCATTGGTGGTCTTCTTAAGCATATCTCTTCACTTTGTGCTATTACAAACCCAAGCACAAACTCATTCAAGAGACTTATCCCTGGCTTCGAAGCTCCTGTAACAGTTGGTTACGCAACATCAAACAGAAGCGCTGTTATCCGTATCCCTGCATATGCAAAGCAGCCTGAGGAAAGACGTTTCGAGCTTCGTAACCCTGACGCTACATGTAACCCATATTTCTGCTATGCAGCTCTTCTTATGGCAGGTCTTGACGGTATTAAGAATAAGATTGACCCACGTACAAATGGCTGGGGTCCATACGACTTTAACCTTTATAACCTTCCTGAAGAAGAAAAAGCAAAGCTTAAGGGTCTTCCAACAAGCCTTGATGAAGCACTTGATGAGCTTGAAAAGGATAACGATTACTTAACAGCAGGCGGAGTATTCCCAAAAGAGCTTATTGCAAACTTTATTAAAACAAAGCGCGCAGAGCTTGCGGAAATCGCAAAGATTCCACATCCTGTTGAGTTTGAAAAATATTATAATCTTTAAAAACATCGGGAAGCGTAATGCTTCCCTATGTTTTTAAAATTAGGAATTAGGAATGAGGAACTAGAAATTAAGGGGAAGCTACGCTTCCGAACATTATAAGCCCCGCGAAACCTTTGTGTCATGGTGTAGGCTTTGTTGACTGTGAAAGTTTTCTGTGCTAAACTTGCTATGAAGGAAGGGTTGGTATGTTAAAGGTTAAAATGAAAATACATTTAAATGGTGCTCAATATGAAACTTTGTATGACCTGTTAAGAGACAAAATAAGCAAGTATTCGTGGGAATGTAATGGAGAGAAAATTTTGTTTGAACATATAAATAAATCAGATTTGAAATTCAACTCATTTTTACTCAGAGGTGAAATTATTTCTTGCAATGATGGAGCGATTCAGTGTTATTTCAGATTTTTAAAATCTACGGAAATAGTAACATTGATAATGAATGTTTGTGTTGTATTAATGTTTTGTATGAATTTGGTTTTGTACCAAGCTAATTGGAAGGTAGCGTTATTATTAATTTCAGCGTTGCTTTCAATAAATGGGATTGATTATGTAGCGCTGTTGATATCCTCTCATATGTTTGTTCGTGAAATAAAAAAGCTTTTATGAAAATTGTCTGATTACCATTAATTTAGTGTTTTTAGTTGCCAGATGCCAGTGCTTCGCGAAGCTTATAATATTCGGAAGCGCAGCTTCCCATCAATTCCTAATTCCACATTCCTAATTTAAAACAAGCGTTACATCCCGAAAGATGTAACGCTTGTTTGCTTTAGTTAAACTTAATTGTAAGAATCTTTTTGCCTGTGATTTCGAAATCTACGAAGCCGTCAGCATTGATTGTGAGAGCCTTGTCGTCAAGCTCTTCAAGTGTAACGAGCTTTGCTTCGCTCCAAGCTTTTCCTGAGTATGCAGGGAGCTCAAACTCAGCCTGCTGTCTTTCAACAGGGGACTGTGGCTTTTCGATAGGAGCAATACCACCGTTAAGACGGATTGAATTTTTAATTGTCTTATCTGATGGGTTGAAAAGTCTTACGATATAGCCTGTGCCGTCTTCACTTCTCTTAACTGCACTTACATTAAGGTTTTCCTCTTTAAGCTCAAGGAAAGAATGAACTGTTGGGTTCTTGCCGTGAGCAGTAGGAGCAAGCTGACCTGCTGTAAGGTAAAGGTTAAAGCGTTCTGACTCCTGCCATACGTTTGCAGACTCCCAGTTACCCTTATGAGGCATAAATGCATAACGGAAGGTGTTCTTGCCGATGCACTGTGAGCCCTTATCCCAGTCGCTGTAGTTCTGCATATCCTTTGTAACACAGATTCTTAATGGGTATGCACGGATAAGTGAAAGAAGAAGAGTGTTATCCTCATCATCTGCAGCTTCGTAAGCCTTAAGACCTGTGTTAAGAAGAGCAACACCGTTTGTGCCGTCTGAAAGGTCAACGAAGGAGTTCATTGGATGCTCTGTCATTGGTGGCTCATCATAAAGTGAGTAGTCAGGAGCAGCGATAGGTCTTGAAACAACGTCAAACTGACCCTGTGAGTCTGCATGTGTTGCCTTAATGCCTGTGGGGAATGCAACCTGTAAGTAGTGGTCCTCACAGCGGTTGTTGATTGTTGTTTCAATCTCAACAAACCTTGCACCCTTGCGAAGTGTAACAAGGCTTTCAATATCAAGAGGAAGTTTGTGCTCGCTTCTTGTCTTTTCGTCAAATGCTCTCTTTTCAGGAAGCTCCCAACGCATTGTGATTTTGTAGGTTGTTTCAAATTCACCGTGGCGAAGAAGTGTAACTGTTGCCTGCTCGCCGAGAGTTGTGAAGGTTTCATCAATTTCAGGAGCAACGTGTTGCCATGGGTTACCGATTTCACCGCTATCCTTAAAGTAGCCGAGATTCTTATATTCTCTGCCTGTTTCCTTTTCGATTACGTTGAATGTACCGTTGTGGTTAAAGGAAACCTTAAGGAATTCATTTTCCATAACATTTGTTGTTTTAACAAGTGTAACAGGAGTTGTAGCTCTAACGTTGTAGAGAGGCTGAATCTTAAGTGTCTTATAACCCATTGCAGGAATATCAGAAACCTCTGCTGCAATGTAATACTGCTCTGTGTGGAGCACGTTTGCTGTGTCGTTAGGATTCTGAATAATCTGTGCATTAGCTTTGTTTGATGAAAGAATCTGATATTTGATAACAGAACCGTCATCATCAAGAATCTTGAAGCTGTCCGCCTTCCATTCTGCAGGAATTTCAACTCTGAGGTTTACTGTTTCGGTTCTTTTGAATGGAGCAGGGTTGAAGATAACAACTGCCGCATCATCACGGCTGAAGCCCTTAAGGTTGATGTCACCTGCAATATCCATAAATGCACGCTCAAATACGCACATTGAAAGCTCTCTTGCCTGTCTGTAGCGAGACATAACATCTTCATAAACAACATCTCGACCGCAAGCACCGATACTGTCGTGGCCGTGGTTCTGAAGAAGGTAGTTATATGAAAGGTCAATGAAGCCCTGTGGATAAGGTGCGCCTGAAAGAGATGCAAATACTGCCATTGGCTCAGCGTAGTTTATAAGTCTTCTTTCGGTGTCGAAGTTTTCCTGCTTGATGTAGGTTCTTGCAGAAAGAATCCATCCGCAAAGCTCACTTACGCTACCCTTTGTGTATGGGTCACGCATTTCACCCTTAAGAACAGGTGAGCTTGGGTCAAAGTTATCAATAATGCCTTGCTCCATTTCACGAAGGGTGCTGTGGAAAACATCTGCTTCAGGAACAGAATCGTTAAGGTCTTTAACAAGCTCAACCTCACGGATATCAGGGCAAGAGGAGTCGTGGCCGATTGACCAGAAGCGGTGGTTTGTGGACCAGTCGCCATCCTGCTCCTTCATTGCCTGCTCTGCGCGAGCCTTAACATTTTCCTTGTGGTACTCAAAGAATGGATGTGTGTACTGATAGTCAAGCTTCCAGTCGCGGTCAATAAGCTTGAATACACCGTTGTTGTCGTTCCACTTCATATCGCGGTTGTTTTCGTCTGTCTGGTTAAAGTAAACAGGGCGCTGAACAACATACCATATATTATAACGAGGTCTCTTTGCAAGACGGGAAGCATAAATACGTGTTCCGTCAGGGCTTTCCCAGAAGAACTCTGATTTGGGAGCCTTGTATTCATTTATACCTCTGTAGAATGATGCAAAGTTAATGCCGAAGCCTGCATAAATCTGAGGAAGCTGAGAAATCTGACCCCAACCGAAGGGTGAGTAGCCTGTTTTACTGATACCGCCCATCTCTCTACCAATCTTGTGGCCAAGAAGAAGGTTACGGATAAGTGCTTCTGAGCCTACTGTGAATTCATCAGGAAGGCAGAACCAAGGGCCAACAGCAATGCGACCTTCTTTTATGTACTTTTGAAGTTTTTCCTTCTTCTCAGGGTATGCCTCAAGGTAATCCTGAATAGGCATTGTCTGAGAGTCAAGGTGAAAGTGCTTGTAATCGGGGTTTTTATCAAGAATGTCAAGAAGCATATCAAGCATATAGCCGAGCATATACTGAGTTCTTCTTGCAGAGAAGCGCCATTCTCTGTCCCAGTGAGTGTTGGATATAAAATGACATTGGATTTTATCTTTGTTATCCATAATTTTTATCTCCTTATCCTTTAATAATTTTCATTATTTCTTCAAAGTTCTGGCAGTAGTGTGTGCAAACAGCCTTTGTACCGCTTGATTCTATATTACCGCCTGCAATACCGATTGTTGAGTAGCCTGCAAGGCGAACTGAGCAAGCGCCTGCGCCACTGTCTTCAATACCAACAACACGGCTTCTGTCTGCAAATGCTTCGCCAAGACCAACAATAGAGGTTTCGCTGTAAAGCCAAGGATGTGGCTTTGGTGAAAGCTCACCGAGTGTGCCTACGCTACCCTTACGAAGCGGGAAGCCTGCAGAAATGATTGCATCATAGAAATCCTTAGGGTCTCCCATGCCGAGAGTCTTGAAGGCTGAGAGAATTTCAGGCCAAGCCTTTTCGTAAAGACCTGATGTAACAAGACCAATCTTAACGCCCATATCCTTGAGCTCAAGAAGGAAATCCTTAACACCCTCTGTTGGAGTGAAAGCGCCATCCTTACCTCTGCCTGCCATAATTTCCTCCATCTCTCTGTGAGTGTGCTCGAAATAGAAATTACGAGCCTTTTCAAGTGACTCACCGGGGCAGTATTTATCAATACAATACTGAAGATGCTCAGAAACTGAGTGACCTGAAACAAAGGGAAGGTCAGCATCTTCGAGCTGGAATTTAGGGTTACCCAGCATGCTTGCGGTGCTCATTTCAATAATCCATACCCAGAAATCCTCACTGCGAACTGTTGTGCCGTCAAGGTCCATAAGCACAGCATTGAGAGGGTACTCTGTTTTAACAGGGTGAACAGGGTAGTAAACAGGGTAGGCAATTGCAGATTTTACACAAGCGAGTGAGTGTGTGCCGAAGCTGATAAACTCAACCTTGTTGTCGCCTGTGGCAACAACGAACTCAACGCCGTTTTTGCCTGCAACAAATTTGCCGTCCTCTGTGGCAGGGAGAAGGTGGAAACCACTATCTGCCCCAACCTCACCCAAATCGGGAATGTAAAGTGTTTTGTCGAGAAGCATATATGTATTCCTTTCTTATAAACATAATTACACTTATATTAACACAAGCTTTTCATTAAGTAAATTGGTTTTGTGAATTTATTTATTAATTTTCGGGTTTTCTGTTCTGCAAAGAATGTAGTCAATGCTTACACCATAGAAATCAGCTAAAACCACAAGTGATTCTGTTGGTGGTATTCTTTCCCCACGCTCGAATTTCGATAAAAGGGCTTGCTCAATTCCTGTTTGCATCTGCAAGGAAACCTGCGTCAGATTCCGCTCCTTACGAAGCTTTTTAAGATTATTTTTCATAACACCACCTAATGACATTTTGTCATAAATGCTCGTTGACAAATATGACAAGTTGTCATATAATCAAGCTATATATGTCTTGATTTTTGCAGAATCGGTCAGCAAGTCAAACAGTAATTGTAAGGAGTGTGCTTATGGAACTGGCGAATGAAACAATTGTTAACCAAAAAAAGAAAGGAAATCACAAAGCAATTAAAGCTATCGGAATACTTTTAGTAATGGTAGCTATTGCAGTTGTTGTGGCGTTAATTATACACAATATGGGTGGAAGTGCGCCTGCTTCAACAAATGTGAAAGATGGTCTTTCTGCTTATGAGCTTGCAGTTCAATATGGCTATGAGGGAACAGTACAGGAATGGCTCAGCTCCCTTTCAGGCAAATCTGCATATGAAATTGCAAAAGAGAATGGCTATTCCGGCACAGAAGCTGAGTGGTCTGCTTCTCTTAAAGCAACTGCAGGTAAAGATGGCGTAGGTATTAAAACAGCTGCCTTTTCCAAAACAAATGAATTGCTTATTACTCTTACTGACGGCACTGTATTAAATCTTGGTGTAGCAGACGGTCTCAACGGTAACGACGGAGCTAATGGCAAAGATGGCGCAGATGGCAAGAATGGCGTTGATGGTAAAGATGGCGTTGACGGTAAAGATGGTGCCGACGGCAAAGATGGTGTTGATGGTAAAGACGGTGAAATTGGTCCTGCAGGTAAGGATGGCGTGAGCATTACTGCTGCAAATATTAATGAAGAAGGTCAGCTTGTGCTTACTTTCTCTGACGGCAAAATTGTTAATCTTGATAAGCTTGTTGGCATTAATGGTAAAGACGGAATTGGTATTGCATCTTCTGAAATTAATGCAAACGGAGAGCTTGTTATTACATACACAAACGGTCAAACTGCAAACCTTGGTGTTGTTGTAGGTGCCAAGGGCGATAAAGGTGAGACCGGTGCTACCGGTACACAAGGTGCTCAGGGTGAACAAGGTATTCAGGGTGAAAAAGGCGATAAAGGCGACACAGGCGCACAAGGTCAGCAAGGCATCCAGGGTGAAAAGGGTGACAAGGGTGATACCGGTGCCGATGGTAAAACAGGTATCAGCATAACTAAAACAGAAATTAATAACAAGGGTGAGCTCGTTATAACCCTTTCTGATAATTCAGTTTCCAACCTTGGCGTTGTTGTAGGTGCTAAGGGCGCTAAAGGTGATACAGGTGCACAGGGAATCCAAGGTGAAAAAGGCGATAAAGGTGAAACCGGTGCCCAAGGTATACAGGGCGAAAAAGGCGATAAAGGTGACACCGGTGCACAGGGTATCCAGGGTGAAAAAGGTGAGCAAGGTATCAGCGTAACGGGCGCTGAGATAAATTCCAATGGTGAGCTTGTGCTTATTTTCTCCAACAATCAGCGTTCTAATGTTGGTAATGTTATCGGTGCCAAAGGTGATAAGGGCGATACAGGTGCCCAAGGTCAGCAAGGTGTTCAGGGCGAAAAAGGCGAAAAGGGTGACACAGGTGCTGATGGTAAAAATGGTGTAAGTGTAACCAAAACTGAAATTAATAATAAAGGTGAGCTCGTTATAACCCTTTCTGATAATACAGTTTCAAACCTTGGCGTTGTTGTAGGTGCTAAGGGCGATAAAGGTGACAAAGGCGACACCGGTGCACAAGGCGTTCAAGGTGAAAAGGGCGACAAAGGTGAAGCCGGTGCACAGGGTATCCAAGGCGAGCAAGGTATACAAGGTGTTCAGGGTGAAAAAGGTGATACCGGTGCTGCAGGTAAAGATGGCGTTGGTATCGAAACTATCACTATAGATAACGGAAACCTTAAAATAACTCTTACAAATGAAACCACTCTTGACCTTGGTAATATCAAGGGCGAAAAAGGTGAAACCGGTGCTCAGGGTATTCAGGGCGAAAAAGGCGATAAAGGTGAAACCGGTGCTACAGGTGAAGCCGGTGTTGGTATTGCTTTTGCAGATATTAATGCAGTTGGAGAGCTTGTAATTGAATACACAGATGGTACTGAAACAAACCTTGGTGTTGTTGTAGGTGCCAAGGGTGAAAAAGGTGATAAGGGTGATACCGGTTCACAGGGTATTCAAGGTGAAAAGGGTGACAAAGGCGACAAGGGTGATGCCGGTGCCACAGGTGAAGCAGGTGTAGGTGTTAAATTTGTTGCTATCAATAATGATGGCGAGCTTGTTATAGTTTATACAAATGATAATGAAGCTAACCTTGGAAAAGTTGTTGGTCCGCAAGGTGCTCAAGGTATCCAGGGTGAAAAAGGTGACCAAGGTGAGCAGGGCATCCAAGGTGAAAAAGGCGACCAAGGTGAGCAAGGCATCCAAGGTGAAAAGGGTGACACAGGCACGGGTGTTTCCAAAGTGGAAATCACTAACGATGAGCTTGTTATCACGCTCTCTGATAGTAGTATCATTAACCTTGGTAACATCAAGGGTGAAAAAGGCGACAAAGGCGACCAAGGTATACAGGGGATCCAAGGCGAGAAGGGTGAAACCGGTGCTACAGGTGCTAACGGTACCGATGGTGTAGGCATTTCAGCTGTCGTTATTGATGCAGACGGACACCTTAAAATAACCTTTACAACAGGCACTACCACAGACCTTGGCAATGTTAAGGGTGCGAATGGTGCAGATGGTGTTGGTATTGATGAAATTTATATCCAAGACGGTAATCTTTATGTAAAGAAAACTACCGATGCCACAGCAGTAAACCTCGGCTCTGTTAAGGGCGAAAAAGGTGATAAGGGTGACCAAGGTGAGCAGGGCGTTCAGGGTATTCAAGGTGAAAAAGGTGATAAGGGTGATAAGGGCGATGCCGGTCGTGGTATTGTGAAAACTGAGATAATTGACGGACACCTTTGGATAACATATACCGATGACCCTGAAAACCCTGTTGATTTAGGTTCGGTTGTTGTATCAAATAACGAAGGCACAGATGGGTTGGAATATTATCCGTTACCCGACGGTACCTATGCAGTAAGTGCAGGTACTACAATTTATTTGTCTGAAATTGTTATACCATCTACATATAATGGAAAACCTGTAACTAAAATTTTGGAGAATGCTTTCAAAGAAAATCTTAATCTCACCAAAATCAGTATTCCTAATACTATTACTCACATTGGGGATTATGCGTTTTATGGTTGTTCTAATTTAGAAGAGTTTACCTTCCCAAGAGAAACGACGGCTATAGAAGTTTATGGAACATATTCTTTTTATAATTGTAGCAAACTGACAGAATTGTACATTACCGAAGGAACTGAAACAATTGGAGATTATGCTTTCCAAGGTTGTAGTAAAGTCACATCCATTACATTACCTTCAACACTAAAATTGATTGGAAAAGGTAATATGGCATATAGGTTTGAGAATTTGGAATATGTGTCAATAAATTGTACAGGTAAGTGGCGAACTCTTCCATCACATGTTTATTCACCTAACGGTACTGTTTACACCAAAAAACAGGATGGTACTTTTGCTGTTTTAAGTAGTGATGGATATTCGTATGATTATCTTTTTATAGAAGATTTTCAGTCGTTTTTCCAAGAAGGAATGCACTATAAACAAACTTATTTGAAATTCTCAACATCTTCTGCTTGGCCAACACAAAACAAATATCTTTTAATCTATGGTATTAGTGGTGCTGGTTGGGAAAAAGTAGAATAAAGGAGACAACCATTATGCCAAGGGCATATTTTAAATTTGCTGGTGCAAGTAATTAACTTACATAGCAGCAAGTTGATTTGTGTCTTATATGCATTATTTAAAAGGACCAATCAAGAGTGGTTCTGTGATTGAGCCATAATCCTTTTACACAACTCAAACCCTCGGTACTATTCAAAGTACCGAGGGTTAATCTTTCTTTTAGTACTGAAATTTGTTAAATCCTGTATCATTAAGCCTTGTTCAAATACTCCTCAAGCTTTTCTTTGCATTTTCTTTTGGAAGGCTCGTTGTAGCAAAAGGTACAGTTGCAGAGTATTGGGCACTTAGTGGTGAGTGTGCGCAGAATTGAACTATTTTGATATAAGAAAACAGACGCGAACTTTAAAAATTAAAAACCATATTGCTAACCTTGAAATAATGTGATAAAATACCACCCGTATTATGATTATTTCTTTCAAAGGAGATTTTGATATGGAAAAGAAGCTTGTTTTCGGTGCTATCGGTCTTATGTTCGGTAATGCACACCTTGAAGGCGCTCTTGCATACGGTGCAGAGGTTGCCGCTATTTGTGATTTGAATGAGGAAACTCTCAGAAAATCAGGTGAAAAGTATAATATTCCTGAGGAAAAGTGGACAACCGATTACCACGACCTTCTCAATAATCCTGAAATAAATATGGTTTCAATTGCTATCCCCGATCAGCTTCACAGACAGGTTGCTTGCGAATTTCTTGCAGCAGGCAAGCACGTGCTTTGCGAAAAGCCACTTGCTCTTACAAGGGAAGATGTTGAAGCAATGGTTCAGGCTACTGAGAAATCAAGTGCAAAGTTTATGGTTGGTCAGATTTGCCGTTTCACACCTGCTTTTGCAAAGGCTAAAGAGATTATTGAATCAGGCAAAATCGGTGAGCTTTACTTTATCGAATCCGAATACGCTCACGACTATATGAATATTGTTAAAAATGCAGACGGCACTAAGCACTGGCGTGCAGACCCTAAGCGTCACGGCCTTATCGGTGGCGGCTGCCATGCGGTTGACCTTATGCGCTGGCTTGCAGGCGATCCTGTTGAGGTTTTCGCTTATGGTACACACAAGCTCCTTCCTACAGTGCCATATGACGATGCAACATGTGCTCTTATGAAGTTTGATGATGAGCTTATGGGCAAGGTTTTCGTTTCCACAGGCTGTAAGAGAGATTACACAATGCGCACCTGCATTTACGGCACAAAGGGTACAATCATTTGTGATAACACATCACCAACAATGCAGCTTTTCGTTGTTGATGAAAATGATGAAGCACCTGAGAAGCCTGAAATTATTGAAATTGATGTAAATAACCACAACTATGTTAAGGAATTCCAGGTGTTTGCTGACACAATCCTTGCAGATAAGGAAATGGAAACAAGCGTTTACGAAGGCGCAAAGACCGTTGAGGTTTGCCTTGCAATTATTGAATCTGCAAATAAAGAAGAAAAGGTTAAGCCGAACTATAATTTTAGTTAATTAGGAAAGAGGAATTGAGGGGAAGCTTCGCTTCCGAACAATATTAAATTCGTAATTCGTAATGCGTAATTCGTAATTAAGCTTCGCGAAAAATGGCAATTAGCAAATAGCAATTAGCAAGTAGCAATTAGCGGTGATGCGATAGCTTATCATCCCTGTTCTATCTTTGATAGAATAGGGAGGGGGACCGCGTAGCGGTGGTGGGTAGTTCTGTAAACCATCATCCTTCAGTAAGAGAGAACAATTTTATCATCCCAGTTCTATCTTGATAGAATAGGAAGATAGACCATTCTCAGATAAAGCTTATGTTACAGGTGAGTGTATTCCGGGTGGATATGCTCACCTTTATTTTTCGTTCGGACGGAATGGTGATGGGTAGTTCTCTCCCCTCTTTCCATCAGTAATTTAAACGCGAAGCTATTTATTATTTAACTTTTTGTTCTATCCAACTGAAGAATATTTGTTTACAGAACTACCCACCACCGCTAACGCGGTCCCCCTCCCTATTCCATCAAAGATGAAACAGGGATGATAAGGTTGTTCTATCTGACTGAAGAATAGGAAAGAGAGAACTACCCACCACCGCTACTTGCTATTTGCTATTTGCTACTTGCTACTTGCTACTTGCTATTTGCTAACAACATTTTTCCATTTTACATCTTGCAATTTACTCATATATAATGCTATACTATAAAAGAATATAATCGGTAAATGTGTGTTTTCAAAAACCATATTTCCGTGAATAAGAAAGGACGATGGCTTTGGCTGAAATCAAGAATATTGACGCTGTAGCAGCTCTTGATGCTATGGATGCTCACGTTGATGATTGGCGCGACGCTACTAAAGGTAAGCAAAGAGGTATCTTTAAGTTTGATGACGTTGCTGCTCTCAAAATCAAAAACCTTAAAAAGAGAATTTACACCGACATCGAATCAATTCCTGCATGGAAAATGAAGGAATGTATCTACAAGGGTGTAGGTGATTACGAATATCTTTACGATGAGTGGAAGGAATTGAATGTTGGCGACCGTTGGGGTAACAATGGTTGGTCTGCATTTTTCAAGAATTCCTTTGATATGCCTGCTCGCTTTAAGGGCAAGAAGGTTACGCTTAATGTTTATTTCGGTGGTGACTCTCTTCTTTCTCTTAACGGTAAGCCATATCAGGGTCTTGACCCATTCAGAAACTCAGTTCTTCTCACAGATTGTGCAAATGGCGATGAGCACTATGATGTTGATATTGAATCATACTATGTATGGCACTCAAACGAGTCAACAGTAAAAACTCTTTCCTGCTCATTTATAGGTGTTGTTGATCCTGAAATTGAAGAAATTTATTGGGACTTCAAGGCTGTTTTCAATGCTTTGTTTATGCCTGTTCACGACACAGGTCTTTTAGAGCTTATCAGAGCATCTCTTAAGGAAGCATTTACATATGTGAACTTTGACCTTGATGGTGAAGAATTCAAAGCAGGTCTTCGTCAGGCTCAGGCAGTTCTTAAAGAAAAGGTTTACAATAACCCATCATACAAGTCAGAGGGTACACTTGCTCTCGTAGGTAACTCTCACCTTGATATCGTTTTCATGTGGGCATATAAAGAGTATGTTCGTAAATTAGGCAGAACTCATGCTACAATGCTTCGTCTTATGGAGCAGTACGATGATTTCATTTTCTCTCAGAGTACAGCTCCTACATATATTGAGATGGAAAAGAACTATCCCGATATTTACAGACAGGTCAAGGAGCGCATCAAAGAGGGCAGATGGGAATATATCGGTGCTATGTGGGTTGAGCCTGATTGTAACCTTGTTTCAGGTGAAAGCTTTGCTCGTCAGCTTCTTCATGGTGTTCGTTTTGCTGAAAAAGAATTCGGCATTACACCAAAAACATGCTGGGTACCTGATGTTTTCGGTAACGGCTATGCAATGCCTCAGATTCTTAAAAAGGCAGGCGTTGAGTATTTCGTAACTCACAAAATGGGTATCTGGAACGATACAAACCCATGGCAGTATAATACATTCTGGTGGGAAGGTCCTGATGGTTCAAAGGTTTTCTCTATTGTTCCGCCTACACACTTTATCGGTACAGTTGAAGCAGACTCACTTAAGATGAACTGGAAAAAGTATACTGATAAAGAAACAATTGGTGAATCAATGTATTGCTACGGCTGGGGCGACGGCGGTGGCGGTGTTGACACCGAAATGCTCGAATATGTAAAGAGGTATAAAAACTTCCCCGGTCTTCCAAAGACACAGACCTCAAAAATCGAGGATTCTCTTGCACGTATGAAGGCTAACGCTACAGACGATAATATTCCTACATGGAAGGATGAGCTTTACCTTGAAGAGCACCGCGGTGTTCACACAACAAAGGCAATGCTCAAGAAGCTTAACAGATATTCAGAAAATCTCTATCGTCAGGCAGAAATGTTTGCAAGTATTGCTATGCAGTATGGCTACGAGTATCCTCTCGCAAAGCTTAACGAAGGCTGGCAGATGATTCTTACAAACCAGTTCCACGACTCACTTCCGGGTTCACATATCACAGAAGTTTTCGGTGACCTTTGCGCTATCTATGATGATATCATCGCAATCGGTGAAGCTGTTCGTTCTGAAGCTCTCAATGTTATCGCAGGCAATGCAGATGGTGCAGAAAAATATGGTAAGCCTTTCGCTCTCTTTAATTCTCTTGGCGAAGCTGCAAACCAGAAGGTTGAGCTTCCGTTCAAGGATGTTGAAATCTACGATGCAGAAGGCAATAAAGTTCCTTCACAGGCTTATACAAAGCTTGATGGTACAAAGGTACTTGTGTTTATGGCAAAGGATATTCCTGCTGTAGGTTACAAAGTATACTATGCTAAGGATGCTAAGGCTGACGAAGCAAAATCTGTTGCAATTGCAAATGTTGTTGAAAACGGCAACTTCAAAATTGAGCTTGACGACAGAGCAGAGCTTGTTTCTATCTTCGATAAAAAGAACAACCGTGAAGTTCTCAGCGGTAAGGGTAACGTATTCCGTCTTTATGAGGACCTTCCCGGTAAGTATGATGCCTGGGATATCGTTGCTACTTACGTTGACCGTCAGTTCGATACTGAGCCCGGAAAGGTAACAGGCATCACAACAGGTGACGTATTCACAGTTGTTTCAATTGAAAAGAAAATTAACAAATCACTCGTTAAGCAGAATGTAATTATATACAACCAGCTTGACAGAATCGACTTTGACACATTCATC
>JAZNME010000031.1:0-6823 GCA_045579445.1 Acutalibacteraceae bacterium | reverse complement strand
CCCTCAAGGACTATGAGGTTGATAGGCTGCGTGTGTAAGCATGGTGACATGTTCAGCTAAGCAGTACTAATAGGTCGAGGGCTTGACCATTTCGTTTGTTTCTTCCGCTTTTTCTTTGTTCAGTTTTCAGGGTATATGCCTTGGATCCGGGAATATTCGCACCTTTAGCTCAGTTGGTAGAGCACCTGACTCTTAATCAGGGTGTCCAGGGTTCGAGTCCCTGAAGGTGCACCAATTAACCCGGTGTTGTTTATGTGGCCCGTTGGTCAAGTGGCCTAAGACTCCGGCCTCTCACGCCGGCAACACGAGTTCGAATCTCGTACGGGTCACCATTTTTGAAAAACTATAAGCAGTATATCTGTTTATATATAGTCGGTGTTGATGGCGTTGAGGGTCCACCCGTTCCCATCCCGAACACGGTAGTTAAGCTCAACAGCGTCGAAGATACTTAGTGGGAAGCCGCTTGGGAAAATAGAGCGATGCCGACACAAACACCGGATGTTTTCATCCGGTCATATGCCTTCTTAGCTCAGTCGGTAGAGCACCTGGCTGTTAACCAGGGTGTCGTTGGTTCGAGTCCATCAGGAGGCGCCAAAAAATAAAGCACTTGCTTATGCAGGTGCTTTATTTTTATCTAATCCGAAGGATTGGTATGCAATCACGCTTCAGCGTGTATGTAATTGCCGAAGGCGTATGGCACCACCGAAGGTGTATCTATGCAATCCTTCGAATTGATTACATACCAAAACAAGTTTTGGATTACATTCATTGCGTCGCAGTGATTACATACGCAACTGAAGTTGCGATTTCATACAAGGCTTCGCCTTGATTTGCTTCGCTTGAATTTAATTAATTCTTTTGTTATACTATACACGAGGTGGAAAATATGAAATTATTAAGATTTTTAAAATGTAATATTTGCAAGAAAAATACAATAGATGAAATTATAAGTGTTTTTGAGGAAATGTGCAAAACACCTATTGATGATGACCTTTTGTTGAACGAGTACGGTGTTTATGGATTTTCCGGAGAAGATTTGTTTTATTATGATTTAGTAAGGCAATACCCCGATAGTGAAGGTGAATATTACCAGCTCCGTGTTAGTGTGATGTTTGAGCCTGATGAGGAAAACCGTAGTATTAACGATACTCTGTGGAGCGATGATACTAACGAGAATTTCTTTGATTATATACGCAAATCTGAAGGATATGAATACGTAAAAACTCATAAATTTAAGTCTATCAATATCAGGAGAGACCAAACTTGATGTATAGTTCGTTTTTACATATCCCTTCTTTTGTGTGCGATATTTTATGGAGGTGATTTGGTGAGAAAGTTTTTTATATTTTTATTATCGTTGTTGTCTATTATATCTGTTTCTGCTTGCGATACAAGCACTGTATATAAAGCTAAAACTAACAATATAGACACAAATAAATACATTATTCAAACCCCTCTTTACCAAATATACGAAGAAGATACACAAGTGTATAGATACAAAATAGTAAATGGTAAAAATGTTTTGGTTGATGAAATTAAAAGAGGTACAGAGCCTGAAATCGAAGAAAAAGGTGATGGCATACTCAGACTTTTTTTAGGGTCTGGCACCAATGCTTTTTCGGTAAAATACTTTAATGTGTATAATGGTGCTATATCGGAGGAGTTTAACCCGTACACCATATACGCCGATTATGTTAATACAAAAACAAAGGAGTACTTTATTGCCTATTTTAAACATGAGCAGGAACCAAAGCTTTACATACAAGGCTTTTTTGATAGCTCTGATTTTTCTGTTCAATTAGATTTGAATTTCTCAATGGCAACTTGTGAAAAAATTATATTTTTAAACGGAACAGAAATTTATATAGAGTATATAGATATCGATTCTCAAAATATAAAAAAGATTGTGAACTTCAAAGAGACATCCACCCCACAATAAAAATCTCCCATACAGTTGACTATTAAAACAATCTATGTTAATATGATAAAAAATTTCAGGAGGAATTGGTATGTTCTTTATCACTATTCGACGCAGACGAAGATAGCTTGTATCTTATTGGGTACAGGCTTACGCGCTTGTGCCTGAAAGAGTGATAAAGAAAAAGTTTTCCTTTTTATATTACTGTTAACGGCACAAGGCTGTTAACAGTATTTTTTATTAGGAGGATATTTATGATCAATTTTAAATATAAAACATTGTTTAAAGCGATTTCGGAGAAAACAGATTTACCGGATAATGCAGTAATTGCAGATTTAGGTTGTAAGGATGCAACATTTCTTCTGGAATTTCAAAAAGCATTTCCAAATAAAATCAAATCTGCCATAGGCGTTGATGTAACTGACAAATGGTTTAAGGATGTTGAGTATAGCAGTCCCATTGAGCTTAAGGTGATGAATTGCTCAAAAAAGCTTGATTTTGACGATAATACCTTTGATTTTGTGTTTACAAAGGATATGTTTGAGTGTGTATCGGATAAAGATTTCTTAGTCAAGGAGATTCACAGAATTTTAAAGCCCGACGGCGTTGTGATTTGTGTAAACTGTGATTGGGACAGTATAGTGTATAATGGAGAAAATAAAGAATTGATTTCAAAAGCAGTTCAAGCCTATGCTGTGACTAAACAGCCCTGGATGGATGACCTTGACAGCTGGATTGGCAGAAGGATGTACGGTTTTTTCAATAAAACCAAATTATTTGAAAGCTCTGTAAGCGTACACAATGTTGTTGAAACAGAATATACAGAAGGAACATTCGGATATGATTTAAGTCAGGATATTGCTTGGCTTTACAAAGAAAAAACAGGCACTCTCAGTAAAAAAGAATATGATGAACTTATTGAGAATCTGAAATCAGCTCAGGAAAGTGGACAATATATTTTCTCAAAGTCTTATTATATTTACAAGGGCATAAAGAAGGTGTAATGGTGTTACCTTGATTTATTTTGATAGCTTTGTTATACTATTTTTAGGTGAGAATATGAAATTATTTAATAAAAAAGCGGAACAAAACACCCGATGCTTCGCAGTATGTGGTATTGTTGAAATTGAAGATAAAATTTTGCTTGTGCGCCACACATATGGTGTTGCCAAAGACAGGATTCTTTTACCGGGTGGTTATGTAAAAGAAAATGAATTGCCCACAACTGCAACAGAAAGAGAAATTTTCGAGGAAACAGGCGTTGTATGCAAGGCTAACGAACTTTATTCAATGCAATTTAAAGCAGAACAATGGTGCGCAGTTTTTACAATGGATTATGTTTCGGGGAAACCTATGTCAGACGGCTATGAAAACAGTGAGGTTTTGCTTTTAACTGTTGATGAAGCACTTTCGAGAGACGATTTAACAAATATGAGCAGAGAAATCCTCAAGGCGTATAAAGAAAATAAGATGGGTCTTTCAAAAAGCGAGTATATTGCAAACATGCGCACAGAAAAGGACTATGTTATATTTGGAGTGTAGAAATACAGTAAATATATTGTTTTAAGGAGGAATATTTGTGAATTCAGTAAAAACAATGTTGTTGGGTATAGCTGTGCTTTTGATAGCATCTTTTGCAATGTCTCTTTGGATAGAGGGTACAGGAACTGTTTACGGAATTGCCTTCCTTGTATTTGCTATTGCAGGAATAGTCCTTTGCTTAAAAGGATATTTTGCTAAAGATGAGTAATATATACCAAAACTTAAGCAAGTCGAAAGACTTGCTTTTTTTATTACAAAAATAGGCTCAAAAATTACATTTTACTAACGTTTTAGTATTGTTTTGCTATATTATAACCAAGAGGTGAGGATATGAAAAAACCGATTATTGTCATTAAAAACTTTTTCTGTATCATTACAGTTGTATGGTCAGCCATAATGTTGACAGAGTATTTATTGGTGCTTATTCCAATAGAATGGAATAGTTTTTTATTTGAAATATTTGATTTCTTCATAATTTTCTTATATGCAGGCATTCTTGGTGTACCAATACTATTTATCCTGTCAGTAATATTTTTGGTAATTGTCAGAACAAAACATAAATATGCAGACAACCTAGAAAATTTAAATACTGCAACAATCATTTTACCGATAATTACCTTTGCATTGATGCTTGTAACAAACTTTAATGCACGGTTGCAGTAAAGAGGAGTGATTTTATGAAGCTTTCAAATAAAGTTGTTCAGTTTGGTACAGGCTTTTTACCTATAATATTCTTGTGGTATTTAGGTGCGAAATTTGCAAATTCTTATTTTATGAAATCCATAGAACTTACAAACCGGGGATTAGAAAACGATTTTGTATCGGTGCTTGTGGTATGCATAATACCTGTATTACTGTTAATTTCAGCGATTATATCCAAGAGATATAATCTTAATGTGATGTACTATTCATCAGTGGCGGCGGTAGTTTTGCCGTTGATAGGTTTCTTATGCAGCACAGTAATCAGTGATGACGGACATATTGTTTCATTTCTTCTTGTGGTTACACTAGCTATTATCCCAATGAGTCTGTTTATAGCATTAGGCGCAGGCACTTTTGATGGCGTAAATGATTATATTTTCGTAACCCAACATAAATGTATGGATTATGAGTTAATGTATCTTTGCTTCTGGCTTGTTTTCCTGATTTCTATACTGATTTTTACTTTTGTTAAACAAAAACAGCAAATGATAAAGGGGGATTTTTCTAAAAATTTTATCGACATAACAAATCAACAAAACCAGTCAGATCAATAATTCTTTATAAAAAGGATAAGGAGGGGTTATATGAAGAAAAATATTTCTAATATAATTCAAGGAATAGCAGGCTTTGGCGCAATGATAATGTTATGGTGTGTGGGCGCAATTTGCCATCAATATTCATTTGAAGATTTTGAAGCGTATATCAGCAGTGTTTTCTATTACGTGCCCAATATTGTTTTAGTTTCAATGATTGTTCTGCTTTTGATTTTTGCGTATATTGGCAAAAGAAAAGATTTAAAAGTGCTGTATTTCTCCTCGCTAATTGGCGTGTGGTTACCGGTTCTTGCTTATATTTGTTTCTGTGTTTTTTCCGACGATGGAAACATTCTCTGCTGGATATTTGGCTTCACTTTAGGCTTATTGCTCTCTCCGTTCCATCGTCTCGCCTGGTCAACATTTGATTGTGTTTGGACAGGTGATTTTGGAGTTAGTCCTGATTTCTGTGCTGGTCTTCTTGTGGTGGGTATAGTTGTATCATATATAATTTATAGATATACAAAACGAAAAAGAATATAAGGTAAAAATATTTTACACAAGCCCATATAGAGCTTCTGTTTTTTTGGATGTAAAGGCGTTGTTTTCTAAATAATAAAAAAGAGGATAAGTATGGAAATAACCGGCGAAATGAATAGCTCCAATATTTACGCAGTAATAAGGTTCTTTTTGCGGAGATAATATTATTGAGGTGATTTTTAATGGCGAAAAAAGGTATGAAGCGTATTAACCGTACTCATACAAAACCGAGAAATGATGTTTCAGCTGTGCCTGAAATTCAAGGTAAGGCAAAAAGCGGTAAGGTAAAAGCTAATCCAATAGTTGCAGGTGCCGATGCACCAAGTCAAAAGGTGTATCACGGCACACCGAGAACAGAGGAAAAACCAATATCACCTGCGTATCCCGAAATAGACACAGACCTTGCAAGAGATAATATTGAAAACGATATTCCGTATGCAGATTTACAAGATAATTGAAGATAACCAAGAAAGCAAAACACAGATAGATGTATCTGTGTTTTGCTTTCTTGCTTCTTCGCACCTTGCTATTTGAAATAAGATATGATATATTAAAAAACAGGTGAATTAATTTTATCTATTCAATTTTGAGGTGGTTTTGTGTTCGCTAAAATTTATGATACAGAAATAAAAATAGATTATAACAATAGTAATGATTTTAATAGATACCCAGGCGACATTATGGCGGAATATAACCAGTCAATGGAAGAGGGCCTTGATATTGAAAAATACAAGGATTTGTTCCAATCTGTTGCAGATCTTGAGAAGGGTGAAATAAAAAAACGCTTCAGTGACATTATTTTCGAGATTGTTATTAATGCGGATATGCGCTCCGATTATAAATACAACGAGCCTAACGACCTTAATAGTATTAAAGAGGCAAGAAAAGCGTATGAAATTCAAGGTGCAGTGCCTGAGAAAGAGGAGCTTCGTAAAAAACTTCTTGGTGCGTGGACAGGTAGAGCCTGCGGTTGCCTTCTCGGTAAAACCGTTGAGGGGATAAGAACAGATGAGTTCATTCCTTTCCTTAAAGAAACAGGCAATTATCCAATGCACCGGTATATTTTAAGTACAGATGTAACGAAAGAAATAAAAGGTAAATATAAATTCTTTTTCTATAACAGGGCTTATGCTGATAAGGTTGACGGTATGCCTGTTGACGACGATACAAACTATGTAGTTCTTGCTCAGAGAATAGTTGAAGAGAACGACAGAGATTTCGAATCTGATGATGTTGCTGCAGCGTGGCTTAAATATCAGTCCGTTCACTCTTATTTTACTGCAGAAAGAATAGCTTATATTAACTTTATAAACTGCATACAACCACCGGCTTCTGCTATGTATAAAAATGTTTGCCGTGAATGGATTGGCGCCCAGATACGTGGCGATTATTTTGGTTATATCTGCCCGGGTAACCCTGAGAAAGCCGCCGAAATGGCGTTTAACGACGCAAGAATTTCTCACGTTAAAAACGGAATTTACAGCGAAATGTTTGCATCTGCAATGATTGCCTGCGCCGCAGTTACGGACAGCATAGAAGATATCATTCTCGGCGGTCTTGCTGAAATTCCCGCAACCTCAAGGCTTTA
>JAZNME010000030.1:0-30687 GCA_045579445.1 Acutalibacteraceae bacterium | reverse complement strand
GTTTCATAATTCTTTTCCTCCCAATAGAGTGGTTAAATCGGATTTACCTCCCACCCGGGAGCATTAATCTACAACAGTAACGCCCATGCTACGAGCTGTACCTGCTACCATTGAGATAGCAGCTTCAATTGAAGCAGCGTTGAGGTCAGGCATTTTCTGTTCTGCGATTTTTCTTACTTGCTCACCGGTAATTGTTGCAACCTTAGTTTTATTCGGAACACCAGAACCGCTCTCAATACCGCATGCTTTCTTAATAAGAACTGCAGCAGGTGGAGTCTTTGTAATGAATGTGAAAGAACGGTCAGCATATACAGTGATAACTACAGGAATAATGAGACCCATATCATTCTTTGTGCGTTCATTGAATTCCTTTGTAAATGCCATGATGTTTACACCATGTTGACCTAAAGCAGGACCAACTGGTGGTGCTGGGGTTGCTTTACCAGCGGGAATCTGTAGTTTAATGTAACCTACAACCTTTTGAGCCATGATTTGCACCTCCAAAATTCGTGGTATGGCGGAATAAGAAGCTCGCCTTATTCCTCCCACACGCGACAGTTTCTGTCGCATATAATAGCAGATATACTGCTAATTACCATATTAATACGCGATTTAGTCAATCGCCTTTTTTACCTGATTGAGCGGAAGCTCAACAGGTGCTTCTTTACCCATAAATGAAACGATAACACGAACAGTACCATTATCGGTATCGATTGTTTCAACCACACCTGAGTTGCCTTCCATAAGGCCTTCTGTGATTGTAACAAGGTCGCCCACACTGTAGGAAACCTCAGTAACTGTTTTGTCGCCTGCCTCACCATCAGCATTGCCTTCAAGACCTAATTTCTTAACCTCGTCTGCAGTAAGCGGAACCGGTTTTCCATCAGGACCAACAAAGCCTGTAACACCACTGGTGTAGCGGATTGCGTGCCATGTTACATCGGGTACTTTGAGAACGTTTTCTTCGCCCTCTTTGTCGCTGTATTCAACTGCAAGTTTAACAACAACGTAGCTTGGGAATATTTTTCTCTCTACTTCGACTGTTTTGTCATCGCGGACTTCAACAACCTTTTCAACAGGAATACATACACCAAGAATCTTATCTTGCATCTTGCGGTTTTCAACGATTTTTCCGATATTCTCCGCAACCTTATTCTCATAACCTGAATAAGTGTGGATAATAAACCATCTTGCATCGACAGCCATTGTGCACCTCCGAAAATACTGATATTAGTGAATCAGATCAAGCGGCGGTTGTTGATTCTGTTTCTTCTTCATCAGAGCCATGGTCATGTCCCTCATGAGAATCTTCCTTATCATTCTCACCGGCAGCTTCTGTAGTAGAAACGGCTTCTGTTTCGTTTGCGGCTCTGTTCACAGCTGTAATTGCGCCAGAAACTGCAAAGTCAAGAATCCAGATGCCTGCGCCGATAACAAGGATTGCAGCAAGAACAATACCTGTGCTCTTGATAACCATCTGACGACCCGGCCATACAATTTTCTTTGTTTCGCCTTTGAGGTCCTTAAAGAATTTAGCAATTGCTTTGCCTATTCTTTTAAAGATGTTTGTCTTTTTAGCAGCTTTAGAGGTATCTTCCTTTTTGACGGTTTTCTTTTCGTCAGCCATTACGCTACCTCCTTACTTTGTTTCTTTGTGGAGAGTGTGTTTCTTGCAGAATCTGCAGTACTTCTTCATCTCCAACCTGTCTGGGTTGTTTTTCTTTTCCTTCATAGTGTTGTAATTACGTTGCTTACATTCTGTGCAGGAAAGTGTAATTTTTACTCTCACTAACGGCACCTCCATTTTTTGATTAGCCTCCCTCTCAAACGGTGAACGAAGCCCATCCCCATTCATCCGAAGAGCGAACCTTTCCGCCCCTTGACTGTGAGAAAATCAAGGCACAAAAAAAGAACCCTCCGCGAGAGGTACGGAAATTATATCACGAGTATCAAGTAATGTCAATACATTTTTTACAAAAAAACTTTTCATTTTTCGTCGTATTTCACATATAGAAATATTGCAGTAATTTTTAGAATAAAAATTTCGTTTTAGGTATTGGCATTACAATGAATTTGTTCTATAATGTATGCGTATGTGTATACAATTATAGTATAAGGAGGAGTTTTCTTGGCGGGAAAATACTCTGTACCACTCAGCAAGCTTATACAGGCACATTCCTTCGAGGTTATGTATATGCCTGATAAGCCGGAAAATGAAATCGTTGTTCGTTCAAAAGACGTTAACCGTCCCGGTCTTATGTTTGCCGGCTACGAAAAGTTCTTTGACAGTGAACGTGTTGAATTTATAGGTCTTGCAGAAACAAGCTACCTTCAGGAGCAGGACGAGGCAACACAAAGAGAAAGACTTGAGCTTTTCTTCAGCCTTAAACCACCTGTTGCAATTCTCACACGTAATATTGATGCTCCACCTGCAATGCTGGAGCTTGCCCGGAAATATGAAGTACCGCTTCTCAGAACTGCGGAGCCAACTTCAGATATTATGGCAAATACTATCTCATATCTTAACACAGAGCTTGCAGAAAGAATAACACGCCATGGCGTTATGGTTGAGGTTTACGGTGAAGGTATACTTATTTTAGGCGACAGCGGTGTTGGTAAAAGCGAAACAGCTATAGAGCTTATGAAGCGTGGTCATCGTCTTATTGCAGATGACGCGGTTGAAATCAGAAAAGTTTCTTCAAAAACTCTTGTTGGCAGCTCACCTGATAATATACGCCACTTTATTGAGCTCAGAGGTATTGGCATTGTTAATGCCCGTAACATATTCGGTATAGGTTCTGTCAAGGTTACTGAAAAAATAGATATGGTTATTCAGCTTGAACACTGGGACAGCGAAAAATCATACGACAGACTGGGTCTTGACGATGAATACATTACAATTTTAGGTAACAAGGTACCATCCACAACAGTGCCTGTAAGACCCGGCCGAAACCTTGCGGTTATTATTGAAATCGCTGCTATGAACAACCGTCAGAAAAAGCTTGGCTATAATGCTGCAAAGGAGCTTATGACTCAGTTAGGCATGCCTATAGATGAGCCTCTTTCAGCAGAGGTTGATGCATTAAATTAAAATTAATTAAAAGGAGATATAAAAATGTACAGAATCGGTGTTGACCTTGGCGGAACAAATATCGCTACAGGTGTTATAAACGAAAAAAATGAAATTATCGGCAGAGGTAAGGTTAAAACCCGTGCACCTCGTCCTGCAGAAGCTATTTTTGATTCAATCAAAGAGGCTGTAGATATGGCTGTTGCAAACGCAGGCATAAATTATGCTGACGTTGTTTCTGTTGGTATCGGTACTCCCGGTTCAGTTAACAAGGATACAGGTGCTATTGAATTTTCAAACAATCTTCAGTTCAATAATGTTCCTGCAAAGGCTATGCTTGAGGAAAGACTTAAAAAACCTGTTTACCTTGAAAATGATGCAAACGCTGCTGCTCTCGGTGAAGCTGTTGCAGGTTCAGGCAACGGCGTTAAAAACTTTGTTGCTGTAACACTTGGTACAGGTGTTGGTAGCGGTATTATCATTGATGGTAAAATCTATCGCGGTTCTAACTTCTGCGGTGGTGAAATGGGTCATATGGTCATCAATGTTGACGGTATCCCTTGCAACTGTGGCAGAAAGGGCTGTTGGGAGAAATATGCT
Organism: Acutalibacteraceae bacterium; assembly: GCA_045579445.1. Taxonomy (GTDB): domain Bacteria; phylum Bacillota; class Clostridia; order Oscillospirales; family Acutalibacteraceae; genus DTU089. The sequence continues at coordinate 27,017 of JAZNME010000030.1, read as the reverse complement.
TCTGCAACCGCTCTCGTTTCTCAGGCAGTTGAAGCTATGGAAGGCAACAAGAGCAGCCTTCTCTGGCAGACTTGCGACGGAGACCTTAACAAGGTTGAAGGTAAAACTATTTTCGAAGCATACGATATGGGCGACGCAGTTGCAAAAGCTGTTGTTGATAAATACCTCTACTATGTAGCAGTTGGTATTGCAAACGTTGTTAACGCTCTTCAGCCTGAAGCAGTTTGCGTAGGCGGCGGTATCAGCGGTCAGGGTGAAAAAATCCTCCAGCCAATCCGCGATATAGTAAAAGCAGAGAGATACAGCGTTTATGCTGATAAGCAGGCTGCTATTGTTCCTGCGGCTCTTGGTAACGATGCAGGTATCATCGGCGCTGCATTACTTGATGAATAATATGAACACAAGCATTAATTTTCAGGAATTGTATAACTATGCTACAGTCATAGGTTGCGATTGCGCCTTAAACGAGGAAATGTGTAAAAACATTTCATTTAAAACAGGCGGTCCTTGCGGTGTAAGATTATCCCCTTCCACTACAAAACAGCTGATTGACATTATAAGCAAGGCAAACGAGCTTTATGTTCCCTTTATTATTTTAGGGAACGGCACAAACGTGCTCGTTGAAGACTGCGGTATTGAAAAGGCAGTTATTGTAATCGGCAGTAATATGGCAGATATTTCTCTTGAGGGAGATGTTGTTTCATTTTCTGCAGGCACAAACCTTGTCAGCCTTTGCCGTCTCGCTTTGGAAAATTCTTTAAGCGGACTTGAATTTGCTTTTGGGATACCGGGCACCTGCGGTGGCGCAATTTATATGAATGCCGGAGCATACGGCGGTGAAATGAAAGATGTTCTTACAGAAATCACTCACCTCACCCCTGATATGAAAATAGAAACCATTAAAGCAGAAGATGCTGAGCTTTCATACAGACACTCTATATATAAAGAAAACGGTTGTATTATTCTCAGCGCAAAAGTGAAACTTACACCTGACACAAAAGAGAACATCAAATCCCGTATGGATGATTTCCTTGGCAGACGCAAGGATAAGCAGCCCCTTGAATATCCAAGTGCTGGCAGCACCTTTAAAAGACCTGAAGGTCATTTTGCAGGCGCACTTATTGAACAGTGCGGTTTGAAGGGTGCATCGGTAGGTGGAGCTCAGGTAAGCGAGAAGCACGCAGGCTTTGTTATTAACAAAGGTGGCGCAACATCAACCCACATCATCGAGCTTATGAAGCTTGTATCGGATACAGTAAAAAAAGAAACCGGTGTTACACTTGAACCGGAAGTTATAATACTGAGGTAAACTATGTCTTTTTCCGCGGAAGTAAAAAAAGAACTTACACAAAACATTTCCTCCGCCTGTTGTTACAAGGCGGAGGCTTTCGGTATGCTTTTATATGGTCGCTCTTTCAGTCTGACTGAAATTTCTCTTATGACAGAATTCAGAGATGTTGCAGACCGCTACTATTCTTGCATAAGAGATTTAACAGGTATCACACCTACAGTTGAAGAAACTAAAGCAGGCAACAAAAAAATCAGTATACCCAACAAAGCAGACAGAATTAAAATTCTGGAATATTTCGGTTACACAGGAAGAGAGCTTTCCCTCAGAGTTAACCTTTCAAACCTTGAACAAACAAACGATGATTGTTGTTCAAGGGCGTTCTTAAGAGGCGCTTTCCTTGTTTGCGGAAGCGTTACAGACCCAGAAAAAGATTATCACATTGAATTTAACGTTACAAAAGCAAAGCTTTGCGATGATTTAATGCAGATAATCGGAGATATGGGTCTGAAATCAAAAAAGATAATACGAAACAACAACTACGTTATCTATAGCAAGGATGCAGAATCCATAGAAGATTTTATTGGCAACATGGGTGCCAACAATGCTTTCATGCATATTATGCAGACCAGAGCTATGAAGGATATTAAAAACCAGATTAACCGCCGTTCAAACTTTGAATCTGCAAATATGAGCCGTTCTATCGAGGCAGGTCTTAAGCAGGTTGCGGTAATTGAAGAGGTTTTAGAGAAAATATCGCTTAACGATATGACAAAAGACCTTTCAGAGCTTTGTAGCCTTCGACTTGAAAATCCGGATATTTCGTTAGATGAAATAGGAAAGCTTATGAATCCTGAGCTTTCACGATCAGCGGTAAGCAGACGCTTCAAAAAGCTTGAAAAGATTGCCGAGGAGCTTCGCAGCAAATGAGAGAATTTTATATAAACAAAAACGATGCAGGGCAAAGGCTTGATAAATATATCACAAAGTCCTTTCCCCTTCTCCCTCAATCATTGATGTATAAATACATCCGCAGTAAGCGTATAAAGGTTAACAATAAGCGCTCTGAAATTTCATACAGATTAAAAGAAAATGACCTTGTTTCCCTTTACATTAACGATGAGTTTTTCGAGGCCGCAAAGCCAAAATACGATTTTCTCAATGCGGGTAAGAATATTAAAATAGTATACGAGGATGAAAATATTATTTTAATTGACAAGCCTGCAGGAATTCTTTCCCACCCTGATGAAGATAATTATACAGATACTGCTATCACAAGAGTTAAGCGATACCTGTATGAAAAGGGTGAATATGAGCCTGATAATGAAATGAGCTTTGCTCCCGCTCTCGTTAACCGCATAGACAGAAACACCTGCGGTATAATTATTGCCGCAAAAAATGCGGAAGCCTTAAGAATACTTAACGAGAAGCTAAAAAACAGAGAGCTTCACAAGCTTTACTTGTGTGTAGTTATAGGTAAGTTAAAAAACACAAGCGGTCTTATAGAGGGCTACCTTGAAAAGAACGAAAAGCAAAATAAGGTTTACATAAGCGAAAGGTCTACAGATAAATCAAAAGCAATAGCTACTAAATATAATGTTTTAGGATATAAAAACGGACTTTCACTTGTAGAGGTTGAATTGCTTACAGGCAGAACTCATCAGATAAGAGCTTCCTTTTCACATTTAGGACACGCTCTTTTGGGCGATGGCAAGTATGGCACTAACGCACAGAACAAACAGTTTGGTGGTTATAAGAAGCAATTCCTTTACTCATACAAATTAGCATTTGATTTTGAAACTGATGCAGGTATTTTAAATTATCTTAACGGCAAAAACTTTGAGGTTGAGGATGTGTGGTTTAAGGAAGCGTTTTATAATGGAGAAATATAAGGGCGAGTGTAATTCGCCGCGATATAAATCCTGACGGATTTGCGATATATCCTACGATGCGATATACCTTCGGTGCGATATGTGCCGTTGGCACGAGGTACAAAGATTTATATCATATCGCATTTGCATAGCAAATATATCGCAATCGGCAATATGTCGATTATATCGCACGAGCTTTAGCGAGTATATCGCATTTTGTGAAACAAAATATATCGCAAAAAGATGTTTGAATCAATGATTCAAACATCTTTTCCTATTCTTAGTATAGTAACAAAATAAAAAGAGTGCCGATAAATCGACACTCTGTGTAGCAAATTAGTCTGCAGTATAAGGGAGCAATGCAATCATTCTTGCTCTCTTAATAGCTGTTGTGAGCTCTCTCTGGTGGTAAGCACATGTGCCTGTTACACGGCGAGGGAGAATCTTTGCTCTGTCGGATGTGTAGCGACGAAGCTTTGCAGCATCCTTATAATCAATTTTTTCAACCTTCTCAACACAGAAAGCGCAAACTTTTTTGCGGCCCTTCTTGTTAGGACGGCGATCAGCTTTATCGTATGCCATAACTATAAATTCCTCCTGTTAAGAATTAGAATGGTAAGTCGTCATCGTCAGCAAGCGCTGCGAAATCATCAACACTACCATTTGAGAAAGATGGAGCGGCTACATCTGCTCTTGGAGCAGCGCTTGTACCTGATTCGCTCTTTGAACCGCAGAAGCTTACGTTATCTGCAACAATTTCAAATGTTGAGCGCTTAACGCCATCTTTTTCATATGAACCGGTCTGGATTGAGCCTTGAACTGCAATCATAGAACCTTTAGAAAAATATCTCGTAACAAATTCAGCAGTCTGTCTCCAACAAACAACGTTGATGAAGTCTGCCTTTCTTTCTTCGCCTGCTTTTACATAGCCACGGTCAACAGCAACAGAAAAACGTGTAACTGCTACACCGTTAGGTGTCTGGCGAAGCTCAGGGTCAGCTGTAAGTCTGCCCATAATAACTGCGCAATTAAGCATAGCTTACACCTCTTATTTCTTAATTACCATTGAACGAAGAACGCCTTCTGTGATACCGGCAACACGCTCAAGCTCTGCAGGGAAACCTGCTTCGCAACTATGGTTGTAAAGAACATAGTAACCATCTTCTTCATCGTTGATAAGGTATGCAAGTCTACGCTTACCCCACTCATCAACGCTGTCAACTGTACCGTTCTTTTCCATCATCTTCTGGAACTTTTCTGAAAGAGCCTTAGCTGCTTCCTCACCGTTCTTAACTGAGTAAATGATGATTGTCTCGTAGTTTGACATCGTCTGCACCTCCTTATGGACTCCGGCTCTCATATCTATTTGAGAGCAAGGAAATAATCGCCGCGGACATACCGCGACGATTACGAATTATAGCACTTATTACACAATAAGTCAAGAGTTATTTACCATTATTTATCACAAACTCAAACCGAACTGCTTAAAGAATGAAAGAATCATATCAACAAGGTAGCTGATAAACGAGGAAATTCCCATATTTGTTAATATGTTGTCTGTTTTTTCACTTACCAATGCATCATAACCCATAGCATAATCGGCTTCAACATATGGGTCGCTCTCATTGTACTCAACACTCTCACCATTCAAAAGCTTAAAGTTGAAGGCTTTTTCCCCTATAGGCGCGGTGGTATTGCCCACAAGCTCATACTTAACCTGCACCTGCACAAGCGCATCACTTATACGTGGTAATTTACCCGTAACATATATTTTCGCCTCTTCACCGGGTTCCAGCGTATTTATGTCATTTGAACGGATTATAAGACTTTCACAACTTGACTGAACAGACGTGATTTTCACAGGATAGCTGTTGGAAATATTTTTAATGACGATATAGTTATCCCCATCACTCAGATAACCTTCCGGACTTTCATCAAATGTTACATAAACTGCATTATTGGGATTGGTTGAAGCTCTGAACTGAGGGTAATCCGGGTTTGAATAAACATCCTTAATTTCATCCGTGAGAAGAAGAGTAAATGCAAGTGTTTTTGTGTAGTCATCCTTAAAGGTCATACCGTGGAAAAGCTCATCCACAAACCATGTGTTTTCAGGAAGGTATGCAGCAGATGCATCTACCTCAAAGGATGGTGATACGTGGTCATGCGCAGGGTTATCGCACTGTGTTTTAACGCCTGTGTAGCCATCAGCAAATCGCTCTCCGTACGGCGCACAAAGAGCACCTGTGGAATCATTTGTGCCGATAATTGCATCGGAGTTTCTCTGAGCACCTGAAACTGAAGGCACGCCCGTACCTGCAATAATGCTCACATTAACGCCGTACTCATCACTGCACTTTTGCAGGCTTTCATGCATATTGGCAGTAATTTCGTGAGCGTAATCGCTCTTTGCAATAATAGCAGCATTTTCAACAGGATCAAGGTGCTTTGCCTTTATTGCCTCATAATCCTCATTAGGAATAAAATCCCAAATGCTACCGAAATAACCTATAACATTATAAACGTAAGGTACAAGCTCTTTTATAACTTCATCAAGGAAGCCAAGCTCCACAGCCTTCACAAGCCACTCATATTCACCCTCGGCAATAAAGCCGTGCTCAAGGTAATAAACGAGAGTATACTCATCGAGGTGGACATTATCACTCATAATATCATATGCGAGCACTGCGCCACCAATAGCAGGAACAGTAAGAACCGCATTGTTAACGCTCTTTTTATAGCCGTAAAGAGAAAGGTATGTGGCAGTTATCTGCCCACCGTGAGAAACGGCAATAATATTAACCTTATCCTTGCCTGTAATTCTTTTTATATCTTCAATCAACTTATCTAAAGCATTTGCGGAATCCACAACGCTCATTCGCCAGTCAGCAGCAAAGCTATAAATATATTCAGGGTCAACATACTCTGCAATTTCGTGAACAACTTCGCTTTCGTTTATATATGCCTCAGGAAGTCCGTTTTCAAGAATATATTTCATATTTTGATGCTGTGTTTCAGGGTTAGCAACCACAACATTATACTTACTTGTTCCATCAGGATTAAGCTTCAAATATTCAAGCTCAGCTTCAAGCTCCTCACCCACTACTCGACCAAGGTATTTCGGGTTACCGTTTGCAGTCATAATAAGCCCTTGACCCAAATCGACAATTCTGTTGAGAACCCTGCCTATAACGGAATCCATATTAAGACCCCATACCTGAGTTTTATTTCCGTTTTCATCTGTCATTACAAGCTCTGCACCGCTATAGCCTGCAACCATAATCACGGGAAGGTCAGAAATATTGCCCTGCACCTTTACCGCACCGACAGACACAGAAAATGCACTTAAAGCTATTAAAGCACTAAGAAAAACTGATATTGTTTTTTTGAACATACCATTCATCTCCTTTTAAACTAATATATCACATTTATTTTATATTTTCAATTTAATACAAAAATAATCTTTATATACATATTATATTTCAGCATTTTTATTATTGAAAAGATTTTTTTGCGGTGATACAATTAGGTCAAATAACGATAAGGAGGAATTTTATGAAGCTTGTTACAATAATTCTCAACAAAACCGAATGCCTTGATGAGATGCTTGAGGAATTTACCGAAAACAAAATCTCAGGTGCTACTATCATAGACAGTAAAGGTATGGTACAGGAGCTTATTGAGCACGACCATGAGGATATGTTTTTCCTTATGTCATTCAGAAGCCTTTTAGCACCATCACACCACGAAAATAAAACAATTATTATGGTTGCAAAGGACGAAGATGTTGAAATAATATCAAAAATAGTGAACAAGGTTACAGGTGGTCTCAGCAAGCCCGACACCGGTATTCTCTTCACTCTTCCTATTGATTATCTGGAGGGAATTTCACTATAATGCTTCAGGATATATCATTAAACACATTCACAAATCTTGCCATAATGATTTTTGCAGGTATGGCTTTGGGCAGATTGGTAAAGCTTATCAAGCTCCCTAATGTTACAGGCTACCTTCTTGCAGGTCTTCTTTTAGGCCCCAGCGTTTTAGGCTTACTCAGCGAAGATTTTCTTTCCGCTGCAACGCTTATATCAGATATGGCGTTAGGTTTTATTGCTTTTTCTATAGGTAATGAATTTAAAATTTCATATTTCAAGCGTGTTGGCGCAACGCCTATAGTTATCGCAACACTTGAATCATTGTTTGCGGTTGTTTTCGTTTCGGGTGCATTGATTCTTGCAGGCTTTGAAGCTCCTTTTTCACTTGTTTTAGGCTCAATTGCCGCTGCTACCGCTCCTGCCGCCACAATTATGGTCATAAAGCAATACAAGGCGCGCGGTCCCGTTACCGAAACTTTACTTTCTGTTGTTGCAATAGATGATGCTACTGCACTTATTATGTACTCAATAGCCGTAGCAATTGCAACCGCACTTTCAGGTGGCTCCGCAAATACCGCACAGCTCTTCCTCAAGCCTGTTATTGAAATAGGCGGAGCATTGGTTGTGGGTGCAATTTTAGGATTTATATTCCTGTTACCACTCAAAACCTTCAAAAAAGACGGTAACAGACTCTCTCTTACCATTGCATTCATTTTTTTGGGCATCGGTCTTTCTAAGCTTTGCGGATTTTCCTCCCTTCTTTTATGTATGGCAATGGGAGCAATTATTGCAAACCTCTCTCCTGATGTTAACCACCTTATGAAGCTTTCTGACAAAATCACACCACCTATATTTATGCTATTCTTCGTAGCATCAGGTGCAGAATTAAAGCTTTCCGTTTTACCATCAGTTGGACTTTGCGGTGTAATTTACATTGTTGTAAGAGTTATCGGTAAAATGTTTGGTGCATCTCTTGGTGCAACCATATGCAAAGCTGATAAAAACATACGCAAGTATTTAGGCCCTGCCCTTGTTCCTCAGGCAGGTGTGGCGATAGGCCTTTCCCTTACTGCTTCCGCAGTTGTACCACAGTACGCAACAGAAATAAGAACTGTTATTTTATGCGGTACACTTATTTACGAGCTTGTAGGCCCTGCAATTGCAAAAATGTCGCTAAAAAAAGCAGGAGAAATTAAAAAAGGCGCATAGCAAAAAGGCACGAAGCATTCGATAAAATGCTCCGCGCCTTTAATTTTATAACATTTCTTTTCTTAATTCTTCAGGAGATTTACTTGAAAGGTAAGCCGGTGGAATATCAAACACTGTTTTACAACCGCTCATACCCTCTTTTGCCATTTTATATGCGGCACGAGCATATGCAGTAATAACGCAAGATGTAAACTCAGGATTTGAATCAAGCTTAAGGCTATACTCTATAACATGGTTATGTTCAAAATTTCTGCCTGTTTTACCTGTACGGATAACAAAGCCGCCATGAGGAATACCCTTGTGGTCGCGGTCAAGCTCTTCCTGTGAAATAAAGTGAACTGTTGTATCGTAATCAGCAAAATAGTTTGGCATTGTAACTATTTCGTTTTCAATTCTTTTAAGGTCTGCGCCATCTTCTGCAACAACAAAGCATTCTCTTGTATGCTTCTCTCTTGTTGTAAGCTGAGGCTGAGAACCGCTTCTTACTGCTTCAAGAGCTTCAGCAATAGGGATTGTATACTGTCTTGCATCAACAACGCCTTTAATTCTTCTTATAGCATCTGAATGGCCCTGACTCACACCTTTACCCCAGAAAGTGTAATCTGCACCATCTGTAAGGATACAGCTACCATAAAGCCTGTTAAGAGAGAACATCCCCGGGTCCCAACCAACAGAAATAATTCCGATATTTCCGCCTTCCTTGGCAGCTTTATCAACATTTTCAAAGTGTGCAGGGATATTTTTATGAGTATCAAAGCTATCTACAACATTGAAATGCTTTGCCATAGCAGGTGTCTGCTCAGGTAAATCTGTTGCAGAACCTCCACACATAATAAGAACATCTATTTCATCTTTGTGGTTTAGAATGTCGTCAGTTTTATAAACCGCTGCACCTGAAATAGTTGAAACTGCAGATGGATCGCGCCTTGTAAATACGCAGGAAACAACCATATCACTATTCTGCGCTACCGCACATTCTACGCCTTTTGCAATATTGCCATAGCCGTAAAGACCTATTTTAATCATAGATACCACTCCGTTTATCATAAAATATATGAAAAATACTTTTTAATTTTATAACTATAGTTTTTTATAGTCAACCACTTTTATTAAATATTTTCAAAAAAATTAAAACCGCTTGAGCAATCCTCAAACGGTTTTTTCTGCATTTATGACTTTGGTTCTTGATTTTTTAATCATATAAAGGCCCTCATCCGCCGCCGCAATAAAATCGCGAACATCGGTAAACTCAGGTGAATAACGCTTATAACCAACACTGAATTTCAATGTATACTCCTTGCCTTCGCTTTTGGTGGTTTCACCGAGAATTTCATTAATCCTGTTTAAAAACTCTTTAGGTTTGAAATCCTTGTTGGTTTCACCTACAATAACAAATTCGTCTCCGCCATAGCGTGAAGCAAAAAAGCCTGTTTTATCTACTGCTTGTCGTATTGCATTTGCTGCAATAATAATTGCCTCATCGCCTTCAACATGGCCATATTTATCGTTAATTTGCTTGAAATAGTCGAGATCCATAATAAACACGTATAAATCCTTATTGTTATTATGGTTTTTCATTTTGCCGTAAAGGTACGCTTCCATTTGTTTTCTGTTGTTAAGTCGAGTCATAGGATCAACAGAAATAAGAAGCTCACGAGAACTTATATACACATGAAGTACAGCGAAAGCTATACCCGCACTAAGTAATGGGGAGCCTACAAAAACAACCTGCAAAATCCCCGAAACGGCAGGGAATATAGCAAACGATGCCAATGTGAGCAACTGATTTTTATTAAGGAAGTTATCTTTCCTTAATGCTTTTATAAGTGCCTTTGAAGTAGTATGAATTATGTACCAATAGTATGCAACAATTGTAACAAAATAATATTCGCCGCGTTGATATTGGTGCGTTATAGGGTCAATATAAAACACCCAACCGTGTGCATTGGAGCCTACAACAAGATTCATAACAATAAAAAGCGGTATCATACTTAATGCAATACTCCACGCATTTTTAACAAGCCTCGATTCCTGACTGCTTTCAGAAAACAAGAACCATGAATACGCTACAACACCGGTAAGAATATGGTACATACTGTTAACAAGAAACGAAGCTATAGGATATGTATGCCAACCTACATAAAATTCGAAAATGCCCCAGACAATATCACTCACAAGAAGAATCATAGATGCGCCAATGAAACAACCAAGCATAATCTGATTCATACGCTTATCCGTACTTTTATAGATTTTCAAAAAAATCATAAGAAGTTCAGCAAGGCAAAACGCATTAAATGATATATATAGCAACCCTTCCATAATCCTTCTCCTTTCCGTGTCTGTTTATTACCCAAAGCATACAGAAATTTTATTGTATTGCTTTTTATATATATGATTTTATAACTATTACACAATTTCGTCAAGAGTTTTGGGATATTTTTGTGAAATTTTCGGGAATTTTCCGTAACCTCATGTAAAAATAACAACCGAAGAGTATTTCTTCGGTTGCAGTTTTGTTTGTTTATTTTTTACGATCAGATGAAATCAATTGGTTCTTTTTTTCCAAAAGCGCTACCGTTTCAACATGATTTGTATAAGGAAACATATCAACAGGTTGAATTTTCTTTACCTTATATCCATTCTTAATGAGGTAAAACAAATCTCTCTGCTGAGTTTCAGGATTACACGAAATGTAGACAATTTTTTCTGGCGAAAGAGCCACAGCACTTGAAAGGAATTTTTTATCGCTTCCTGCTCTTGGTGGGTCCATGAAGAGAACATCACATTTCTCACCGTTTTCTTTCATCCCTAACATAAATTCACCTGCATCTGCGCAGAAAAATTTGATATTTTCTATATCGTTAATTTTTGCATTTACTTTAGCATCTCTTACTGCATCTGCATTAAGCTCGCAGCCTATTACCTCGCCTGCGCCCTTTGATGCAACAATACCTATGGTACCTATACCGCAATAAGCATCTATAACTCGTTCTTTACCTGAAAGGCTTGCAAATTCAACTGCCTTACCATAAAGCACTTCAGTTTGAACAGGGTTAATCTGATAAAAAGACTTTGGTGAAATTCTGAAGCGTCTCTCGCAAAGCACATCTTCAATATAGCCTTTACCGAAAAGCACTGTTTCTTTATCACCAAGAACCATGCTTGTGAATTTATTGTTTATGTTCTGAACTATTGTGGTGATTTCAGGATGAAGCTTTAAAAGTTCTTTAACGAAATCGTTTTTAGACGGAAAAACAGATGTACCTGTTACAAGCACAACCATAATTTCATTTGTCTGAAAACCTCTTTTTACAAGCACATGACGAAGAAACCCTCTTGAGTTTTTCTCGTCATAAACAGTTAACTTGAAGCTTTTTATAAGCTTTCGGATAGTTAAAATTATTTCGTCCGCTTTTTTATCTTCAATAAGGCAGGAATCTGTTTTAACAATGTTATGGGTGCTTGACTGATATACACCTGAAATAATCTCCCCGCCTCTTGTTCTGCCGAAAGCCGCCTGAACCTTGTTGCGGTAGTGAAATGGTTCTTTCATACCGATTATGGGCGATACACGGTGAAATGAGCCAAGAAGCTTAACAACCTTTGCCTGCTTATATTTCAGCTGTTCCTCATAGATAAGGTTCATAAGCTGGCAGCCGCCACATTTACGTGATACAGGACAAAGTCTTGTATTATCTTTTAAAGGTTTATTTTGAGGCATTTTCTTTTTCCTTTTTAGCTAAATCATTAGTGTTCATACTGTTTTTGTACACAACAAAACGGCAATACAAAAACTCCGTTACCATATTGGTCATCATTGTGCATACAAGCACAATATACTCTGCAAACTCCCAACTTGTGTGGCTCATAACTGTTTCACCAATAATGGTTGAAATTGGTGTAAACACACAATAAAAGCCGAATATTTTAAGCATTGCTACAGGTACATTTGTTGCAGATTTAAAGGTAAATTTCCTATTGAATGTAAAATTCCACAAAACAGAAAGTGTAAGCGCAACAAGGTAACAAACGCCATATTCCGCGCTTAAAATATTCATAATTTTCTCATTTTCAATATGAATATTAGGAAGCACAAGCTCATTGAGGATAGTAAAAGAAACCACCTGAATGATACCTGCAGACGCAGAGAAAAGCGCAAACTTAATTGCCTGAATAGCATTATCTTTTTTATTCATTTCTGCCATATTAACACCTCTTGTATATTTGTAAATTTATATTATCATACTTCAATAGAAAAAGCAAACAGCAGATAGCTAATTGCTATCTGCTGTTCGTTATAAGCTGACTTATTTACTTAAATTAATTTTATCGGTTTGCATCTGTGTAGTTTTATCGAAAGCGCAGATGCTGCCGCCATCAAAAAATTGATTGAATCCCATAATAACATTACCCGTATATGTTACTCTTGAAAATTCAGGTGATGACTCTATATCTGTAGAGGTGCACATATAATTACCATCTGACAAGAGCTTCTTGTTTTGTGTATCAACCTTCACCGCAAGAATACCTGCGGTATTCGTTTTAGAAAGTGCCTCTCCATTTGTTGAAGCCCATATTCTATCCTGCTTGCTGTATGGAATATACATAACCTTTTCATTTTCATTCCAACAAAGAGCCTTGTGGGAATAAAATGCTTCAGAATAAATATATGTCCAGCGATTTGCGGCGTTAATTCCGCTATATTCAATCTTATCTGCTTCTATTGGATTTTCAGGGTCAGATACATCGAAGAGTGATACCTTCATACCATTACCCTGTCCATCGTTTGTTCCGTCAACACCAACACCTAAAAGAAGCTTATCACCTACAGGGTGAAGATATGTTGAGAAGCCCGGTATTTTAAGCTCACCCTTAATTTCAGGCTTTTCAGGGTTTGAAAGGTCAATTACAAACAACGGGTCTGTCTGCTCAAAGGTTACAACGTACCCTGTATCGCCTGTAAATCTTACAGATTTTATTGTTTCTCCCTTAGCTATACCTGTAATTTCACCAACAACCTTAAGGCTATCGTCAAGCACATAAAGCTGGTTAGAAAGTGAAGCTCCCCAACTACCTGTTGTGGTAGCAATTCTCAGGTAACCATTATACTCGTCTATACTGAACTGATTAAGTGTATGACCCTTAACTGAACCGCAACCAACATAATTGATATTGCCGTTTCTGATATCAAATTTATAAATACTTGTAGTAGCTTCAGTTACTCCAAAAATCTCCGCAGCTGCTTTAGTATCTTTATAAACTGTGCTTGTAGCATAAAGAGTATCGGTTGTGCAGTAAACATTGCTACCTGCTCCCAAAGTTGACTGTGTTTTAAGAGTTGCTTCGTCCTCAATATTAACATTTGAAGCAACAAGGTAGCTTGTGTCATTTATATTTTCGCCAATAACTATACAGTCGCAAGGAATTCTCTCCATTGCGGCATTGCCCGAAGAATAACGAGGAACACAGTTATTAATGACAGTTTCCTTATCGTCATTCAAATCCACATAGTAATTCGAAAGGAAAACAAGCTGATTATCTACAAGGCGTGAAGAAATATAGGTACCATCCTGATAAATGCGCCACATTTCCTTTGCGTCTGATTTATTACTTATATCAAAGCATATTGCCATTGTAACGCTTTTGTCGTAACCATAATAATAGTACTTTTTAAAATTATCTGCATTTTTCACATCATCGCGGATGCTACATTCCACAAGTGCTACAAGTCTGTTGCCTTTAACATACATCTCACAAACTACCATATGGTATACGTTTTTGTCTTTTTCAGGCGTAATATTAATTTTCCCAACCTTCTGAAGCTTGCCGTCTGCAGTCGGTTCAATTACGGAAATCGAGCAATCATATTTCAAAACAGGCTCTTCTGTAGGCACATTTTCTACTTCAACAGGATTCCCGTTCTCATCTGTGGTTTTAACTATACCGGCAACACTATATAAAGCATCGTAGTATGGTCCCCAATCCGCGTTATCAGGATTCACAGCGTAAATATATTTTCCGTCATTTTTTATAATATCAGCTTCGCTTACGCCCTTTACCTGCTCATTGGTTTCACCATGGTTTTTATTACCTGAAGCCTGAGTAATGCTTTCGGTTGCATATGTTGTTGTGCCCGGTTTTGCGGAGGTATTAGTATTTGACCCAACCACCATATCCATTGCAGCTTCATTCTTAGTGCCGAAATTCAGAACGTCGTCAACCACACCATAAAGCTTATATTTTGCCTGATAGCTTTCGTATTTATCCGCATAGTCTGAAAATTTAGCTTCGATTACGCTATAGTCCTGTGGTACATTGTTCACAACAGGTGGGGTTGCATCGTTAAGCGGCGGAGCTTTATCCTTTTCCCAAGGCTTTACAATCATAAGAGATGTAAAGACAATAGCAAAGGACGCCGCAGCGGCAACAAAAGAATAAATTTTTCTCTTTCTGCCTCTTGCGGAAGGCTTCTTTTCCTCTTCAGGCTTCCACATTGCTTCATTATTAAGAGCATCCGCAATATTTTCCGCCTTCAGGCTTTCAGGTAATTCTATATTTTCTGTATTTTTTAGCTTTTCATTTAATTCCAGGAGTTCTTCGTTTGTAAAAACTTCTTTTTCTGAATTTTTATCCATTTCTCTGCTCCTTTCAAGATAATATTACTTTTAATTTTTCAAGGGCACGTTTTTGCCTTGAACGGACTGTAGCGGGCTCCATATTGAAAATCGCTGCCAATTCATAGCTTTTAAATCCGCCGATAACCGAGAGCAGTATAATTTGTGCATCGGGCGGAGTAAGGCTTGAAAGAGCCTCCTTCAATTCTGTGCTATTGAAGCTTTCCTCATACTCTCCTTCTATAAGGAATGTATATTCCTCAATAGGAAGAGTATCGGGAGCTTTATTCTTTTTCATAAGCTCCGTTTTGCATCTGTTTGAAAGAATTTTAAAAATCCACACTTTAAAAAGATTTGCATCCTTAAGAGTATGTATGTTGCGCCAGGCGGAAAACACCGCTTCCTGTAATGCATCCTCAGCATCCTCGGTATTACCCATCATATAAACAGCATAGCGGTATAAATCCATAGCGTAAACAGAATAAAGCTGTGAAAAAGCCTGGGTATCACCATTTTTTGAACGTTCAATTAAAAATATATTCTGGTCTTCCACGCCTACACCTCCTTGCAAGGTTTTCGCTCTCTCGTATATAAAGAGTGTTGTGATTTTCATTTTGTTGCAAAAATCCGAAAAAATTTATTTTTTCTGTTTTTATCCTACCAATTTTCCCTTCATTTGTAAACAAAAAATAAATATTGGCAGAAACTTTATAATTCATTTGCAAACTTCAAAATAGTATGGTAGAATGATATCTGTATATTTATATTCAACTCAATGAAAGGTTCGATTTTTAAAATGTCTTTATTCAAAAAGCTTTTTGGTGATTATTCAACTAAAGAGATTAAGCGTATTAACGGCACTAAAGACAAAGTGCTTGCTCTTGAAAATGAATATTCAGCACTTACAGACGAACAGCTTCAGGCTAAAACACCTGAGTTCAAGGAGCGTCTTGCAAAGGGTGAAACACTCGACGATATTTTGCCTGAGGCATTTGCTGCTTGCCGCGAGGCTGCATGGCGTGTTCTCGGAATGAAACACTACCCTGTTCAGATTTTAGGTGGTATCATTCTCCATCAGGGAAGAATCGCAGAAATGAAAACAGGTGAAGGTAAAACTCTCGTTGCTACTCTCCCTGCATACCTTAATGCCCTTTCAGGCGAAGGCGTTCATATTGTTACGGTTAACGACTACCTTGCAAAACGAGACTCTGAATGGATGGGTAAAATCTACCGTTTTATGGGTCTTAAGGTTGGTCTTATTATCCACGAAAAGAATAACGAAGAAAGAAAAGAAGCATATGCTGCCGACATTACCTTCGGTACAAACAATGAAATGGGCTTCGACTACCTTCGTGATAATATGGTTATGTATGCTTCTCAGCGTGTACAGAGAGGTCATAGCTTCGCAATTGTGGACGAGGTTGACTCAATC
Source organism: Acutalibacteraceae bacterium (assembly GCA_045579445.1). Classification (GTDB taxonomy): domain Bacteria; phylum Bacillota; class Clostridia; order Oscillospirales; family Acutalibacteraceae; genus DTU089. Next base: position 10,728 of record JAZNME010000030.1, on the reverse strand, counting down.
CTTATCGACGAAGCTCGTACACCGCTTATTATTTCAGGTATAGGTGAAGCTTCAACTGACCTTTACCGTATGACAAACGACTTTGTTCGCCGTCTCAAAATGGTTAAGGTTAAAGAGCTTGACTCAAAAATAGACGCTGAAGATATTGTTAAAGAAGAAGGCGGCGACTATCTCGTTGACGAAAAAGCAAAAACCGCTACTCTTACAAAATCAGGTATTGCAAAGGCTGAGGCTGCATTTAATATTGAAAACCTTATGGATGCAGAAAACCTTACTCTTCAGCACCATATTAACCAAGCTCTTAAAGCTCACGGCACAATGACAAGAGACGTTGACTACGTTGTTAAGGACGGTCAGGTGCTTATTGTTGACGAGTTCACAGGCCGTATTATGCTTGGCAGACGTTATAGCGAAGGTCTCCACCAAGCAATTGAAGCAAAAGAAGGCGTAAAGGTTGAGCATGAAAGCAAAACTCTTGCTACTATTACATTCCAGAACTATTTCCGCCTTTACAAAAAGCTTTCAGGTATGACAGGTACTGCTATGACCGAAAGTGCAGAGTTCCAGGAAATATACAGCCTTGACGTTGTTGAAATACCAACAAACAAGCCTCTCGCCCGTAAGGATAATAACGATGTTCTTTACAAAACAGAGGAAGCGAAGTTTAATGCTATTGTTGATGTTATTACAGAGTGCCACGAAAAAGGTCAGCCTGTTCTCGTTGGTACAGTTAACATTGAAAAGAGTGAAAAGCTCTCCAGATTTTTAAAGAAAAAAGGCATCAAGCACGAAGTGCTCAATGCTAAATTCCACGAAAAAGAAGCAGAAATTGTTGCTCAGGCAGGTAAATTCGGTGCAGTTACAATTGCTACAAACATGGCAGGTCGTGGTACTGATATTATCTTAGGCGGTAACCCTGAATTTATGGCAAAAACTCAGATGAAGAAAATGGATTTTGACGATGAGCTTATTGCCGAGGCTACAGGCTTTGCTGAAACAGATAACGAGGATATTATAAACGCACGTAACACCTTCCGTCGGCTTGAAGCAGAGTTCAAAAAGCAGACAAGCGAAGAAGCAGAAAAGGTGCGTGAAGCAGGCGGTCTTTATATTATCGGTACAGAGCGCCATGAATCAAGACGAATTGATAACCAGCTCCGCGGCCGTGCAGGCCGTCAGGGTGACCCCGGTGAAAGCCGTTTCTTCCTCTCTGCAGAAGATGACCTTCTTCGTCTTTTCGCAGGCGACCGCTTCTATATGACACTTGATGCCTTCAAGAGCGTTGGCGATATGCCTATTGAAGCAAAAATCTTCTCATCCTCAATTGAAAGCGCACAGAGAAAGGTTGAAGGTAATAACTTTGCTATCCGCCGTAATGTCCTTAAATACGATGACGTTATGAACAAGCAGCGTGAGGTTATTTACGGTCAGCGTAATCAGGTGCTTGACGGTGAAGATATAAGCTCTCTTATTCAGAAAATGATTGTAGATACAATTTCAGAAAGTGTTGATTTCTACTGCCCTGAAAAGGTTTCTGAGGATGAGTGGAACAGAACAGGTCTTCTTACAAAATATGCTTGGCTCATTACTGAGGAAGATATTAAAGACCTTCATAAAACTGAAGACATTGCAGAAGTTCTTCTCAACAAGGCTCAGGAGATTTACGATAACCGTACAGAAGAATACGGCGAAGACGCAATTAAGGAAATTGAGCGCGTAGGTCTTTTGAGAAACGTTGATATCCGTTGGATGGAGCATATAGATGCTATGGACCAGCTCAAACGCAGTATGAACCTTATGGGCTACGGTCAGAAGGATCCTGTTATTGTGTTCCGCGACCAAGGTCTTGATATGTTTGAGGAAATGACAGACGGCATCCGCGAAGGTACTGTGGACTTTGTTCTTCAGGCAAGAATCCGTAAGGAAGAGCCTGTTGAAAGAAAGGCAACTGTTAAGATTACTTCTACCTCAGGCTCCGATGACGGCACAGTTAAAAAAGAGCCTAAGAAGGCGGATAAAAAGCCCGGCAGAAACGACCCCTGCCCATGCGGCAGCGGTAAGAAATATAAAAAGTGCTGTGGGATAAATGACTAAAAGTAAAAGCAAGCTCTCCTCGGAGAACTTGCTTTTTTATTTTACAACCGCTCCTCATCCTTCAGTCTCTGCTTACGGGAATTAATTGCAAATGGTATTCCAAAGCCTAATCCGCCGCCGGCTACAAGTCCACCTAAGAGGAATAGCCACCAGAGAGGATTTTTCTTTTCCTCCTCTTCCTGCTTCTGAGCCTTCACAACTTTCTTTTCAATAATCGTTTTCACATCGTGAGTAAGGGTATATTCTTTGCCGAAGGTATCTTCATAAGTAACAGTTACGGTACCCTTTACCTCTCCTGTTTTTTCTGAATCAACAAGAAGGTTTGCGCTTGCTGTTGCACTTTGCTGAGGCTGAATTTCACCAACGAAACTGCTTCCGCCGGCATCGAGACCTTCAATGTTGAAATCCACTTTACAGTTATATAGAACTGTTTTTCCTGTGTTCATAAGATTTACATTGAGAGTTACCGTTTCATCCTGAACGACCTTAACGGGAAGCTTTGCACCGTCAAAGGTAAGCTCTGCAGGCTGACGAACCTCAATTCTTATTACATCATTTGCACCATAGCCTGAGCCGTGTTCATCCTCATACTCACAAGAAAAGCTCAGCTTGTGTTCACCTACTGTTGCGGTGTGGATTGCTTTAAGCTCAACAACCCAGCTGTAGTATTTACCTGCACCTATAGAGGAAACATATTTTGTGCCCATACCTGTAGGACGGATTTCGTCTGTATCCTCAGAAAGCGTAAGCTTTATGTTGCTGACAGCTTTTGAGGAATGCATATTTTTAAGAGTTATGGTAAGCTTTTTTGTTTCTTCGGGACTGATAAAACCATCTTCGATTTCATAACCTGTAACCATTAAGCGAGGCTGTGAATTATCCACAGGATCTTCTTTAATTTCAGGCACCTCAAAATCTTCTTTTTCTATAACATTTTTCTCTGTGGTGGGCTCTGCTTTTTGTATTGTGGTTTCTTCCTTTTCTGTTACAGGCTCAGTTGATTGCTGTACTGTTACAGACACCTCTGTGGTCTGCTCAACAGTCGTTTGCGCTGTTGTTGTTTGCACAGTTTGATTTGTTTCACCATCAACCGCCAAGCAGGGCGTTACAAATAATATAAAACATAAAATCAATATTATTATTCTTTTCATAATATCACCTGTCACTTTGCGCTTTGCATTTTGCACTTTGCACTTTTATAACTCTCTTATATTCTCAACTATACTATTCTTCATTTCTTTTCTGATTTTTGAGTAGATACTCAAGGAACAGATTACAAATAAAACGAATCCGAAGGCTAATGTAATCCACGGATTAAATACCATTTGCTCGGTTAAGCCCTCTGTTTCGGGTATCAGACTCAGAACAAGATACGATACACCAAATAATCCGAAGCCAAACCCAAAGCCCCACTTAAACATTGAAAGGAATTGAATAATATATGAAAGGCTTATTTCCTTTTCATTGGCACCTACTGCACGAAGGGTACCGATTTTCTTTTTATCTTCCTTTATATTGGCAGAGATTGTGTTATTTATAATACTTGCGCAAATTGTGAAAAGGAGTATTACTACAGCACAAACAATCATACAGAAATTCTGAATATCCTTTTTCTGCTCAAGCTGATAATCGTAATTTGAGCTGTAATCACCACTATCAACGCAGGCAGCAACGGATTCAAGAAGTGCCGTAACCTCTTTATTAATCTCTTCATCACACTCATCCTTTAAGCCAAAGGATAAATGCTTGTACCTTGCCTTTGGAAAGAAGTGGTTCATGCCTTCTATTGAGGTTATGATAACATCGTTGCTTACCGAATACATAAGAATTTCCGTAAATTCACTTGTATCATTTAATACAGCACCTATTTCAACCTGAACATTATTAACATCCAGCTTTTCCTTGGAGACCTTCGGAGTACCGTCCATTTCAAAATCAGGATTATATTCTTCGCAATAAAGAACACTTAAATCAAGCATTTCTCCTGCTTTGTAATCACATGGGACAGAGGTAATGACTTCAATTTCTTCTCCTCTTTCACGATTCACTTCAATGTGAGAGCGTTGGCTATATGTGCTGAGCATTGAGTTACCATAGGAATCGGTGTGAACTGCCAGAATAACCTCTTCGGGAGCAACAAAAATCACCTGCTGACCGCTGTTGATTTTACCCATATCAATTTCGCCATCAACAACATTTTTGCTGATAATATTAATCAAATCTTCACTTAACGCTATTATTTCAAAGGGCAGATAATCGCCTTTGTAGCCGGCTGCGTTTTTAAACTGCTCATTCCCTGCGTTTACGATACCCGGATTAAGCTTATTTCTGAAATTCTTTTCATCAAGCTCTTTTAAGTCTGCACCCACTTCATAGCCGGAATGATAAAAATTATTATGTGAAATATATCTGTAGTCCGAAAGCTTTTCGGCATCATCTACAAGAATATTTACATTAGCTCTCTTCAAGCCGTTGGCGGTTGCAATATTCTCGTTGAAAAGCACGGTTTGAAGGTGATTTTCCGTAAAGCCGTTATTTCCTGCAGGAAAATTCACCGTACCATACATTGAATCCATATACAGATGCAGTTCATAATCATTGGAAAGTGAATGAATATCATTAATTGCATATGTCATAGCAGAAAGAGCGTATGAAGAAAACAGAATTGTTACCACAAGAAAAACGCTGACAATTATTTGCTTGCTTTTTGAAACAGCAAGGTTTCTTTTAGCAAGAAGCTTTGATACGCTAAAGCTTTTTTGAGTTTTAACCCTTTTATTTTTTAACTTTCTTGAAGTTTCAATATTTCTTATTGCTTGCATAGGCGTAATTCGTGAAGCAGCAAACAACGGTATAAGCGAAGCGAGCATAACGCTCATAATACTGAAAGCTCCACATATAAGAAGCACCCACACATTTGGTGAAAAATATGCTTTTTCGAAAACATAGCCAATAACAAGTCTGACTGCAAGGTATGATATAGCAAGGCTTACAGGTGTGCATATTGCACTTAAAATAAGCGCCTCTCTGCCAAAGAGCTTAAAAATCTGTCTTTTAGTTGCGCCTACTGCCCTGTAATAGCCTATCTGCTTTTTTCTCTCTTTAAGGTTTGTGGTGAATGCATTAATTATACCTATTGAAGATGCAAGCCAAAGCATACACACCACAATCATTACAAGGGAAAACGAAAGCCATTCATCTGAATCAAGGTTAAAGGTCTCCAGGAAGTTGTTAACACATTCCAGATTCTCAATACCCAGCTTATCTCTTGCTGCGTATACCTTTCCGAAGCCGTTTTCTGCAAGAACACTGTAAACAACTGTTTTTTGTTTACCACCTAAATCTATTTTCTCATTTTCACTTACAATTGCAGCAGGCAGAATTCGTTTTTCATCAAAGCCACTTGCAACATTGCTACGCTTATCAACCATTATTCCCGATAGCGTATATGTTTTCTCCTTAATTTCGGAGAGCAATTCATTATCATTTTGATTCTGAAATTTCAACGTGATTTTGTCGCCTGCTTCTGCTGTAATCCCCATTTGCAGAAGAGCTGTTTGTTCAATTGCAATTTCGCCTTTTTTCTCCGGATATGTACCGCTGATAAAAATCGGATTCACAAGCTCTTGGGAAACCTTATCCAGCTTTACAATTGATGTACCCGACAATGTATCCTCTTCATCTGTAAAAACATAGCCGAGAACATATCCGTAGCCGATTTCCTCAAATGTATCTGTTTGATTAAGCTCTCCAAAAAGCTGCTCATCGTATTTGCTGAAGAACATACTATAAAAGCCGTGCTCTGCAGCATTCTTTTGTGCTGATGTATCATAAGCACTAAAGGCAAAATATATAACTCCCGATGAAAAAACCATTGATAAAACAATACCAAGTATCGTTATTATGTATTGCCTCTTCTTATTCTTCAGGTTTCCTAATGCAAGAGAAGTATATGTTAATTTTTTCTTTCTCATAAAATCACCTGTTAGTTAGCTGTTAGCGAAGCTTATCATCCCTGTTTCATCTTGATGAAATAGGGAGGGGGACCGCGTTAGCGGTGGTGGGTAGTTCTTTTACTGCTTTTCTTCAGTTGGATAGAAGCAACGATATTTTAAAGTAAAAAATCTCAGCTATCGCGTTACACTTAGTGAACAATATCCGTAAGAGAACTACCCACCACCATTCCGCTCGAACTTTATTGTATAAGCTACTACATCACCCGTAATGTTTTTATATAAAACAACTATTTTATTGGAGAATGGTCCCCCTCCCTATCCGCCTAAGCGGACAGGGATGATAGGCTTCGCTTTTTACAATTCTCTTATATTTTCAACTATGCTATTCTTCATTTCTTTTTTTATTTTAGAAACCATATTTATTGTGCAGGAGATAAAGAGAAGAGCAACACCTGCTACGGTTTCAACAATTGATATTTCTATATCATCGGGAGTATCACCTATGGATAAGAACACAAGGTAATATAATCCGTACAGTATAAAGAATAATGCAAAGCCTGAAGCAGTACCCCACCCTAAAATCGAGAATATCTGGCGAAGATATGAGCTGTTAATATCCTTTTGTGTAGCACCAACCGCTCTCAGAGTACCGATTTCACGCTTGCTTTCTCTGATTCGAGCAGTAATAGAATTATTCACCATACTGCCGCAAGCTGTGAAGAACATAGCAGCAACAGCAATGATTACTATAAGGGTGGCTCTCAGGTTACTTTCCTGCTCCTGCCTTTTTTCATAAAATGATGTAATTGAGCCGTTAGCACCTGCACCCACTCTTTTAAAAAGTGTTTGCATATCGTTATCAATTTCTGCGGTGCATTCTGTGTTAAGGTCAACACCGAAGGCGTGGTAGTCAACATTTCCGCCTGTCAGCTTATCAAACCCCTCAACAGTAGTAATAATTCTCACACTATCGTAAAACATATTATTTAAAAGAGAGCCATCATTGTAGCTCCACATTTTATAAATAACAGAGCCTACAGTTACATCGTTCTCAATTTTTTTATATTCAATGGGTTGCTGGTCTTTTGCAAGGTGATAAATGTCGTGCTCAAACTCAGGCTGTTTCTCTGCATAGAGCCAACCTAATTTAAGCGTATCACCCTTCTTTATATCACAGGTGCTTTCATCAAGGAAAACATCTTCTGTAGCAAGCTCAGGAGATTTTTCTATTGTTGATTCATATGTGCTGATAAACGAATATTTGCCTGTTTCTTCAAGATGACTTACGGTAAGCATAAGCTCCTTGGGAACATTTATAATTACCTCTTCACCTGAATTAAGCTTATCGATATCAATATCCGCCTTACCTTCTACTACATACTCACCTAAGCCCTTAATGAACTCCTCATCGAAAGCTATTATCTCTACCGGAACCAAATCGCCCCCGAGCTGTGCGCACTCTCTTACAAAGCCATCCTCAGCATCACCTGAGCGTGTATATTCTTTGTAGTTTTCTTCGGTTACCCACACATTTTCGGGTTGGCAGTCGTAATGATTGGTATAGTAGCAAAGGTGATGCATATACTCAGAAAAATCTTCTCTTTGAATATATCCCTTTGTCTTTTTCTGTGTGCTGACATCCTCAACATTTTCGTTAAGTAAAATCTCTGTTAAATTATTTTCACTCAAGCCTCTGTAGTCAGTCTTGTAATTGGATAAAAAACCAGTTGCAGCGAAATTCTCTGCACTCATAACGTAATCGTGCTCGTAAACTGCAAAATCATTTTTAAGCCCATTCACAACTGAAAAGCCTAAGCAGGAAATAAACACAGCAATGCACACAATTATACTTGTGAGAACTCCTTTACCTCTGAAAAGAGTGATATTTCTTTTTGCAAGAAGCTTAGATGTATCAAAGGCTTTCTGTGTTTTAATCTTTTTATTTTTAAACTTTCTGCCAAGCTCTGTGTTTCTTATTGCCTGCATTGGTGAAATACGGGAAGCGGAAACAAGAGGAATAAACGATGCAATAAGCACAAAAATTATACTGAGCACAACGCTGACTGGAATTACCCACCACTCAGGTTCAAACACATAGTTTTCACCAAAAAACGGCACTATTGCCGATATAATACCGAGAGAAATCAAAACACTTACGGGAGCACATATAAGGCAAAGTATAAAGCTTTCTCTGCCGTATATTTTTATTATTTGCCGTTTTGTTGCGCCAACGCTTCTGAGAAGCCCTATCTGCTTTTTACGTTCTTTAAGATTCGCGCTAAAGGCATTAATTATGCCGATATCTGCCACAAGCATAAACACAAACGAAAGAACCGCAAGAAGCACAGCAGGTGAGGTTATGCATGAAAAAGAATCTAAAAGCTCCCATTTCACAAATCCTGAAATTTCAAACTGAAGTACATTAGCATTACCATCACCGTAATTTTCAAGAAATGCAGAAAACTGTTTGTTATATTCCTTTTGATTTAAAAATTCTCCTGTCGAAACAAAAGCCATAGTAGAAGCCTTGCCACCGGGGGCTGTTACATAATCATCTGACACTACTGAGGCAGGAATTCTGTGGTAGTCTAAAACAGTGTGTTTTTCAATGTTAGGGCGCTTGTTTTCTAGTATACCCACAAGTGTGAATTCTGCTTTCTGTGATGTTTCAGATAAGGATTCACCCTTTTTAACATACATATCAAGAGTAAGTGTATCTCCGACTTTTGCAGCAAGCCCCATACGGATAAGAGCTTCTTCTTCAAGGGCGATTTCAGTTTTTGTTTCAGGAAGTCTACCCTCTTTTAAGGCTACATACATTTCCTTTGACGCTTCGTCAAAGCTTGCAAAGCACACTCCACTACCCTCTTGGGCATCAGGATTTGAAAGGTAACCAAAAACATTTGCGTAGCCTACTGTTCTGTAGCTCTTTTCAAGAGCCTCGACTGCTTTCTGGTTATCTGTTATATCAGGAATAATTATATCCTCTTCACCATACAGATACTTTCTTGTAGCCTCAGCAGAGGAAAGTGTGCTTGAAATGAGAAACGGCACACTTGCAGAAAACACCATTGAAAGAATGATACCTAATACAAGCAATGTATACTGCTTTTTTCTGTGCTTTAGATTTCCTAAAGCAAGAGAATTAAAGGTTAATTTTTTCTTCATATTATCACCTGAATCTATTTCCGAACCTTACCTTTTACTGTCTTCAACAACAGCGCCGTCTTCGATTCTGATAACTCTGTCTGCCTGCTCGGCAACGTGTAAATCGTGAGTAACAAGAATAAGGGTTACGCCTAATTCCTTACTTACATATTTAAGAAGTGAAAGCACCTCTCTACCACTTTTACCGTCAAGGTTACCTGTAGGCTCATCGGCAAAAAGGATTGATGGTTTGTTGGCAAGTGCTCTTGCAATAGCAATTCTCTGTTGCTGACCGCCTGAAAGTGCGGATGGCAAATGAGAAAGTCTGTCTTCAATGCCGAGAATGTCAATAATTTTCTTCAGATACTCTTCATCGGGTTTCTTTTTATCAAGCATAATGGGAAGTAAAATGTTTTCATAGCCTGTCAGTTCTTCCACAAGGTTATATGCCTGGAAAACGAAGCCGAAGCGTCTTCTTCTGAGAATGGAAAGCTGGTTATCGTTATATTTTTTCAGGCTTTCGTTGTTATAAATAACCTCGCCTGAGGTTGCATTTTCAAGACTGCTTAAAACGTGTAAAAATGTTGACTTACCTGAACCTGAAGGTCCTGTTATTGCACAGAACTCCCCTTTTTCAAATTCCAATGATACATCGTTAAGTGCCACAACTGTATTTTCACCGCTTAAATATTCCTTTGTAAGATTTTTGCATTTGATAATATTCATAGAAAGTGCTCCTTTGAATTAATTTTTTGAGAATACTAATCCTCTATGTTGGCTTTAGTATAAAACACCAATCTTAATTTTAAGTGACTTTTATCTTAATATTTCGTAAGAAAAGAAAAAACTGCCCTTTCGGACAGTTTTAAATAGTTTGGTAACCATCAATATTCGGAAAGCACATTATAACATCAAGTCCCGTTGCAGTATTTACGGCACTAATTGTTCCATGGTGCTTTTCAACAATTGCTTTTGTTATTGCAAGACCGATTCCTGCGCTTTGAGGTTTAGCATTTTTAGCTCTGTGGAATCTTTTGAAAAGCTTACCGACATCGTCTTTATCAACACCGCCACCGTTATCGGAAACAGTAACAATTGTAGAGCGTTCATTTTCTTCAATAGTTATATTGATTTTGCCATTGTTATCGGTATGCTCGCAAGCGTTTTTAATAACATTTCCTAAAGCTTCCGTTAACCATTCCTTATCGCATCTCATTCGGCTTTTGCCGGCAATACCGAACTGTTTTTCAGGAAAAATATGCTTCATATCAAGGAGTATACTTTTAAGGATTTCGCTGATTTCATAAAACTGAAAATCCATAACATATGTATCACTCTTTATCTTTTCAAGGCGTAAAAGCTTTGCAACAAGCTCTTCAGTCTTCTCCACAAGCTGAAGCTCTTTTTCTGTATGCTCTGTAGGATTCTGCGCATTATCCATTTCAAGATAAAGTCGAAGTCCTGCAAGAGGAGTTTTTAACTGGTGAGAAACATCTGCAATAAAATCCGTATTCTTTTTAGTTTCAGACTC
>JAZNME010000029.1:0-11054 GCA_045579445.1 Acutalibacteraceae bacterium | reverse complement strand
AACGAATGCAATTGAATATGCCTGCGGTGTGTGGGGAAGTACATATCTTGTAACAGAAAAAGGTTTCAGAGCAGAACATGGCGCACTTGCTCTGACGATATATTATATCGGAATGTCTGCAGGCAGATTCATATCAGGCTTGCTTTCTTCAAAGCTCAGCACGTGGATGCGTATCGGAATCGGCACAATTATTCTTGCTCCTGCCGTTGCGGTTATGCTTCTGCCCCTGCCGGGTATGTTTTCTGTAATTGCATTGTTCTTTATCGGGCTCGGAAACGGCTCTGTTTATCCGAATATGATACATCTGACACCACACAATTTCGGAAAGGAGTTTTCACAGTCGATTATGGGGTCTCAGATTGCATTCGCTTACATCGGTGTTATGCTGGCACCTCCTATGGTCAGCCTTATAAGCGGTATGCTGGGTATCAAAGTATATCCGATTCTCCTTGCAGTACTTTACGGAGTAATGGTTGTCGCTCTTAAGCTCTTTGTTAATCGTTTGAAAAAGCAGGATAGATATAATGCAAATGTATAAAAATACTGAAAAATTTGATATAAATAATTTCGTAACTCCTGATTCTTCCTGTGCGCCTGTGTATGTGTGGGTGTGGAATGACATCTGTAGTTGCTATATTATAGACCAACAGCTTGCTGAGATGCAGAATCTCGGCATAAGGGCGTTTTACATTCTTCCTGAGCCGAAGAGCTTCCGTCCTGACAGTATGCCGACTAACCTTGAGCCCGATTATCTCACAGATGAATTCTTTGAGCTTTGTGCCTATGCGATAGAAAAGGGAAAAGCTCTCGGTATGAATTGCTGGATTTATGATGAGGGCGGTTGGCCCTCGGGTGGTGCATGCGGTAAGGTTCTTCGTGACCATCCCGAATATGCCCGACAGACTCTGGAATGTTATGAACGCTCCTTTTCAGCAGGGGAAGTATATAAAAAATCAAATTCCGATGTTCTGGCGACATTTATCAATGATAAAGAAATTATTGAAGAGGGATACACGCTTCTTGAAGACTCAGTTGTAACTGAATATGTTGCAGAAAAAGAATTAAACGGTAATTATCCCGATTTACTCAATAAAAATGCAACCGATTATTTTATAAATATCACTCATGAAAAATATGCTTCTGCAATGAAAAATGCACTTGGTGAAGCCGTTACAGCAGTGTTTACGGACGAGCCTAAAGCACCTGCAGGAGCTTTCAATAAAGAGTTAGCAGAAAAATATGAATCACTATATGGTGAATCAATATTGCCTCATCTTCCGCTTATTGCAGAAAGAGTAGCACCAACAGAGAAAAATCTTTATATACTTCACCGTTGGTATGATTTATGTAGCCATATGTTCTGTGATAATTTTTTGATTCCTTGCAAAGAATGGGCAAATGCTCACGGTATGGCTTTTACAGGTCATATGGATAAAGACCACGCCCCACTTGGTTGTATGGATGGTGGCGATAATTTTAATCTTATGCGCGCCCTCAGGTGCTTTGATATTCCCGGTATTGATATTATATGGCGTCAGCTTTACCCTGAAAACAGAGTAGCAAATATAGATGATATGAATGCTTACAACGGATTTTTCCCGAGGTACGCTTCATCTGCTGCCGCACAGAACGGAACAAAGCTTGCTATGAGCGAAATTTTCGGCGTAGCAGGACCTGGTCTTACTTACGATATAATGCGCTATACCGTAGGCTATCAGGCTGTGCGTGGAATAAACGTGTTTAATCCCTTTAATTTTCCTCTCGGGCGCAAAGGTCAGCTTCTTGCACAGGAGCTACCCGTTTTCACGGAAAATCAAATCTATTATGGTTGCCTCGGTCAGTTCAATCGTTACACAGAAAGATTATCATATATATCATCTCTCGGAGAGCGTGTCTGCGAAACTGCTCTTTACTATCCCGTTTGCGATTTTCAAGGTGGTTTGAATGCAGAGTCCGTAGCAAAAGCGTTTGATACTCTTGGTAGAACCCTTGAAGATATGTTGATTGATTTTGACATTGTTGACGATGATGTTATTCAGTCTGCAAGTGATTTAGATAAAGGATTTGTTCACATCGGCAATGCAAAATACAGAAATATAATCATTCCCGAAGGTGCATTCATTCCCGATTCCATACAAGAAGCATTGAATAGTTTTATCGAATGTGGCGGCAGAGTTTCTTATGAACTTGAAAATCTTAATCCTGTAATCAAGGTTGATGGTGAAGGGTTACGTGCCATGCACAGAAATGTAGAAAACGCTGAAGTATTCTGCCTGTTCCGTGAATCAGGTGAAACAGGGGAATATAGTATTCATCTGCCATCATCAAAAGGTTATCTTCTTGATTTGGAAAGCGGTAAGTTACAACGCCTTGAAGCAGATGATAATATTTTGCATCTTTCTCTTGCAATTGGCGAAACTGCAGTTGTTTTGCTCACAGATGAAGTCTTTGACACAGAGCTTAAAAAGAATTTTAATAATAAATTCCACATTAAAAATGACTTTCATTTTTGCAAAGATATTGAGCTCAGCTGTGATGAAAACGGCTTCACTAAAACAAAGTATTCTGATAAACTAACACCGATTCAGCTTGGGGATTGGTCATACTTGATTGGTGACGCTTACTCAGGCAGCGGTGTTTATGAAACAATATTTACACTTCCGGCTGAGAAAGTTGGAAAAGAAGGTAAAATTGACCTTGGTGAAGTGCATTTTACCGCTTCTGTTTATCTCAATAATCAATTTATCGGAACAGCCTTGATGCCACCATATAGATTAACAATTCCTGCAGGTTTGCTTAGTAAAGAAAATAAATTGAAAATAGTTGTAACTAATACTTCTGCCAACTGGTATGTCAATACAGATTATTTTGACAAGTGGAAAAAAGAAGAGCTTTCACCCTATTTTGAAGCAGAGTCAGAGTTTGCAAAGGAATCTGTATCAGGCGGATTATATGGTCCTGTTGAGATATTTACGGAATGATTTTTGTTTTACATTTATGAGCATTAACGGAATGGAGAATTATTATGTTAAAATTCATTTGCTACCCAAAATGCACCACTTGCCAAAAGGCTAAAATGTGGCTTGATGATAACAATATCCCATATGAATTAAGAGATATTAAGCTCAATAACCCGACTCTTGAAGAGCTTACCGAATGGTACAAGAAAAGCGGATTACCATTAAAGAAATTCTTCAATACAAGCGGTTTGCTTTATAAGTCATTAGAACTCAAAACAAAGATACCAACTATGACTGAGGGCGAAATGCTGGAACTCCTCGCCACAGACGGTATGCTCGTTAAACGACCGATTTTGGTAGGCGACGATTTCGTGCTTGTTGGGTTTAAAGAAGCAGCGTGGAGAGAAAAAATCTGAATCACTGTGTATTATCTTTAATATAGCGCACGAGTAAAATAATATGAGTTTCAAACGAGGGTTGTTTATGAGATTTATAGATGTAAAGCAGAATAAAGATGTTTTCGGTGATGGAATTCACGATGACACTAAAGCCTTGCAGGCTTGTATTGACGAATTGAAGGATGGCGGAACTGTTTATTTCCCTGATGGTACATATCTTATTTCAGGTGCTTTGATTTTCTATTCATATCAGCTTTTGAAATTTTCAGACAATGCGGTTATTCTCAGAAGTGATAAAAGCGAGCCTTTAACAAGATATTTGCTTGCTTCATACTCAGAGCCTGAATGGGGTGAATACACAGGCACTCACGATGTTGTGATTTCAGGCGGTATCTTTGACGGCAACGAAAAGCTTGATGAAAAAACAACGCTGGTAAATACAGTTCATTGCAGTAATATTACCATTGAAAGCTGCAAATTCCGTCATTGTGCTCATTGGCATTGTATTGAAATAAACAGTACTGAAAATGCGATTGTTCAGAACTGTGTTTTTGATGGGCCTACATATACCGTAATTGATGACAGACTTTATAATGAGCAGATTCAGCTTGACTTAGCTCGAGAGGGCTCCTATGGTCCTGTTTATAACTGCGACGGTACTATAATTGATTTTAAGAGCGATGACACAGTCTGCCGTAATGTAGTAATCAGAAACAACATTTTCAAATGTGATGGTTTCCCAGGCGTTGGTCATCATGGAGATATTGACCACCATAATATTCTCATTGAAAACAATATTTTTGACGGGCCTTCAGGTAGAGAGGGAAAAAGCAGAGGTTATATTTTCTTCAGACCAATGGTTTATGATTTGAAGGTGAAAAATAATGTTTTCATTGCACCCTATGAAACCGACTCACCAAGCTATGGCATTATTCTCGAAAACCCTGATGCAAATGCTTTAACAGCAGAAGATAATATCTTTATCGGAAAAATTGATAAAGAGGTTATTATAGGTGCTGGTTAAATGTCTCTTCGCGAGCGACCTTTTTAAGTGAATAAGAAATTATAATGTGATTGTAAGATGTCGAATCTACAATCACATTATTTTTTGGAGGAAACTAAAATGGAGAAAAACACAAACAAAAACTGTATCACAGAGCTTGTATTCATACTTGACCGTAGCGGTTCAATGTCCGGTCTTGAGAAAGACACAATCGGTGGCTTCAATTCAATGATTGAAAAGCAGAAGAAACAGGACGGAGAATGCTATGTTTCAACCGTTCTTTTCGATAACGAAAGCGAGGTTATCCACGACAGAGTAAAGCTTTCAGAAATCAAGCCTATGAGAGAGGAAGACTACTATGTAAGAGGTTGCACAGCTCTTATAGATGCAATAGGCGGAGCAATCCACCATATCGGAAATGTCCATAAATACGCCCGTCCTGAAGATGTGCCCGAGCACACAATGTTCATCATAACAACCGACGGAATGGAAAACGCCAGCTATCAATACACATCCGACAGAGTAAAAGCACAGATTTCTCGCCAAAAGGAAAAATACGGGAATTCCTCTTCATAGGCGCAAATATAGATGCAGTCGAAACTGCTGCTCAGTATGGTATAAAATCAGACCGAGCAGTCAATTACCACGCAGATGAAAAAGGCACAAAAATCCTTTACTCAACAGTCTCCGAAAGCATCTGCCAAATGCGAGCCAACGCCCCACTCCAATCCGACTGGAGCAACGAAATCAATAAAGACTATCAAAAACGCGGTAAGAGAAAATGAATAAAGTCTTCAAATGTAAAAGTAATAAAAAATTTGCAATAATTGCAACTTTTTTACGAGGTGAGGCGAGATTCAAACACAAAGTATGATAAGAGCAGGGAGGGCATCCCTGCTCTTATATTTTGTGATTTGCCAAACCTGTTAATTTTATTTTTTCTTCGGCATATAATTCTTCCCATCAAAGCTTGGGTTGAATGCATAGAAGTTCTTTTCGTTCAATCTATCTGTAGCAAGTCTTAAGCCTTCGCCAAAACGTTGATAGTGGACGATTTCTCTTGCGCGGAGGAATTTTATCGGTTCGCGAACATCCGGGTCGTCAACAAGACGAAGAATGTTGTCATACGTTGTGCGAGCTTTTTGCTCTGCAGCAAGGTCTTCGTGAAGGTCTGTTATAATATCGCCTTTAGATTGCATACTTGCAGCAGTCCAAGGGAAACCACTTGCAGCAGTTGGATATACACCGGTAGTGTGATCAACAAAATAGGTGTCAAAGCCACTTTTCTTAATCTCTTCAAGGGAAAGATTTCTCGTTAATTGGTAAACAATTGCGCCTATCATTTCCAAATGTCCAAGTTCTTCTGTACCTACAAGCAACACGGAAGTGTCCTTTTTGATAGGTGAATTAGAGTTTGATAATCTCAAATTCAATAGAAAATATGTACCTGAGGACACAGATCCGGACAAGCCCTTTGAACCTGTTCCTGTACGGGTAAAAGTAATATATGCGAAGCCGAAAACCCCGATATAAGGGCTGAAGCCACCTGATAGACTTTATAGAGTGTAAATAAATGCAGAGAAAATCACTTTAGTTTTAACATGGTTTTCTCTTCATTTTTTGTTTGTTTAACAAAAATATTAAATCATAAAACTTGCATTATCTCACACACCGTGATACAATGATGATATAATGAGGTGTGAGATGGATAACGTAAAAAAATATTTAAAAACTGTATTTGGAAAAGCCATTACTTTTATTGAGGAAGAGCAATTACTCAAGAATTTAACCAGTGAAAATATAAATTGCGAACTTGTGACTTTCGAATTAAGAGATGGTTTAAATCAATATGTATTGGCTCGTTTTGAGAAAAAGTTTGATATAAGAACAAAAACAATTCAAAAGCTTATATCAGAGATAAGAAAAGAAGTTGATGCAATCCCTGTTTTAGTATTTGATGAATTGCGTATAAATCAGAGGAATGTGTTAGTTGAATCAGGTGTTGCCTTTGTTGTTCCGCAATATCAGATTTATATTCCCAATACAGTAATAAGTTTAATTGAAAAAGATATTACTAAAAAAACGTATAGTGAATATTTTTCTGTTTCTGCGCAGATAGTTTATATCTTTATCTTATTGAACAATATCAGGGAGACGAATGCTCGACAATTGGATAAAAGATTGTTGCTTTCCGTTGCAACGATAAATAGAGCACTAAAAGAATTAGTAGATAGAGGGCTACTTGAAACAGTAGGTAATAATACACGAAAACTCTATAAAATGAATTCAAAAATCGAGTTTTGGAAAAAAGGAAAAGTATTTCTGTTTAATCCTGTTTCGAAAGTTTTATATTCTGAACAAGTATCGTATCACGAGCTGTATTCAAATAAATATGCACTATATAAAATTGTCAATCCCGATAGCCGTATCAATAATACACGTTACTATGGAATTGCGGAAGAAAATCTTTGCAGGATTCCGGAAAGTTTTTTAATAGATGAAAGCAACTTGGATGAAAAGTCTAAATACGTAGTTGTAGAAGTGTTTAAATATAATCCGAACTGGTTAAGTAGAGGACCGTATATAGACCCGATATCTTTATACGCACAGTTTAAAGATAGTAAAGATGAAGATACACTAATTGCATTAAAAGAAATGTTGGAAGAGACAGTTGGATTATAAAAACATATCAGGTGTGCCTAAGGGTACACCTGATATGTTTTTACTGTGGACTATTTTATTGTATATTCTTACACAACACAATATGTATTTGATTACTTATTCAGAAAACAAACCACACTCTTTGAGAATAATTGCGATTGATTCCCAAATTGTTAACGCTGGATTTTCTTTGTAATAAGAAAATCCTTTGTAACAGACAGGCGTTTCTAAAATTTCTGTCTTGCTATGCATAATGTTTTGTGCTCGGTTAATAGCATTACAAACATCGTTTAGAGATAGTTTAGATAAACAACGTTTGAAGTTAGCTTCTTCTTTGTACTCATCTAAACTTTGGAACTTTTCCTGGTAAGCCTGATTTATATGTGGTAAATACTGTTTACGATTTGTTAATGTTCCGTTACAAACTTTTTTGTGTAATATCATCCACAGTTCAAATGTATAGTTGCTGTATCCAAGTTCATATTTGAATTTCTTTCCAAGCTTAGAATTGGCATCTTTTAATTCACCAAGGATGTTATGAAATTTGGTTATGTGTTCAGTGCTATTACTTTCGCAATCGCAAATGTGTGTGATTAAAGGTGTTGAAAGTGGAATTACAGTCTTTGCGTATTTCTTCGGACTTTGTTGTACTTTTGAAATAATACTGACAGTGTATTTCGAATCGGGATTATTATTAATTGTGTCTCGCAACCATTCAAAATACCATTGCTCTGTTTCGCCTTCAACAGTAAAAATATACTGTCGGTTTTGTTTCCTTTCATTTGCCATTTTTGGTTGCCTCCTCATATATGATCTTTTCTAAAATTGAGGAGAAGTCCACATTTTTTATAGCTCCATATTGGTTAATGAAATAGTTTTTCATATAATCTTCGCCTTTGCGCACACCACGTTCTCCAAAGGTTTTAAAATCAGCAAGGGAATAATGCTCACTGATATGAGTTGTGTCATCACGTTCAACAAACTTTATTTCATCTCTGCGGAATAAGTTTGCGTTTAAGAATATCGGGTTGTGCGTATTGAATATTAATTGCGCGTGGTTGATATTGATATCATCGTTATGGAATATATTAATTATATTCATAAGTGCCATTGGATGAATAGATGCATCAAATTCATCCATAACTAAAGTACCGCCGTTTAACAATGCATCAATTATTAAAGGAAACTCATTAACAAAACGGACGGTTCCATATGATTCGTACATTTCTGCAGGTAAAACAGCATTTATGTTGTTTTCATTTATGATTGAGCTAAGAACTGTAGATTCGGTTTCTTTGGATGCAACATAACCTAGTGCATTAGAATGAATACCAAATTCTTGAGCAGCATCAGTTAATGTTTTTTCAATATAAAATTTTTTGTTTTCTAGTTCATCAAATTCACGGAGAACCCTAATAGAATCCGATCGATAAATAACAATGAACTTATTTTCGAACCAATTTAATATAAAAGATACTAGTTCTTTTGCAAAGATATTTTTAAACCCGTTTGTTAAGAAGAGCTCATCTTCGTTTAAACTGTTGACAGCTATTTCCTTTGCGGTAGTAATGTTTTTGTTGATTTTTTTGTTTAAATAATTATTTCTTAAAGTTGAAGTATCAATCGATAAACCTTTATTACGTTCAAATATAACATTACCATTCACTTTGAGTATTTCAGATTCTACATAACGTTCAAAGTTTCTATTTAGAAAAGAACCCAATCGAATTGAAAAAGAATAATCTATTAGCAGATTTTGATCGATAAATTGTATAGAAAAAGTAGTTGGGGCATCTTCCTGTCCTCGAAAAGGAATTAGTTCTAATGTGTTTGAAGCTTGGTTGAATGAGCTTTCACCAATATTTTTTATATGTCCTCGTAAAATTAATTCTTTCATTGTATCCATTGCACCGATTAAATTGGTTTTACCGGATGCGTTCGGTCCATAAATTACTGCTGTTGATAATGTGCGATATCTTTTGCCCGCAATAGATGTTTTTTGGATACTGTAGTCTAAACCTGTCTGTTTAGGTGCTGCAGTCATTGAAAAAGTTGTTTCGTTTTTAAACGATTTGTAATTTTGTGTTTTAAAAGAAAGTAGCATTGATAACACCTCATTTTGCAAATATATTGCAATTTGTACTGCAATTGTAGCATAAAATAACTATACAGTCAATATTATATGTATCATTTTGCAAAACATTCGCAAAATGATAGTGAGATTTGAGTTTGATTTGTTTTTGTGGTTTAATAAAGCTTAATATGGTGAAAAATTTGACAAATTCACTTTTGATGATATAATAAACCGAGGAACAAATGTTCAATGAGCTGTGTATAATAATCAAAGGATGTGTAACCATGACCGAACTTGAAACAATGCAACACGCAAAGAATTATATAGATAAATTAGCCAATGGTATTGATCCGTTAACAGATGAAATTATTAAAGATGATTCTGTAATAAACAACGTTCGAATCAGCAGATGTTTGTTTTATGTTTCTAACGTCCTTCAGGATGTTATTAACAATGGTGGTGTTGTCGGTAGAACCATAAAACCACAGAAAATAGCATTTTCAATCACAGATGAACAATGTTCAAAAATTCTTATAACACAGGACCCTGTTGGTGTATCTACCATTTCAAAAAGAATAGGCGAGGTGCTGGACGAAAATGTCAAGACACTTCCTGCAGTACATATTGCTAATTGGCTTGTTTATAATGGCTATCTTGTAGAAAACATATATTCAGGAAGCAAGATGAAGATTACAACGCCCAAAGGTGAGCAACTCGGTATATTAACGATTGATGCGGTTAATCCTCAAGGTGTGACATATAAAAAGAATATTTATGACGCAAATGCTCAGAAATTTATAATTTCCAATCTTAATAAAATTGCTGCTGATATAGCAGCTAAACAAGTGTGATATGGGAACTGAATATCAAAAATTATTAGAAAAATACCTTCGCTTAAAAGAGGAGAATGAGCAACTTCGTAGTCAGTTGAAAATAAAACCAACTAAAGATGATACTGAAAACCGAAACTCAGAAAATCAAATACCATCAGTCAATCAATTCAGTTCTGCAGAAGATAAAATCAAGTTGTTTTTAGCATTATTTGCAGGTAGAACTGATGTATATGCGAAACGTTGGGTTAGTAAAAGAACAGGCAAAAGTGGTTATTCACCTACTTGTAAAAACGAGTGGGACGATAAACTGTGTCAAAAAGGTAGAATTAAATGTTCGGATTGTCCCAATAGAGTATATAGTGAATTAACAACAAAAGATATTTACAAACATCTTTCAAAGAATGCCACAGAGAATGATGTAATTGGTATTTACCCTATGTTAACTGACGAAACTACCAATTTTGTTGTGATTGATTTTGATGATGAAAACTGGCAACAAGATGTTACAACCATAAGAATGTCCTGTAACTCCTTGGAAATACCGGTATATATTGAGCGTTCTCGTTCGGGGGAAGGTGCACATTGTTGGTTTTTCTTTTCTGAGCCCATACAAGTTAAACTTGCTCGTAGATTTGCAAGTAGTGTGATTTCCTATTCGATGAATCAAAATCATAAAATTAGGTTTAATTCTTATGATAGACTCCTTCCTAATCAGGATAATATGCCTGATGGTGGTTTTGGTAATCTTATAGCATTACCATTGCAAGGTCTTGCCCGAAAAAACGGAAATAGCTTATTTGTAGATGAAAACTTTGTTCCTTATGATGATCAATGGCAATTTTTATCAGATGTTAAAAAGATTTCTTATGATGATATATCTGCGTATATGTCGAAATTAAGATGTTATGACGGAGTCGGCTATTTAGGCTTAGACGAAGAAGAGGAAAAACCTTGGCAACAAAAGTCAACTGAGATAAAGCTGAAAAGTACGGATGTACCGAGTAAAGTTGAATTAATTATCTCTAATATGATTTACATAAATAAATCAGGTTTCTCACATAGTGCATTAAACAAAATAAAACGACTTGCGGCATTTAAAAATCCTGAATATTACAAAAAACAAGC
>JAZNME010000028.1:0-69599 GCA_045579445.1 Acutalibacteraceae bacterium | reverse complement strand
TGAGTACCTCTAACAATACTGTCATCAACAAATAATAATTTTTTATCTTTAATTAAATCGTGCACGGGAATTTGTTTCATTTTTGCAACACGATTTCTTTCCTTTTGGTTTGATGGAGTAAAACTTCTTGCCCAAGTTGGTGTATATTTTATAAATGGACGAGCGAACTGAATACCACTTTCATTTGCATATCCAATTGCATGAGGCGTACCAGAGTCAGGAACACCACTTACATAGTCAATATCCTGAGCGATGCCAAGTTCTTTATCTCTACGAGCCATTATCTGACCGTTTCTGTAACGCATTATTTCTACGTTTACACCTTCATAGCAGGATGTTGGGTAGCCGTAGTATGACCAAAGGAAAGCGCAGATTTTCTTTTTCTTACGAGGTGCAGAAAGAACTTCAACACCATCAGAAGAAATCTCTACGATTTCACCGGGACCTAATTCTTTATAGTCCTCATATCCTAATTTCTTGTAAGCAAAGTCTTCAAAGGAAACGCAGTAACCATCTTCCCTTTTACCTACAAGAACGGGGATTCTGCCAACCTTATCTCTTGCGGCTATAAGCTTACCGTCTTCTTTAAGGATAAGGATTGAAGCAGTACCATCAATCACATCCTGAGCAAACCTGATACCTTCTGCGAAATCACTTTTCTGGTCAATCATTGCGGCAACAAGCTCAGATGCGTTTATACCTGTAACGCCTGTTGTAGTCATGGCGCCAAAATGGCCGCCACTGAATGAAAGATACTGATTAACAAGGGCATCACTGTTATTGATGATACCGATTGTGCATATAGCATAGAGGCCATGATTTGAACGAATGAGAAGAGGCTGAGCATCGCTGTCGCTTATGCAACCAACGGCTGTTTTGCCTTCCATTTCGTCAAGAATTCTTTCAAACTTTGTTCTGAAAGGTGAATTTTCAATTTTATGAATTTTTCTCTGCATTCCAAGCTCGGCATCCATAGCAGCCATACCTGCTCTGCGAGTACCAAGGTGTGAGTGATAGTCAACACCAAAGAATGTATCAAGAACTGCATCATTTTTAGATGCTACTCCAAAAAAACCGCCCATTTGAGCACCTCTGATTTAAATTTAATTAGTTGTTGTATTTATCTTCAATTGCCTTGTTCTTAGAAAGAACAGTAGCAGTGTCATTTGCTCTTTTATCTGCAAGCTTTTTCTCTAAGCCTTCATCTGAAAGTGAAAGCATTTCAATTGCAAGAAGCGCAGCATTTACCGCACCATCTATTGCAACTGTAGCAACAGGGATACCTGAAGGCATCTGAACTGTTGAGAGAAGAGCTTCCATACCGCCAAGGTTCTGAGACTTAATCGGGATACCGATAACAGGAAGAGTTGTATTAGCAGCAATAGCACCTGCAAGGTGAGCTGCCATACCTGCGGCGGCTATAATAACGCCGAAACCATTCTTACGGGCATTTTCTGAGAACTCTTTTGCTTCAACAGGTGTTCTGTGAGCAGAGAAAACATGAACCTCAAAAGGAACTTCAAAATCCTTAAGAGTATTGATTGCTTTTTCAACTACTGGAAGGTCGCTATCGCTACCCATAATAATCCCGACTTTTTTCATAAATTCAACCTCATATCTAAAAAATATATAAAGGCACACTTATCCCTTCAAGAACAAGTGTGCCCAGACGGTCGGCTTAAAGTCTTAAAAGCCTATTCCTTTGTGGTAAGCTCCACACAATTCCGTCAGTCATAGGCAGACTTTTAACTACATCTAATTTTACCATAACAGCAAAATCTGGTCAAGGCACGAAAGGTATAAAAAACCTTAATAAACTATACTTAATATAGTCAAATTGACAAAGTTTATTTTGCCTGTGTTTCACAGTAGAGGCAACGATAAACGCCCCTGTCTCTATCTGTTAATTTAAAGATGTGATTTATCTCCTGCTCAGTTGTTGTAATACAACGAGGATTCTTACATTTTATAACGTTTGTAAGAGTTTCAGGAAGCTCTAAAACCTTCTTTTCAACAAGTTTGCCATCACGTATAACATTTATTGTTGCGCCCGGGTCAACATAGCCGATAATATCAAGATTCAAATCAATTTCACCGTCTATTTTAATGATATCCTTTTTAAAGCGCTTGTGGCTTGTTGCATTTCTTATTATTGCAACAGGGCAATCAAGATTATCCAGGTTGAGAAGCTCATAAATACGCATACCTCTGCCTGCAATAATATGGTCTATAACAAAGCCGTTTGTAATAGAATCTATATTCATTTCTTTGCCTCCTCAAGAAGTTTAAGGATAAGGGCCATACGAATAAATTTTCCGTTAAGAACCTGTTTGAAATAACATGCTCTTGGATCATCATCTACAGCAACAGAAATTTCGTTTACTCGTGGAAGCGGATGCATTATTGAAAGAGTTGGCTTTGCAGCCCTAAGCTTTCTTGGCTCTAAAATATAGCTATCCTTAAGTCTTAAATAATCTTCTTCGTTAAAGAAACGCTCACGCTGGACGCGTGTCATATAAAGAATATCAAGCTGAGGCATCACACTTTCAAGGTCTGTAGTCTGCTCGTAAGGAATATTATTCCTCTGGAGCACATCCTTCTTAACATAGCTTGGAAGCTTAAGTTCTTCAGGTGAAATAAGTACAAATTTAAGACCGTTATATCTTGAAAGAGCATTTATAAGGGAATGAACTGTTCTTCCGAACTTTAAATCTCCACAGAAGCCTACTGTAAGGTTATCAAAGCCACCTTTTTCTCTCTTTATTGTGAGAAGGTCTGCAAGAGTCTGTGTCGGATGGTTATGACCACCATCACCTGCGTTAATAACAGGGATAGTTGCATTCTGAGCAGCAACAAGCGGAGCACCCTCTTTGGGATGGCGCATCGCTATAATATCTGCATAACAGCTTATTGTTTTAGCAGTATCTGCAACGCTTTCGCCTTTTGCTGCAGATGAACTGTTTGCCTCGGAAAAGCCAAGAACACTACCGCCTAATTCAAGCATTGCGGCTTCAAAGCTGAGACGAGTTCTTGTTGAAGGCTCGAAGAAAAGTGTTGCAAGCTTTTTGCCCTTGCATTTTTCTGAATATTTTTCAGGATTTTCAATAATATCGTTAGCTAAATCAATAAGTTCATCTAACTCTTCAACGCTGAAATCCAGAATATCAATAAGGCTTCTCATATATGAACATCCTTTCGTTAAGATAGTAACAGTTTTTAATTATTCTTTTGCACCGTTCACTTCAAGATACTTCTTGATTCTCTCAACATTTTCGCGATTTTTTTCATCTTCTTCAAGATATTCGATAATATCGTAAACATCAACAACAGAGTATACAGGGAAGCCGTATTCTTCGCCTACCTCTGCCATTGCAGATTTTTCTGTCTGACCTTTTTCCTTACGGTCTACCATAACAAATGTTGCAGCAACCTTTGTACCCTTAAGACCTGAAAGGATAGACATGCTTTCGCGGATAGCTGTACCAGCGGTAATAACGTCTTCAACAATAACGATTTCTTCGCCTTCCTGTGGCTTATAGCCAACAAAAACGCCGCCTTCACCATGATCCTTTTCTTCTTTACGGTTAAAAAAGAATGGAACATCAAGACCATTTTTAGCAAGAGCAACTGCAACAGAAACTGCAATCGGAATCCCCTTGTATGCAGGACCATAAAGAACTGTCTTTTTGTTGCCTACCTTCTCGAAATATGCCTTTGCGTAGAATTCACCAAGCTTGCAAATCTGCTCACCTGTTTTAATATCGCCTGCATTTATAAAATACGGGATTTTTCTACCGCTTTTAGCTGTAAAATCACCGAACTTAAGAACTCCTGCGCCCTCTAAAAACTGTATAAATTCTCTTTTGTAGCTTTCCATAATATTAAATCTCCTTAATTAATCACAAAACTCTGCAACACATCTGTTGTATGCGGCAACCGGGTCTTCTGCAGCAGTAATTGGTCTGCCAACAACAATATAGTCTGAGCCGATTTCCTTTGCCTGAGCAGGAGTCATAACTCTCTTCTGGTCGCCGATATCACCATCTGCAAAACGTACACCGGGTGTAATTGTAAGGAAATCCTTACCGCAGGTTTCGTGAACCTTACCTGCTTCAAGAGGTGAACAAACAACGCCGTCAAGACCTGCAACTTTTGCGTTATGAGCATAGTGCATAACAACCTTATCAATCGGTTCTTTAATAAGAAGGTCATTTTCCATAGATTCCTGATCTGTGGAAGTAAGCTGAGTTACAGCAATAAGAAGTGGTCTTGTTCCGTCAGGTCTTGTAAGACCTTCGAGAGCACCTTCCATCATACGGATTGTGCCTGAAGCGTGAAGATTTGTAATATCAACATCAAGGTTTGATAAAACTGCCATTGATTTTTTAACTGTATTTGGAATATCGTGAAGCTTAAGATCAAGGAAGATCTTATGACCTCTCTTTTTGATTTCTCTTACAATCTGTGGACCCTCTGCATAGAAAAGCTCCATACCGATTTTTACAAAAGGCTTTCTTCCACCTTCGAATTTATCAAGAAATTCGTAAACCATTTCTGCGCTGGCAAAATCGCAAGCAACGATTACGTCTCTACCCATTATTTTGTACCTCCGATAATTTCACTTAATGTGTTAATTCCGTATTTATCCATAACTCTTGGCAAATCGTCAATAATATTTTTACTTGCCATCGGGTCAATAAGGTTTGCAGCACCAACCTCAACTGCAGTAGCGCCTGCAAGCATAAGCTCAACAACATCTTCTGCGGTTGTTACGCCACCCATACCAACAATTGGGATATTAACTGCGTTAGCAACCTGATAAACCATTCTTACTGCAACGGGGAAGATTGCGCTTCCTGAAAAGCCACCCATTTTGTTTGCAATAACAGGTTTCCTTGTTTTAAGGTCTATACGCATACCTAAAAGTGTATTAATAAGGCTTATACCGTCTGCACCTGCAGCTTCACAAGCCTTTGCGATTGAAACAATATCAGTAACGTTTGGTGAAAGCTTGATTATAACAGGCTTTGTTGTTACCTTTTTAACTGCGGCGGTAACCTCTGCGGCAGCTTCAGGATTTGTACCAAAGCTCATACCACCACCGTGAACATTAGGACAGCTTACGTTAACCTCAAGCCAGCCCACCTGCTCTTCTTTATCAAGCTTTTCGCAGGTATAAGCATAGTCTTCAACTGCAAAGCCACTTACATTAGCCATAACCTTTTTGTTAAAGCACTTCTTGAGCTTAGGAAGTTCTTCTGCAATAACCTTTTCAACACCGGGATTCTGAAGACCTACCGCATTTATCATACCTGCGGTACACTCTGCAATACGAGGTGTAGGATTACCGAAGCGCGGGTCCTTTGTTGTTCCCTTGAAAGAAAATGTACCAAGTACATTTATATCGTAAAGCTCTGCGAACTCATAGCCGTAACCGAAGGTTCCGCTTGCAGGGATTATCGGGTTATCAAGCTCAATTCCGCAAAGGTTAACACTTAATCTGCCCATAAAATCTCCTCCTTCTTAAGAACGGGACCATCTTTACATATTCTCTTATAGCCTGCAATCGTTTTGCAGGAGCAACCCATACATGCACCGAAGCCACAGCCCATTCTTTCTTCAAAGCTGAACTGACCACTTGTATCAGTAGCCTTATAAAGAGCTTTAAGCATTGGCTCGGGACCGCAGGTGTAGAAATATGTGTAGTCTATATCCTTTAGTGCATCTGTAACAAAGCCCTTTATACCGTATGAGCCGTCTGCAGTTGCAACATAAACAGTTGCGCCAAGAGCTTTAAAATCTTCTTCGCAGAAGATTTCCTCTTTTGTATTGAAGCCTAATACAACGCTTACAGATTTGCCTTCTGATATAAGCTTTTTGCAAAGCATATAAAGTGGCGGAACACCAACGCCACCGCCTAAAAGCACCGGTCTTTTTCCTGAAAGAGATGTATCGTAGCCGTTACCAAGACCTGTGAGGATATCGAGCTCCTCACCTACCTGCATTTTTGACATCTGCTCTGTTCCCTTACCTACAACCTTGTAGATAAGAGTAAGAACGCCATTTTCACTGTCGCAAACAGAAATTGGTCTGCGAAGATAAAGGCCATCTAATTTAATATTTACAAACTGACCGGAAGATGTGATATCACTCACATCTCCCCGGAGTTTCATTTTGAAAACAGTAGCTGTAAGCTGAGTGTTTTCGGTAATTCTGAAAATATCTTGTTTCATATTTCTCTCCCAATCAAATTATGCATCGATTGTTGAAATTGTAATTGTAGATTCCTCAAGAGCATCGAGAAGAACGCGAACTGTGTCAAGAGCTGTAAAGATATTTACATTGTTCTCGATAGCATAGCGACGGATAAGAAGACCATCATTAGCCTCACCTGTTGCGCTGATATCCTTTGTGTTGATAACGTATGCAATATGACCCTGGCGAAGAGCATCTGCAACCTCATCGCTACCCTCTGAAAGCTTTTTGAGAACGTGAGTTCTTATGCCGTGCTTCTTAAGGAAATTAGCTGTACCTTCAGTTGCCTGAATGTTAAAGCCAAGATTATAGAAACGGCGGATAAGAGGAAGAGCTTCTTCCTTATCAGAATCTGCAATTGTTGCAAATACTGTACCATAATTCTGAAGGTGCATACCTGATGCCTGAAGAGCTTTATAAAGAGCTCTGTTAAGCTTGTTATCGTAACCGATTGCTTCACCTGTTGATTTCATTTCAGGTGAAAGGTAAGCATCAAGACCACGGATTTTATTGAATGAGAATACAGGAACCTTTACATACCAACGATTCTTTTCCTGAGGATAGATATCAAAGATACCCTGCTCTTTAAGGCACTTGCCCATGATAACCTCAGTTGCAATATGTGCAAGAGAATAGCCTGTTGCCTTTGAAAGGAACGGAACTGTTCTTGATGAACGTGGGTTAACCTCGATAATATAAACATCTTCTTTTTCATCAACAATGAACTGAATGTTGTAAAGACCTACAATTCCTATACCAAGACCAAGCTTCTTTGCATACTGAAGAATGATGCCTTTAACTTTATTTGAAATACTGAATGACGGGTAAACGCTGATTGAGTCGCCTGAGTGAACACCTGTTTTTTCAACAAGCTCCATAATACCGGGTACGAAAACATCTCTGCCGTCGCAGATAGCGTCAACCTCGACTTCCTTACCCTGAATGTATTTATCAACAAGAACAGGCTTGTCTTCATCAATTTCAACAGCTGTTCTGAGATAATGACGAAGCTGCTCTTCATTTGCAACAATCTGCATAGCACGTCCACCAAGAACGAATGAAGGACGGACAAGAACAGGATAACCGATTTCAGCAGCTGCTGCGATACCGTCTTCAAGCTTTGTAACAGCCTTACCCTTTGCACGAGGAATATCCAATTCATTAAGAAGATTTTCGAATGCATTACGGTCTTCTGCGCGGTCAATAGCAGCACAATCTGTACCGATAATTTTAACACCACGGTCATGAAGTGGCTGCGCAAGGTTAATAGCTGTCTGACCACCAAGAGATGCAACAACACCTTCAGGCTTTTCAAACTCAACGATATTCATAACATCTTCCGGAGTGAGTGGCTCAAAGTAGAGCTTGTCTGCAGTTGTATAGTCTGTAGAAACTGTTTCGGGGTTATTATTGATAATAATAGCCTCGTAGCCTGCGTTCTTAATTGTCATAACAGCGTGAACTGTTGAGTAGTCAAACTCTACGCCCTGACCGATACGGATAGGACCCGCACCGAGAACGATAATCTTTTTCTTATCAGTAAGGCGTGATGTGTTTTCGCCTGTGTATGAAGAATAGAAGTAAGGAATATACGCGTTTGTATGGCAGGTATCAACCATCTTGAATACAGGGAAGAGATTATTTTCTTTACGCATATTGTAAACATCAATCTCATTACATTTCCAAAGACGAGCGATGTATTTGTCGCTGAAGCCCATCTTCTTTGCAGCAACGAGAGTATCAGCATCCTTATTAACACGAAGCTTTTCTTCCATATCAATGATGTTTTTTATTGCTTCAAGGAAGTATGGAGTAATCATTGTAATTTCATGAATTTTCTCAATAGAAACACCATGATAGATAAGCTCAGCGATAGCAAAGATATTATCTGAACGGAACTCTGAAATATATTCAAGGAGCTCCTCAACACTCATATTGTCAAACTTGGAAAGGTACATATGGTTAGCACCGATTTCAAGTGAACGGATACCCTTAAGAAGAGCTTCTTCAAGGTTAGAGCCGATACCCATAACCTCACCTGTAGCCTTCATCTGAGTACCGAGTTTGTTGGTAGCTGAAGCGAATTTATCGAATGGGAAGCGTGGCAATTTAGCAATAACGTAGTCAAGCTTTGGCTCGAAAGCAGCGTTAGTGTTAGCAATCTGAATTTCTTCAAGAGCCATACCAACTGCAATTTTTGCAGTAACGCGGGCAATAGGATAACCTGAAGCCTTTGATGCAAGAGCAGAAGAACGGGAAACTCGTGGGTTAACCTCAATAAGATAATACTCTGAGGTATGAGGATTAAGAGCAAACTGAACATTACAGCCGCCTTCAATTTTAAGCTCCTTGATGAGCTTGATAGCTGAATCGTTAAGCATCTTCTCATCTTCTTTTGAAAGTGTCATAATAGGAGCTACAACACAAGAGTCGCCTGTATGAACGCCTACAGGGTCAATATTCTCCATACCGCAGATAGTAATAGCATGGTCGTTTGAGTCGCGCATAACTTCAAACTCAATTTCCTTATAACCTTTAACGCTCTTTTCAATAAGAGCCTGAGAAACAGGAGAAAGCTTGAAAGCATTTGTACCGATTTCAATAAGCTCTTCTTCATTGTAAGCGAAGCCGCCGCCTGTACCACCAAGAGTGAAAGCAGGACGAACAACAACAGGATAACCGATACGGTTTGCGGCTTCCTTTGCTTCCTCTAATGAGTATGTGATTTCTGAAGGGATAACAGGCTCACCGATAGATTCGCAAAGCTCTTTGAAAAGCTCACGGTCCTCAGCGCGCTCAATAGATGCACTTGAAGTACCAAGAAGCTTTACCTCGCATTCTTTAAGAACGCCCTTTTTCTCAAGCTGCATAGCAAGGTTAAGACCTGTCTGACCACCAATACCCGGAATAATAGCGTCAGGACGCTCATGACGAATAATCTTAGCCACATATTCGAGAGTCAACGGCTCCATATACACCTTATCAGCAATAATTGTATCAGTCATAATTGTTGCAGGGTTAGAGTTAACAAGAACAACCTCGTAGCCCTCCTCTTTAAGAGCTAAGCAAGCCTGAGTACCTGCATAGTCAAACTCTGCAGCCTGACCGATAACGATAGGACCTGAGCCGATAATTAAAACCTTTTTGATATCTGTTCTCTTTGCCATTAGAGATGCCTCCTATATATAAAAGAAATTATTTACTGTTTCATTTGCGGTAAACCACATTACCATCACACACTGTAAGCACACACTCTGATTTTACCGGTGTGTTTTCGAATGGTGTCGCTTTGCCTTTTGAGATGAAATCCTCAGACTTAATTACTACATCTTTTTCAAGATTCCATACAGTGTAGTTTATTCCAAGAGGAATATTGAATCTCTTGCGAGGATTTATTGCAAGAAGCTCAATTAATTTTTCTAAAGTTATAACACCTGTTTTCACAAGGTTTGTATACATAATCTGGAAAGCGGTCTCTATACCAACTATACCAAAAGCACTGCCTGCAAGACCTTTGCTTTTTTCTTCTTCAGAATGAGGCGCATGGTCAGTTGCTATCATATCAATAGTGCCGTCTTTTATACCCTCTATAAGAGCCAATCTGTCCGCTTCGCTTCTTAAAGGCGGATTCATTTTGAATGAGCCGCTTTCTTCCAAGTCATTATCATCAAGCACTAAGTAATGAGGACCTGTTTCGCATGTTACGTCAAGCCCTTCAGCCTTTGCTTTTCTTATAAGCTCAACACTTTCTTTAGTTGAAATATGGCAAACGTGATAGGAACAACCTGTTTCTTTGACTATCTTCAAATCTCTCTCAATAGGCTTCCATTCACTTTCGCTGCATATGCCTTTATGGCCATGCTCTTTACAATAATCACCATCGTGAATATATCCACCGAACAGAAGACTGTTATCTTCACAATGGGCTACTATCATTTTACCCAGAGCTTTTGCTTTAAGCATTGCCTCTTTCATGAGAGCCTCGCTCTGCACTCCTCTGCCGTCGTCAGAAAACGCTACAGAGTTCTCTGCCATGTTATCGAAGTCTGAAAGCTCCTCACCTTTCTGCCCTACTGTTATTGAGGCATACGGATAAACATTTATGACTGCATTTTCTTTTATTAAATCCAACTGCTCTTTTAAATGCTCCGCGCTATCAGGAACAGGATTAAGATTAGGCATTGTACACACGGCGGTGTAGCCACCTCTTGCAGATGCTTTTGAGCCTGTTTCAATCGTCTCTTTATAAGAAAAACCCGGCTCACGAAAATGCACATGCACATCGCAAAAACCGGGAAAAACAATATATTCAGGAGAATTGAAAACAGAAAGAGTATCAACAGAAGACAAATGACCATAAACGGCTGAATAAAACGGCACTAATTCCGCTTGAGCTGTTTCTATGCCTATTGTCTTAGCTTTAAGCTGCTGTAACATCAAACTCTTCCTTTCCGTAAATACATAAAAATAAAGCCTTGCGCTACGGCAAGGCTGAACACACAAAAATACTGATACAGGCCTTCCCTGTACCCATAAAATTTATATTCATCTTGCCGATATCTCGTATCGACTTAAAGACCTTAATAATATTATCATATTTTAATTTTAAAGTCAATAAAAATAACACTCCTCTAATGCCATTTTTGTTAGTTTTTATACTCGCGTTTTTGTTGATTTTTACTAAACTTTTCCAATTATATTCTATCCATTCACAATGCATAAACACGCTGATAAATATTGAACTCTTTTTTCATAAATGTTATTATTTTAACGGTATCATTTTCAGAAAACTTTCAGGAGGATTTTTTATGAGAACACCTAAAGAGCAGGTTCTTTTTGATATGCTCAATCAGTTGGGAAAATACTGTATTGCCGAAAGCATAAGTATACCTCAATGGGTTACATACGACGGCAATTATCTCGGTGAAGGTAAATATGAATTTTTCGAAAACGAAGCTCAAATCATTACATTGGGCGACCACTGGAAGGCTCGTTACGATTGCGCTCGTATTTTCAAAGCTCAGGTTACATTACCGGAAAGCTATAAGGGCAAAAAAATTTATCTTAAGCTTGATTTCGGCGGAGAAATTATTGTAAGAATAGATGGCAAAATCGCAAACTCCGTTTCTTCAAGGGAAAAAGGCGGTTGGGTTGGCAGAGACACAGTTAACATCACACCTGATTTCCTTAAATTCGGAGAAGCTATGAACATTGAGCTCGAAGCTTGTGTAGACTCTGCAGGTTTCTGCAATGACGCAATGGCAGGCAAATCTGAATGTGAATACACATTAAAATTCGCAGAATTTTGCGTTGTTGACGAAATATGCGAAAAATTCTACCTTAACTGCACTCTTGCAT
This sequence comes from Acutalibacteraceae bacterium, assembly GCA_045579445.1. Taxonomy (GTDB): domain Bacteria; phylum Bacillota; class Clostridia; order Oscillospirales; family Acutalibacteraceae; genus DTU089. Next base: position 57,986 of record JAZNME010000028.1, on the reverse strand, counting down.
GGGATGCATCAAAGCTTATAAAAGACGAATTCACAAGAGAAAGCGTTTACAAGGTGCTTGATGATTCTCTTCATATGGTTGACTTTGATTTTGACGAAGCCGAGACAAGAAAATCCATAGCAGACGCTTGCGCTCATTTTGATAAAAAGCTTTCGGAAATTCAATATACAGCTCAATCACATGTTATTTTTGACGGACATAGCCATATTGACGTAGCATGGCTATGGAGAATTCAGGAATCAGAACGAAAATGTGCAAGAACATATGCAAACAACCTTGCCCTTATGGATGTTTACCCTGAATTCACATTCACACAGAGCCAAGCCGTAGTTTACGACATGGTTAAGCAGAATTACCCTGAGCTTTACGAGAGAATAAAAGACAAGGTTAAGAATGGCCAATGGAATATTGTTGGTAACACATGGGTTGAATGCGACACAAATATTGCGTCAGGTGAAAGTATGATTCGTCAGCTTCTTTACGGAAGAGAATTCTTCCTTCAGGAATTCGGTGTTTCTTCTGATACATACTGGCTCCCTGACTGCTTCGGTTTCTCCCACGCGCTTCCTCAGATTATTAAGAAGAGCGGTATGAAATATTTTATTACTACCAAGCTTCTTAATCAGGATACCAACAGATTCCCACACACACTTTTCAAGTGGAAGGGACACGACGGTTCTGAAATACTCGCGCTCAATCAGCGTTCCCACTATCAAGGCGATTATGACCCTAAACAGGTTTACGACGCATCATATAACAACGATATGAAGGGCGTTATGAAAACAGGCTTCGGTATGTTCGGCTACGGTGATGGCGGCGGCGGAAGCACATACAGAATGCTGGAAAACGCAAAAAGACTTAAGAATTATCCCGGTCTTCCATCAACAAGCATGGGACACCCTCAGGAGTATTTCGCAGAAGCCGAGAAAATCAGAGATGAGCTTCCGACATACTGCGACGAGCTTTATTACGAAAACCACAGAGGCACTTACACAAGTCAGGGCTTTATCAAAAAAGGCAACAGACAAAGTGAGTTCTTGCTTACAAGAATCGAAATGGCAAAGGTTTTCGGTGGCGGTTACAATGCAGAAGATATGAAAGCTATGTGGCGCAGGCTTCTTACAAACCAGTTCCACGACATTCTTCCCGGCACATCTATCCATGAAGCTATGGAGGATTGCAGAATTGCATTTAACCAGCTTCTTGGAGAAGCAAACAAGGAATATGACAATAGCCTTTGCACGCTCACTAAAAACATTAAAATCAAAGAAGATGGCGTTATTGTATGGAATATGCTTCCTCACAAAAACACATCCTCTGTTGTTGTGAAAGGCAATAAGAGTTTCTATGCACTTTCAAGAACATTTGTAAAAGACGGTATAACATATACTGAATTTATCGCAGAAGATGTTCCTGCTATGGGTTATAAATTCTTCCCTTATGCAGAAAGCAAGAAGGCAGATAATGTTAAGATTGAAAACGGCGTTATCGAGAACAACGTTCTTCGCATCGAATACGATAAAAACGGTAACCTTACATCAATTTATGATAAAGATAATAACCGTGAAACATTAACAGACAAGGGTAATGTTATTTCAATATTCATAGACAAATGTGTTCACGAAACCGCATGGAACTTAGAGCAGAACTACGAAAAGAAAAAATGGGTGCTGGAAAAAGCAGAAAGCGTTGAAATCGTTGAAAGCTCACCTGTAAGAGCAGTTCTTAAGGTTGTAAGGAAGTTCAACAAATCAACTATTACCCAGAACATTATTCTTTACGCTGATTCAAGACAGCTTCTCTTTGAAACAGAAGTTGACTGGCAGGAAAGAGATAAGGTTATGAAAGCCACATTTCCTGTTAATGTGCTTAACACAGAGGCAACCTTTGAAGCGGCTCATGGTGCAATAAAGAGACCAACTCACCGCAACTCTTCATTTGATGCGGCACGCTTTGAACAGTGCGCTCACAAATGGGCTGACCTTTCAGAAGGCGACTATGGTGTAAGTATTCTCAACGATTGTAAATACGGTTACGATATTCTTGACAGCACAATGAGAATAACTCTTCTCAGAGCGCCGACATGTCCTGACAGAAAAGGTGATTTAGGTGCTCACAAATTCACCTACTCCTTCTACCCTCACGCAGGCACATGGCAGACAAGTGAAACTGTTAAAGAAGCACTTAAACTTAATGTTCCCCTTAAGGCAATAGATGTTACAGCACAAGAGGGCTCTCTCCCTCAGGAACACAGCTTCATCTCCTGCAACAACGAGGATATTATAATTGATACAGTAAAAGCCGCTCAGGATGGCAACGGCACAATTATCCGTGTTTACCAGAGCAGAAGAGTGCGCGGTGAAAGAACACTTACAATAAATCTTCCGTTTACAAAGGTTTATGAATGCAACCTTATGGAAGACGAAAACCAAGAGATTGATTTTAACGGCAACACCATTACCTTCAATACCTCACCATTTGATGTTAAAACATTCAGAATAGTTTAATCGGAGTGATGTTAATGAATATTACTAACCCATATGCAGCCGGCACAGCTGACAGCAAGCTTTTTAGAATTCCTGCAATACTTACTCTTAAAAGCGGAAGAATTCTCGCTTGTGCAGATGTGCGCTACGGCAACGGCACAGACGACCCTGCAAATATCGAAACTGCAATAAGATATTCAGATGACAACGGAAAAACCTGGTCCGATGTTAAATTCGTAAACAGCTTTGAGGATATGGAGCATGCAGACCACAACAAAGCTATTCCAAAAAGTGCATCCTTCTGCGACTCAGCAATATGCGAAGCGGAAGATAATGTTATTTATCATATGTGCGACGCCTGTCCTGCCTTTATGGGTCTTTGGAGTGCAGGCACATATGGTAAAGGCAACGGCTACATTGACGGAAAGCTTGCTCTTTGCGATATAACAAGCACAGAAAAAGCAGAAAGCACTACACTTGACAAAGCCCATTACCCGTATTTTGTAGGTAATTTTGATGACGAAGGCTTTGCTCCTGTTTTAAAATTCTCTGACAACAGTAGTTATAAAAACTACTATGTTGATAAAGAATATTACATCTACAAAAAAGAGGGCGAAACCTTAAACGAGGTTACAGTAAAGCAAATGAATAAGGACGGCACACTAAATAATAAAGATGTGCACGCAAACATATTCTTTGCCTATGCACCTATTAAAATTTATCCGACGTATTATTTATGGTTCAAAAAGAGCTATGATGGTGGTGAAACCTGGGAAAAGGGTGAAATCATAAACACTCAGGTTAATGCTTCAGGATTTACAGGCTTTGCACCGGGCAGAGGTATTGCTATAGAAAAAGACGGCAAAAAAAGAGTTATCTTTGCAATATACGATAACAATAGCCGTGTAGAATATGTAAGCGCTATTTACACAGATGACGGCGGAAAGACATGGCAGAGAAGTCCTAAAGCAAGCAAAGTCGGTCTTGCAGGCAAAAGCTCGGAAACACAGTTCGTTTTAATGAACAACGGCGTTTTAAGAATGTACTCACGAAATATTTCTAAGTACATAAGCTACTGCGATTCAACTGATTTTGGCAAAACCTGGGGTGAATATACACTCGATAAGAGCCTTAAATATTGCTCAAACTGTATGGTTTCTTTTATCAATTATTCCAAAGAAATTGATGGTAAAAAGGTTATTATAGCATCATACCCTTCTTTAAAAATCCGCAAAGGCGGTGTCATAAAGCTTGGGCTTTATGGTGAAGATAACGTTGTTAAGTGGAAATACAGAAAGAACGTTACAGATAGTCTGAATCCGTTCTCGTTTGTCTATTCCTGTTTAACAGAAGATGCTGCCGGAAACATTCTCGACCTGTACGAAAGCGATAAAGCAGAGTTTACATTGAAAGCATATCCTTTAGAGGAGCTTATGGTAAAAGAAACAGGCAGATTATCGTTAACAGATACGATTAAATCAAGGATTTATAACAAAACAAGGCGGTAAACAAAAACAAGACTCTCCCAATGAAAAACTGGGAGAGTCTTTTATCCTATTCTGCTGCCACCTTTGCGGACTAAAATTGTATCATCACCAATTACCACAATGTCTTTCCAACAGATTACAATCTCCTCGCCTCTGCCAAAAAAGCCACAAAAGCCTTTACCACAGAAAACGGTTATGCTTACGAGGCAACCTGTGCAGGTATCTATCTCCACGTCTGTTACGCAACCAAGACGGCAACCATTCTCAATATTCACAACCTCTTTTGCTCTTAGGTCTGTTACAGTACATTTCATAGCATCAACCCCATTACTGCCAACGGCTCTACTGTTTCGTAAATTTCGCTAAAGCTTTCCAAAGGCAAAGGATTTTTACCTCTACCAATTTCAATTGTAAATGACGGCTCCTTGAATTCCTCAATAAACCAATCCTTTAAGCCACCGCTACTATAATGACCTTCGTTTTTAACAAGAGTATATCCGCTCACACCCGCAAGAGCTTTTGCGATAAAAAGAGACTTTTCGGGGGTGTTTTTTCCGTACTTATAAAAAATCTCCTCACCCTGAGAATGGAACGAGTACAGTCTGTTAAAATGCACGTTCCTCAAAAACTCTGTCAGTGCTTTTGTTTCAGGCTCACTTTCAGGATATGCTCCGCCATACCTTCTTGGTGACGGCTTTTTAATATTATTCTTTTCCTCGTAATCACGTAAAGCATACCAATCCGCATTGAAATTGTGATTTAGGTCAACGCCATTAGCGTTTGCACTCCATTGAGAAAAATTGAACTTACTTATATCATAAATCTGTTCTTTAAGCTCACCGCAGGCAGACACACCTTTTATAAAAATATCTGTTCCGTCGGGATTGAAGCACGGAATAATAACCAACTTGATTTGAGATAATATCTTTTGCCCATTAAAACCACAAATCTCATCGTTATTTTTAACTGACTCGCAAAATTTCTCACAAAACTTCAACAGAAAAAGTGTTGTTATCCACTCATTGGCATGCGTACCACCTACATACATAACACGTCTTTTACCCTCACCCATACAAAGGGCAGGTATATCTTTGCCCATAACAGTTTTACCGCATGAGGCAAGATACAAAAAAGGATACTCATCCTTTAAATTCTGCAAATACTTTGTGATGTAATCATATGTAGGCTCTTTAATTTCATTGAATTTTTTCATAATATCCCTCACTCATCAATGAAATATATGCCCTTTGACTTGGAAATATTTACAAAAAATTATTTTTATGTTTTAATTAATACACAATATAAAAGAACTCTTACAAGGAGAAACAAAATGACTTTGATATGTTTTTTTGCATTATTGGTGTTTTCTGCCATTGCATTTTTAATATATAAAAAAAGCAATGGCATAAAAGCTTTTAATAAAAGAGTGGCTCTTGCAATTCTGGCAATAATTATTTTCTGTATAGGACTTGAAGTTTCGATTTTCAACATAAATCACTACACCACCAAAAACTACGAAGCCACAGACTTATCTCATTTTTTAGGCGAAACTGCTGACCACAACGGCGAATACACATTATTAGGCAATAAAGAAATTGAATTCCCTGAAATTAACACAGAAATTGAAAACATAAAAATAGTTTTAGGTAACGATGCTCCGCCAGCTGTTAATGTTACTGTTTATCTGACAGATGAAGCAAACGAATATTATTTCGGCACACCATCCCGCACTATATACAAAGATGTTAACAAAAGCAATTACATCGCTGTTGCCGCATCAGGCGCCTCAACACACCTGAAACTGAGGTTTGACTGCGAAGAATATGTTCTTAAAGTCAAATCAGTTTCAATAAACGAAAAAAGAGATTTTGACTTTTCATTTGTAAGGCTGGGGATTTTAACAGCAATTTTGTTGCTACTTTACATTTTCCGCCCATCATCACCGCTTTATAAAACGAAGTTGACAGAGGCAAAGGATTCGAAATCATCGTTCATAGCAGGCTTTATGGCTGTACAATGTGTGATTTTCATGATTATCGGCACACTTAATCCACTATTTCTAGGTTGGTCAAATTATGAAAACGGACTCAAATTTGAGCCACTTCGCATGGAAAACCATAACCAGTATGATGAGCTTGCTCAGGCTTTCCTTCAGGGTAAAACATATATAGATAACAACGATATACCTGAGTCATTACTCAATATGGAAAACCCATATGATACAACTGCAAGAAGCCTTAATGCTCAGCTAACAGGAGACCATTACCGTTGGGATGTAGCTTTTTACAATGGCCACTACTATGTATATTTCGGTATAGTGCCACTTCTTTTGATGTATCTTCCTTTCAGGGCAATTTTTGATGCACCTTTCCCCTCTGCTTTTGGAATCATCGGATTTGCAACCATTTTTGCCCTTGGTGTATTTAAATTATTGCAAATAATTGCAGAAAAGAGATTCAAAAATCTTTCTATTGGTGTTTACCTCCTCACCGCCCTCGGTTTGATAAACTGCTGCGGTACTATGTTCCTTGTGAAAAGACCTGATTTTTATTCAGTACCCATAATCTGCGCTATGTCGTTTGTTGTATGGGGAATTTATTGGTGGATAAAGGGCAGAGATTCAGAAAAGAAGCAAAATATATATTTATTCATTGGTTCATTATGCTGCGCCCTTGCTGTAGGATGCAGACCACAAAGCGTGCTTATGTGCGCAGTAGCACTTCCTCTGTTTTGGGAATTCCTCTTCAAGAACAAGAAAATTGCAACTTCAAAAGGAATAAAAAATCTTATTGTATTAGGTTTACCGTTTATAGTAGTTGCATCAGGTATTATGTATTACAATTTTATCCGTTTTGGTTCACCTTTTGATTTCGGTTCAGGATATAATCTTACTACAAACGATGTTACACGCCGCGGATTTGAGATAGGCAGAACAGGATTAGGTATCTTCACATACCTTTTCCAGACGCCAAATTTCACCGCAACATTTCCATTCATTGAAAACGTATCAATCCAAACCAATTATGTTGGCAAAACAATATATGAATATTGCTTTGGCGGGCTTATAACCTGCACACCTGTTTTATGGTTTATCGCAGCATTACCGAAAGCCAAAGGTTCTCTTAAAAAGCATAAGCTTTTTGGCTTTACGATTATCACTCTTCTTGTAGGTTTGGCAACAGTTATTGCAGATGCTCAGGCAGGTGGATTATTGCAAAGATATTTCAGCGATTTTGGATATATTTTCTTTATCGCCACTGCAATTATAATTTTTGCAATTTTCAACAATGTCAATACCGAAGAAACTAACAAAATTTTCACATCCTTATTATTCATTTCGACAATTTTCAGCATAGTATACACGTTTTGTCTTGTTTTTTCTGTGGCAGATGTTACAATAGATACAAAGAATCCTGCAACGTATGGTTACATTAAACATCTTGTAGAATTCTGGCTTTAAAATTACCTCTAAAGGAATGAGAAAATTGGCAAAAATCAAAAACAAAAAAATCACAAAAGCACTTTCCCTTGTAATTGCGCTTATTTTAATAATCGGCAGTTTTGTGGGTTGCGGTAAAAAGGACGACGAACCTACTACCACTACAGAACCATTAACAGAAGCAACAACCTTACCTCCTGTTCCACAGAACGTTAACCCTCTTACAGGTGAGGCAGATTACCCTGAAGAATTAATCGGTAACCGCTCAGTTCTTGTATCTGTTGAAAATCATCCTGATGCAAGACCACAGTGGGGCATTGCTTCTGCAGATATTGTATGGGAGCTTCTTGCTGAAGGCGGTATTACAAGAATGCTTTGCATGTTTGCAGATGCATCTCGTCTTCCCGATAAAATAGGTCCTACAAGAAGTGCTCGCCACTATTTCGTTGAAATAGCAGAAGGCTTTGATTCTATATTCGTTCACTTTGGCGGAAGCCCTCAAGGTTACAACGCTCTTGATAATCACGGCACAAGCCACATTGACGGTATGAGCGATGGTGGGTTCCACCGCGACAGATCAAGAAATGTTGCAACAGAGCATACCGCATACACAACAAAAGATAATGTTATAAAGAACATTGATAAAAAAGATTTCAGAACAACAGCTGAAGAAGGCAAGGACAAGCCTTTTAAGTTCAACCAGTCTCCCGTAACTCTTTCAGGAGGTGCTTGCACAGCTGTTTCAGTACCATTCTCATCAAGCTACACATACAAATACACATATGATGCAGAGAACAAGGTTTATCTCAGTTCCCTCAACGGCAGAGATTTCAAGGACGACAACGGCACACAGCAGAGCTTTACTAACATCATTATTGTTTACTCAGCAACATCTATGATAGACAGCAAGAGAATTGCATACGACCTTTCAAAGGGTAATGGCGTGTACATTTCAAATGGTACATACGAAAACATTACCTGGGAAAAAGGCGATTACTCAGATATTATGAAATTCTATGGTGCAGACGGCAACGAGCTTTCTCTCAACCAGGGCAGAAGCTACATCGCTCTTGTACCAACAAAGAACCAGAGTCAGACAACAATTTCATAAACACACAAAAAGAGCAAGTCAATCAAATTGACTTGCTCTTTTTTTACCATTCAAATTCAGGTCTTCCGTTATCAACGAAGTTAGCCGCTTTAAGAAGAAACTTCCTCATAGGCTCCATTTTACGAACATAAAACACAAGAACATCGGAAAGTTCTTCAAAATTTGTTATATCGCTATCGGGTATATGCACCATCATAGTCCAGCTTTTAAGCTTAATATACTTGGCAGCAGGGTCATCTGCAGAAAAGCCACGAGGCATTGATTTAAGACTTTCTCCGCTAACGGATATACCGCCCTTATTAAGAGCTTCAACGAATTCATCGTAATGAAGAGAAATGTATTTTCTCACACTATTCATCTTTGCCGTACTATCGCACCAAAGGCCCGTACCGAAACAACTATCACCAGGGTAAATCCTCAAAAAATAACCAATAGGATGCCATGATTTTCTGTCGGCGGCAATATATGCCCTGAACGCAGGATTATACGGCGGCCCATTTTTGTGAAAACGCATATCGCGGGCAACCCGATACATCCATTCCCTTGCCTCCATATACATTATTGATTTGCCGATATCTTCTGCTTCTTTACTGAGTTTAAAACGGAACATATCAAGGAATGCAAGAAAATCCTTACGTACAGCCTCATATTCCTCATGGGTATCGTGAAACCATGTACGGTTATTATTAACAGTTAAATTGCTGATATATTTCATCAGCCTATCCAAACTTGTTTTATTGTCCATTCATCTTCAAAACCTTTGCTAAAAACTGTTTTTATAGTAGCATATCGCTTGGTAAAATTCAATAATATATTGACAAGAAAGCATTGGATAAAGTAAAATTATATAGTACAAAATCTCTTTTTCAGGAGGCTTATTATGGCAGTTTTCAGACCATTCAAAGCGTTAAGACCAACTAAAGAATATGCGTCTAAAGTAGCGGCTCTCCCCTACGATGTCATGAACAGCGAAGAGGCTAAGGAAATGGTTAAGGGCAACCCTTATTCATTTCTTCATATAGATAAAGCAGAAATTGATTTGCCTGAAGGAACATACCTTTACAGCGATGAAGTATATGCAAAAGCAAAGGAAAACCTTATAAATGCGGAAGCACATGGCATTATGGCAAACGACGATACACCCTGCTTTTATGTTTATCGTCAGATTATGAATGGCAGAGCGCAAACAGGTCTTGTAGGCTGTGCCTGGGTTGATGATTACATTGAAAACCGCATCAAAAAGCATGAACTTACACGTGCCGACAAAGAAGCAGACAGAATCAGGCACGTTGATACCTGCAACGCCAATACCGGTCCTATTTTCCTTTGCTACAAAGGTCAGGAAGAAATTTCTGCAATAATCAACAATTACAAAGAAAATGAACCTGAGTATGATTTTGTTACAGAAGACGGAATTTCAAACACTGTTTGGGTAATAAATAATGCAGAAGACTGCAAAAAGCTTTCAGCTCTCCTTGCAGACGCAGGCGATTTTTATATTGCAGACGGCCACCATCGTTGCGCATCTGCTGTTAATGTTGCAAAAAAGAGAAGGGAATCGAATCCTTGCTTTAACGGCACAGAGGAATTCAACTTTTTCCTTGCAGTATTGTTTCCTGCAGATGAACTCGAAATTATGGATTACAACAGAGTTGTTAAAGACCTTAACGGCAACACAGAAGCAGAATTCATTGAAAAAATTTCAGATAAATTCATAGTTGAAGAAAGTGTGGGCACCGATGCGTATCATCCTGAAGAAAAGCACACATTCGGCATGTATCTTGATGGAAAATGGTATAAACTTACCGCCAAAGACGGCACATTCGACGAAAATAACCCTGTAGATCAGTTAGATGTTTCAATTCTTCAGAAAAATCTTCTCACGCCCATTCTTAATATTGGCGACCCTCGTACAGATAAGAGAATTGATTTTATTGGTGGTATACGCGGTCTCGGTGAGCTTGAAAGGCTTGTAAACGGTGGCTTCAGCGTTGCATTTTCTATGTATCCGACAACTCTCGAGGATTTAATGGCTATTGCAGACGCAAATATGATTATGCCACCAAAATCCACTTGGTTTGAGCCAAAGCTCTTAAGCGGATTATTTATTCACAAACTTAATTAACAGGAGAAAATTATGTTCAAAATAGGTTGCCATTTATCAAGCTCAGGCGGATATCTTGCCATGGGTAAAGAAGCTGTAAGAATCGGCGCTAACGATTTTCAGTTTTTTACCCGTAACCCAAGAGGCGGTCAGGCAAAACCTCTTGATTTAGATGATATAAAGGCTTTTGAAGAATACAGAAAAGAAAATGGTATTATAAGTGTGCTTGCCCATGCGCCATATACTATGAACGCTTGCGCTAAAGACGAGGGCTTGAGAGAGTTTGCCAGAAACACTATGGCAGATGATATTATACGTCTTAACCATATTGAAGGTGCACTTTACAACTTCCACCCGGGAAGCCATGTTCAGCAAGGTGCAGATGTTGGAATTCAGTTGATTGCAGATATGCTTAATTCTGTACTTTCAAAGGAGCAGACCACTACTGTACTGCTTGAAACTATGGCAGGTAAAGGTAGTGAGGTAGGCAGAAGCTTTGAAGAAATAAAAGCAATTATTGATAAGGTTGAACTTAAAGAAAAACTTGGCGTTTGCCTTGATACCTGCCACGTATATGACGGTGGATATGATATTGTAAACAACCTTGACGGTGTGTTAAAGGAATTTGATGATGTTATTGGTCTTGACAGGCTCAAGGCAATTCACCTTAATGATTCCAAAAACCCTTTTGCTTCGCATAAAGACAGGCACGAAATAATCGGTGGCGGTAGCCTTGGTATCGAGGCAATAACCCGTATTATAAACCACCCTCTTCTTCGCGAAATTCCTTTCTTCCTCGAAACGCCAAATGACATTGATGGTTATCAGAAAGAAATAGAATTATTAAAGTCTTTTTACAAATGATAAAAAAATGATGCTTTCTATACGAAAGCATCATTTTTTGTTGTTCTTGCATTTTATGTTACTTTGTAGTATAATACTGTTAGTTATCATACAAAACAACGAAAGGTTGTAGGAAATTGGCATACGAAAAAAAGCGTAGTCTTAACAATACAGACAGACGTGTTAAAAGAACAAAAAAAGCATTGAGAGATGCTCTCATTTCACTTCTTGAAAAGAAGCCTATAACAGAAATATCTGTAACAGAGCTTACAACCCTTGCAGATGTTAACAGAGCAACATTTTATTTTTATTATACAGATTTACTTGATATGCTTCAGCAGATTCAAAACGAAGCCTACCAGGCATTTAAAGAGGTTTTAAGCGAATCCACACCATCTATTACAACTATAGAAGGTTTTACAGATTATGCAGAAAGCTTGCTCACCTACTGCAAGGAACACGAAGCGCTTGTTAAGTTTATTATAAAGAATGATACAAACAATCAGCTTTATAAGCAAATTCAGATTTTAATGCTTAACAACATTCCTAACTCCAAAGAAGTTTTTGATGTTAACAATCCTGCAAGGTATTCCACTAATTACATACTCAACGCTATGGTTGGAATTATGATTGACTGGATGGATGAGGGTATGAAAATTCCTCCACATGATCTTGCAGAATTCTGCGCTCATATTTATCTCAACGGGTCATATAAAACAAAACAGCTTTATGGACACAGTAATTAAATGCAATACGCAGAGCGCAAAGTGAAATCATAGCTAAAAATATAATGTTCGGAGGCGTGTTTCCACTAACCTCTTCACTTTTCACCCTTCTCTATTAACTAAAAAATCCTTCCGCTTTTTTGCGGAAGGATTTTTTGTTTATTCTACTGATTTAAGTGATTCTACCATACTTATTTTCTTCAGTTTGAAGTGCATAAGAAGGTTAACTAGCACTGCAAATACTGCAGTTGATACAGCAGCAATAATAAAGCTCTGGGGCTCAAGGTCTGTTTTGAATGTAAGAGTATCTATATCAACAATACCTACAACAGCTATATTAAGCGGTATGCCAAGTATAAGACCTGTTACGATACCAATAATTGTAAGGAATATATTCTCACGATAAATATACGCTGAAACTTCACCATTATAGAAGCCGAGAACTTTAAGAGTTGCAAGCTCCCTGATACGCTCATTAACATTAATGTTATTAAGGTTATAAAGAACAACAATAGCAAGAGCCATAGCTGCAATTACAAATAACATAATAACCATATTAAGAGTGTTAACAATGTTTGCGAAGTTGTCAATAACAACAGTGGTATAAACAGACCCGTTTACATCCTTGATATTATTGATTTCTTTTTCAAGCTGCACCTTTTGCTCTGTTGTTATATCCTCTGACAACTTGCAGAACAGATAGTTATAGTCAAGCACTGCACCCGTAACCTGTTGATAGTATGCAGGTGTCATATAAACATAATGGAAAGCATAGTTATCAACAATATCTGCAACCGTAACCTGATACTCAACTGTTTTTGAACCTTCTGTCCATGAAATTGTAAGAAGATCACCGATTTTGGTATCCGTTTTACTTGCAAGTTTCTTTGTTATTATTGCGCCCTCGTTTGTATATGGAATAATTTCATCACCTTTACGAAGGTTAATAAAATTCTTCATTACATCAGGATTTTCAGGAATGAGAATGTCAATTTCCATTTCCTTGTCAGTTCTGTCAGAATATCCATGGCAAACCTTAAGGTAACCGAGCATTGATTCTTCAATGTTTTCGTAACCATTAATATGGGAAACTATCTGGCTATCGTTATAATTTGCCTGACCATCCTTAAGAACTACCTGAAGGTCATACTGAGCGATACCTGTCCCCTTACCATACTGATTATCAATAACACCGCTTATGGCATCACGAAGACCGCACGCAGCAAGAAGAAGCGCTGTACAACCTGCGATACCTATAATGGTAACTGCAAAACGCTTTTTGTTCCTGAAAAGGTTTCTTACTGTAACCTTACCTGTAAAGCTAAGCTTTGACCAGATAAAATCAACCTTTTCAAGGAATACTCTTTTACCTGCTTTAGGAGCCTTCGGCCTCATAAGCACTGCAGGAACAGAAGCAAGCTCTTTATGGCAGGCATAATATGTTGCAAAGCTGGTTGTTCCTATTGAAAGCACTACGCCCAAAACAAGGAACAGTGGCATAAATGATGCAATAAGGTCAGGCATTTCATACATAATACCCCACGCCGCTGCAAGAATTTTCGGCACTGCGGTAAATCCAAGGGCGATACCGAGTATAACACCAAATCCACTCGCAAGGCCTGCATAAAGAAGGTATTTGCCTGCGATCATTTTGTTAGAATATCCTAACGCTTTAAGAGTACCTAACTGGGTTCTTTCCTCTTCAACCATACGTGTCATAGTTGTAAGACAAACCATTGTTGATACTATGAAGAAAAGAGTTGGGAAAATATAGGCAAGGCGAACCATATTATCTGCCGCCTGACCGTAGCCTGTGTAGCCGGGGTTATCATGTCTTGTATATACACTCCAGCCTACGCCCTCATTGATGTTTTCAATAAGACCTGCACCTTTATTATATGCAGTACGGGCAACGCCGATTTTAGTGTTTACAAGCTCTTCTTTTTCTGAAAAGGTTTTTTCTGCCTGCTCAATAATAGCCTTAATGTTCTGGTATTGAGTCATTTTAAGAGCAAGAGTTGCCTGAGCAGTCATATATTTTGTCTGGGCTTCAATTGAGCCATACTGAAGCTCATCACCGCTTGATTCAATCTGAGTCTTATATGCCTGAAGCTGTTTTTCTGCATTATCAAGCTGAGCCTGAGCCGCATCAAGCTGAACCTTTGCGTCAGAAAGCTTCTGTTCTGCAGCTGTACATTCTGCATTATTTACATCGTACTCTGCTTTGCCTTCTGCATATTGTTGCTTTGCAACTGCAAGTTCTGAATTATATTGGTCAAGAAGCTGTTCAACCTCAACAATAGCATCTGCTGCCATACCCTGAGCGGTAAGGTTGGACGCTGAACGAAGAATATTTGCAAGTTCAGGGTTTGTTTCCTCTAATCTGTCTGCCATCTGGTCAAGATGAAGGTCATCCTGGGCAACATTCTGATTTTCTTCAAGCGCTTTAAGAGTACCTGTGGCAGATTCAACAAGAGATTCTGTATATTTTATTTCCTTTTCTGCAACTGTTAACTGAAGCTTTGCTTCATTAAGCTTTTCTCTGGCGGAGTCAGCTTCCATTTTCTTTGCATTATATTCAGATTGTTTATTAGCAAGGGTAACCTGACTTTGTGAGAACTGAGTGATTTTTGCATTATATTCATTTACCGCAGCAACATACTGGTTACTACCATCCTGAAGCTGCCCCTGGACTTTGGCGTACTCCTCGTCCATAGTCTTCTGAGCCTCTTCAAGCTGCTTTGCGCCTGTTTTTTCAAGCTCATAAAGCTCTTCAAGCTGTTTTCTACCCTCTTCAAGAGCACCACCGACAGTAGATTCTGCAATATCTATTTGCTGCTTTGCAGACGCTACCTTCTGAGGAAGACCTATGATAAGTCTGTTTCTGCTTTCAGCAGAAAGTTTATCTGCCTCTGTAGCGATTTTCTGCTGCATTGACTTGACAAACTCGTCATATTCCTCTGAATACGCCTCATACTCATCTGCACCTTCAAGGGTAATGTATGCTTCGCTGTAGTATGTTATATTTTCAGTAAAAGCATCGTTGCTAACGTAAATAAAGTCGCCAAGCTTACCACTACCTGCGGTTGTAACACCGCGTTCATAGGAAACCCAATAAGGTGTCTGGATAACACCAACAATTGTAAGGATATTATGCTTGAGATAATAACCTATATCTTCGTCATCCCCCCTGATTTTGAGGGTGTTACCTATTTTAAATTGTTCAGGTGTTGTAAGACCGCTACAGGTTACAACGCACTCGTTAGGAGATTCAGGATAACGTCCTTCAATTAACCTGAGTCTGTTTATATAGTTAGGGTTATCTTCCCCATTCTGGAAATTAACCGCTGTCATAAGATCCAGACCTGTAACTTTTATGGTCATTTCAGAACCGTCAATATCAACGATACCTTCGTACTCGCCCTTATCGTTAGGCGTTTGCACGTAACCGTCAACAAATTTAACGCCCTGAACTGCTTCAACGCCTTCTATCTGACGAACCTTTTCAAGCTCTTCGTCGTAAAGACCAAGGTAAGACTGAAGACGAAGGTCCATAAGATTATATTCATCATAATATGTATTTGCGGTATCCACCATATCGGGACCAATAGCATTAAGACCGCAGAACAAACCGCTTCCCATTGCAACTATTGCAATAATCGATACAAATCTGCTGAAGGAACGCTGTATCGAACGGAAACTGTCTGTAATATAGGAATTTGTCATTTTTATATTTCCTTTCAGTTATCCTTAAGTTACCATTCGATGTCTTCAACAGACATTGGATTATCATTAGTTGTTATGTTGACAACTCTACCGCTCTTCATAGAAATAACTCTATCCGCCATAGGAGTAAGAGCCTGGTTATGAGTAATAACAATAACTGTCATACCTGTTTCACGGCTTGTATCCTGTAAAAGCTTTAAAATCTGCTTACCTGTATTGTAGTCAAGGGCACCTGTTGGCTCGTCGCACAAAAGAAGCTTTGGGTTTTTAGCAAGAGCACGCGCAATTGAAACACGCTGCTGCTCACCGCCTGAAAGCTGAGCCGGGAAGTTATCGAGACGTTCTGCAAGACCTACTCTTTCAAGAACCTTTGCAGGATTGAGCGCCTTTGTACCAATCTGAGTTGCAAGCTCAACATTTTCAAGAGCAGTAAGGTTAGGAACAAGGTTATAGAACTGGAAAACGAAACCAACATCGTAGCGTCTGTATTCAATAAGACGCTTACTGTCGTATTCGTTGATAAGGTCGCCTGCAACACGCACCTTACCATCGTCGCAATCGTCCATACCGCCCAGAATATTAAGAACTGTTGTTTTACCAGCACCACTGGCGCCCACAATAACGCAAAATTCACCTTGCTCAACATTGAAGGTTACACCATCGGCGGCGTTAATAACAACCTCGCCCATTTTGTATCTTTTGTAAACAGAATCAAATTCAATAAAGCTCATTTATTTCAGCCTTTCAAAAAATAAATATTCATATGGCAGGATTACTCCTACCATATCACAATTACATAATATTTTACAATAAATCGCACTACAAGTCAACAAAATAATATGATAACAAAGAGTAAATATTTTGTTAACAAACCATGTTTTGTAAATTCATTTTTACGCCATTGTTTTATATATTTCGTTCATAACTTTAGAGGCTATCGGCATCGCTGTTGAAGAACCCCAACCGCCATTTTCCGCCACGACAACAATAGCTACCGGGCATTTTTCGTTCTGTGAAAAGCCTACAAACCAGGAATGCGGTTTTTCTTCGTCGCCAACTTCTGCTGTGCCTGTTTTACCGCACATTGAAAGCCCTTGAAAATTATAATCTCCATATTTATTTTCTACGGTTTTTCTCATCATTTGTCCGATTTCAGCGGCAATAGTGCTATCAAGATATATTCTGCTTTCAGGGGAAGCCTCCTCTGTTACTCTGCCAGCAGGAGTTGTAACATTTGATACGGCATATGGCAGAATCGCCTCGCCACCATTTGCAACAGCACCTATTACTGTAAGCATATGATAAGGGTTAACAAGAGTATCATACTGACCTACACTTGCCCATGCAACATCACCTGGAGAAGCATCAGAAAGATTAATTTTGCTTGCAGATGTGGAACCGTTACCGAATGAAAAACTTTCACCAAACCCCATCTGCGCTGCGGTTGCCTGAAGATTTTCTTTGCCAATTTTCTGCGAAAGAACTGCAAAGGCACAGTTACAGGAATTAGAAAAGCTCTCATGGAAATTCATTTTTCCGTGTTCGGATGGACACGTTACCTTAACCCCGTCAACTATTTCTTCAGCTGAACATTTATATTCAAATGAATCAATATCACTAATATTCTGTATCGCACTGATTGCTGTAATAACTTTAAAGGTTGAACCCGGCGTATACAGACCATCAATCAACCTGTTAAGGTATATACCATCATATTTCCCATCAGAATTGTCTTCTATATCCTCGTTGGAGGGTTTATTTTTTATGTCATAGTTAGGGCAGGATACAGAACATATAATCTCACCTGTTTTGTAGTTATACGCCGCAACAATGCCCTTTTTACCCTTCATGGCATCATATGCTACGGCACACACGCCACTATCTATAGTAAGAGTAACATCGTTACCCTTCCCATATCTTTCAAGTGTATAAATACCTGTAACAGGATTATAGCCTGCAAGCTGTGATTTATATGCAGTCTGAACACCTGAAGAAATATACCCTTCCGTATCACCTACTATATGAAGGGTTGAACGACGTATTCGTTCTGAGGAATTGTACATTCTTTCAGTATCCTGGGTAAAAGCTAAAATTTCACCGTTTCTGTCAATAACATTGCCTGCACCTACAAAGCTACCATTTTTAGTAAGATGGGCATTTGCGCGCATTGTTGACCATTTTTCACCATTGACCGCAAACCTATAACCTAAAACTCCGAGACCTGATACAACTACCGCAACAAGCAGCAGCAAGGCTACACTTCTTTTAGCTGTCGTTTTCACGCCTTGCACCACCTTTCTTTACAGGCTTTGTTGTTACGGGAATATCCGCAGGCAAAAGCTCAGGTTTAAAATTCGCGAAAGTACGTGTATCTATACTCTTAATAAATGCAATAAGACAAAAGCAGGAAATAATACTTGACCCACCCTTGCTTATGAAAGGAAGGGTTACACCTGTTAAAGGAAGCAAATCTGTTATTCCAAAGATGCTGAGCATTGTCTGAAAAAGAATCATTGCAATTGCACCTACGCCTGCAATTGTATAGAATGTGGATTTCGCCTTTTTCGCATTCACAATTGCCCAGACTGCTATTATGCAATAGGTTATCGGAATCATAAAGCTCATTATAAGACCGAATTCTTCTGACACAACACCAAACACCAGATCTTCTGCTGCAGCAAAAACATTACGAAGCTCACCATTACCGAGACCAAGGCCAAAAAGCCCGCCACTTGCAGAATAAATAAGTGTACGGGTCTGTTGATAACCACCCTCGTCCATAAATTCCCACACATGAAGATAGGTAGAAAAACGAGATGCAACATAAGGCTTGAGTATAAGTATTGCTACTGCGCCAAGTGCGGCAACGGCACAAACAAGAGAAAGAGTTTTTATATCGCCTGAACGCATAAACGCAATAATAACAAAAGTAAAGAAGAAGATAAGCGCTGTTCCGAAGTCAAACATAAGGAACAAAAGCCCAACACATATAGCAGAAAATGCTATATACAAAGTGAGATTTTTTATAGACTGAAGTTTTTCAAGAGTAACAGCTCCAACAAAAACAAATGCCACCTTAACAAGCTCTGAAGGTTGTATTGAAATACCGCCTAAAGAGAGCCAGTTTCTTGCTCCATTGGTAGGCTCGGCAATAACAAGAGTAAGCGCCAGAATACCTATAGCACCCGCCGCGAGAACCCATCTGATAGACTTTATTGCTTCCACATAGCGCATAATAACAAGCAAAGCACAATACCCTACAACGCCAAGAATGACAGCTAAAAGTTGTTTAAGAACTGCATCAGGATACATACTTCCTACAATACCAAGACCTAAAGAGCAGAAAGTAAAAGCAATCATTTCAAGTTCAAAATTATGAAGTCTTAATACATATGTGGCAAAAAGATAATAACACCACTGAAGCGCAATATATCCAAGATAAACGCAAACTATAACCTCATTAAATTCTCCATTTGGGTAAAGGTTAAGAAGCATAATAAATATATTAATCACCGCAAGAAGAATCAGCACAACACCATATGATGGCGTTCCCAAGACAGAGCTTTTATCTTTTATGAATTTATACTTTCCCTCATGAAGCTCATACCGAAGACCGCCTATATTAATTTCATCACCATTGTGGATATATGCTTTTTTATCAATTTTTTTGCCGTTTACTTTAATACCTGATTTTGAAAACGTATCGAAAATAACAAAGCCTTTATTTCTGTAAGCTATAACAGCGTGAAGCCTTGAAATAGTGTCAAAAGGAAGAACAATATCACAGCTTTTGTTTCTGCCTAAAGAGGTTTCGCGCTCTCTTAAAGAAATGCTTTCATTAGTAACAGTGTTTATGAGTTTGGCTCTTATAGGGTCAGTGGCTTTCTTAAAAAACAAGCTGAGAAGCATACGGATATTTATAAACAGTACTATGCCCAATATGGCATATCTGAAAAAAGGCTCGAGCCCTATAATAAACGCTTGCATATTATCCCACCCTCCCTGATAATCAGATATTTATATAATACCATATAATTATGAAATAATCAAATCACTATATAATTGTTACTAAATTTGAAATGAACTGTAAATATATTTTATTAAACCTCTTGTTTCCTTGACTTTAAGTACCAATTTGAGGTATTATATACTAGATAAATTTGGGGGGATTTTTATGGCTATTGAAAAGTTTATTTACGGCGAAATGAACGGCAAAAACGTTCACGGATTTATTATTACAAACAAATGTGGCTCAAAGGCTCAGATTATTGAGAAGGGCGCCACTCTTGATAAAATTATTCTTGAAGATAAAAACGGGAACTTTATTGACATTCTCTCCGGACACGGCTCATTAGACGGCCACATAAACCGTAGTGATTATCAAGGTGTTGTTGTTGGTCAATATGCAAACCGCATTAAAAACGGCTCATTCACAATTGATGGCGTTACATACAATGTTACTCAAAATGAGAAAGGCATTACCTGCCTTCACGGCGGCGGTGAATATAGCTCTGCTCATTGGTGCGGAAAAGAACTTGACGAAAATTCTGTTGAATTCGCATACACAAGCCCTGACGGTCAGGATGGATTCCCGGGAAATGTTGATGTAAAAGTTATTTACACATTTGATGATGAAAACAACCTTAGCATTGAATATAGTGCAATTTCCGACAAAAAGACTGTTATAAACCTTACAAACCACGCTTATTTTAACCTTAACGGCTATGAAAACGGTGATGTTTTAAAGCATACTCTTCAAATTAACGCAGATCGATTCACCGCTATTGACGAAATGAGTATACCAACAGGTGAATTACCTGAGGTTAAAGGTACACCATTTGATTTCACAACGGAAAAGGAAATCGGAAGAGATATTGAAGAGGATTTCCTCCAGCTCAAAAACGGTATGGGCTATGACCACAACTTCTGCATTACAGACTATGACGGCTCGTTAAAGACAATTGCCATCGCTAAAGGTGATAAGAGCGGTATTAAAATGGGAGTTAAATCTACAGAGCCCGGCGTTCAGCTTTACACCGGAAACTTCCTTGACGGTTCAATAATGGGTAAGGGCGACCTTCCTTTAACAAAGCGGTCTGCTTTCTGCCTTGAAACACAGGTTTTCCCTGATTCACCTAACCATCCTGAATGGCCAAACTGCGTTTACGACGCAGGTGAAGAATATAAATCAATTACAATATTTTCCTTTTCAAAATAACGTTTTTGATTGACTCAACACTATAGTTTTGGTATAATAGTTAAGATTTTGTGAAAGGAGACAAGTTTATGAAAAGAAATGCAAAACTTATATCATTGCTTCTTTTGGTAGTAACATTTGTTACTGCTTTAATGCCGTCTGCCTTCGCAAAGGATTTCGCTATAAAATTCGATGGTAATATTGGCGTAAACACCCAGTACGCCTACAGTGAGCCCGACCCTTCATGGCTCCGCCAGCTCACTATAAAGGAAGATATGCTTTCTCCAAGTGGTATTGCAAATGCTGCAACTCTTAAACCTGTAACATCATACCCTTACACAACAGATGCACCTCACTTCAAGGCACAGGTTGAAGAATGTGTAAAAAACTACACTCTTGATGAGGAATCTCAAAGAGCTGCATATCTTTACTTATTAAACCAGATCGGCGCTCTTACGTTAATTTCCGAGCCTACTGTTTCAGACCAGACCAAAGCAGATTGGCTCCGTCAGCAAGGTATTGTTGTTACACCTGAAGATGAAGCTGATGCAGAAAGAGTTCTTATGATAAGCGCACTTTACGCTATGATGCGCAACGATTTATACTACGTTTACAAAGGTGAGCATTTAGAAATTCCTGAGGGAACTCCTATGGAAGAGGCGCTCGTTATGTATATAGCTGCTCTTTCAGGGAACAAAAACTCTCTTGCCAACTTTATGGTTAAGTTTTTTGGAAAAGATGGCTTCGGCTCATTAGAGGATTACATTTACTACACCTCATTGATGTCGTTATATGTTAACGGCTATGCATCTGTTTCAGAAATTCCTACGTTAGACAGACCTGAGGTTTTCAGGCGCGTTGCGATTATGACAATACGAGGCTACGGCTTATCAATTGATTCAGAAAACGCAACACAGGAAGAGCTTACTCAGAAGTATCTTACCGCTATGTTAGGTACTCAGTATGATGTTAAGCTTGACCCTCAATCTCTTGTTAAAGCCTCTAAAGAGCAATCTATCCCCTACTACATTCTTCAAAGAATGGCACAGCAGGATTCAAATGTTACAATTTCCCACAAGAAATACAATTACCAGGAATGCTTCAATATTGTTCTCAAAAAAACAACCAGGTTTGACCTTGAGCAGGAGTTTTTCTCTGATATTGATGAGTATGATGTTTTCCTTGAAGCAAAAAGAGAAAACATATCAATAAATCCTACACCTATACAGGCAACATCAGGCGTAACAATAAACGGAAAATCTGTTACACCCGGCAAATATGCTTTAGTCAATTTAACTGACTCAGCAAAACAAATTATCACTATTGTTTGTACATACACCGTAAACGATTTGAAAAAATCTTCTACATACAGGCTCAATATTCACCAGGGAACAAAAGAGCCTGAAGACAGCAATATTACAGGTATTATTCCAACACTGGGCACCACAATTCTTCAACAGGATGGTACAACTCAGGTTGTTACAGGAACTCCTTCTCTTCCTGCTATTTCCCCTCTTGTTTCAAAATTCAACAATGGCGCCATGAATGTTGTGGGAAATATTCTTTCAGTTAACGATAAAGGCCAGCTTGTTGACCAAAACGGAAACATAATAAGCCAGGGAAATTACGAACAACTTCCCGACGGATACAAATATGTTGTTGACGATGACGGAATTATTCAGGTAGTTCTGATAGACGCTACAACACTTCCTCAGTACTCGGCAAAAAACACCGACAAACTTTCTGATGACGACGTCAAAAGATTGGTTATTGTAATATCGCTTTCTCTTTGTATTCTTCTGATTGTTGCGCTTATAATTATTCTCGTAGCTTCAAAGAAACAC
Organism: Acutalibacteraceae bacterium; assembly: GCA_045579445.1. Classification (GTDB taxonomy): domain Bacteria; phylum Bacillota; class Clostridia; order Oscillospirales; family Acutalibacteraceae; genus DTU089. The sequence continues at coordinate 35,024 of JAZNME010000028.1, read as the reverse complement.
AACAAAAACAAAGAAGCAGTAGTAAAAGCAAGAAGAGCAAAAGAATTAAAGAAAAAAGCAAAGCTTGAAGCCAAGCAAGCAAAAAAAGATAAAAAGAAATAAGATAATGGCAACAAGCTCTTGAAATGGAATTTGTTGCCATTATTTTCATATACGTTATCTTTATTTTAAAATTTGTTCATATATTTCTGTATTTAATGGTATATAATCATATTAAAGAAACCACATAGGAGGTTTAAAAATGGCAAACTCAAAAATTCTCATTGTTGATGATGATGTTAATATTTGTGAGCTTCTCAGGCTCTATCTTGAAAAAGATGGGTTTGATGTTGAGGTTTGTACTGATGGTCTTAAAGCTATTGAAGCTTATGAAACAACATGTCCTAACCTTATCCTTTTGGATATTATGCTTCCCGGTATGGATGGTTGGCAGATATGCAGAGAAATACGAAAAATCTCGCGTATTCCTATAATTATGCTTACCGCTAAAGGAGAAACCTTCGACAAGGTGCTTGGTCTTGAATTAGGCGCAGATGATTACATCACAAAGCCTTTTGAAACAAAAGAGGTTGTTGCAAGAATCAAGGCTGTTCTCAGACGTTCATCAGACCACAACTCTTCCGGCGAAGCCATAAAAGAAGTTGCATATGATAAGCTTATGATAAATCTTACAAACTATGAGCTTAAGGTTAACGGTGCTACTATTGATACTCCACCTAAGGAATTGGAGCTTATATTCCATCTTGCAAGCAACCCTAACCGCGTTTACACAAGAGACCAGCTTCTTGATGAGGTCTGGGGTTTTGAATACTACGGTGATTCAAGAACCGTAGATGTTCACGTAAAGCGCCTCAGAGAGAAGCTTGAAGGTGTTTCAGATAAATGGGAGCTTAAAACTGTTTGGGGCGTAGGCTATAAGTTTGAAACAAAATAAACATTAATATGAAACTGAAAAAAAACAAAAAAGGAGCTTTTTTCCTTAAATACTTTTTCATTTTTTCGGCTATAGTTTTAACAAGTTTTTTTGTTATCGGCGTTTCACTTATGCTTTTTTTCGCTAACTTTATGTCAACACAAACATTAAATGAAACCCAAAAAAACGCCCATGAACTGGCAAAGGCTACTACAGAGATCGTTAATTCAGGTACAGTAAAAACAAATTCTGAAGCTGCTATTTTGCTTATGTGCCAGAATGTTGATATATTAGCAAGCACTACAGGTAGCGATGTATATATATGTAATATAAAGGGCGAAATTGAAATTTGCCCTGAAACCATTGATAACTTTAAGCTTAATAGTGATTGTGAAAAACACGAAAAAATAAAAATACCACCTACCTTTGTTCAAAGAGTGAAGAATGGTAATGTTTCGGAATTTTCAACATTAGGAAACAGTTATAATACCTATCATTTCGTATCCATGGCACCTTTTTACATGAATGACCATTTTTATGGTTTTTGTGTTGTTGCCTCGCCTGTTACGGGTGAAGTTCTTACCGGTATGCGCCAGGTATTTACCATTTTCCTTGTTTCAGCCGCTATTGCGCTTGTACTCGTTACCATAGCCGTTTACGTTATGACAGGTAAAATAGCAAAGCCAATAAGGAACCTGGAAACCGCCACTACTCTTTATTCATCAGGTGATTTTTCATACAGAGTTCCTGAAATCAATTCAAATGACGAGTTATCTCATCTTATAACAAAATTCAATTCAATGGCAGTGGCCCTTTCTCAACTTGAAAATTCAAGACGAAGCTTCGTTGCCAATGTATCTCACGAATTCAAAACGCCTATGACTACTATCGGCGGATTTATAAACGGTATTCTCGACGGTACCATTCCACCCGAAAAGCAAGACTATTATCTTAACATTGTATCGTCTGAAATAAACCGTCTTTCAAAGATGGTAAACATGATGCTCAATATATCAAAAATTGAAACAGGTAACGTTGAAATGAATATCGAATCTTTCGATTTATCTTCAAAAATCGTTTCAACCTTCCTTGGTTTTGAACAGCTTGTTTCAAAAAAGAACATTGAAATTATAGGTATGGAAGACCTGAAACCCGCTGTTATTCATGGCGATAGCGCTATGCTTGACCAGGTAATATACAACCTTGCAGATAACGCTGTGAAATTCACGGATAATGGTGGAAAAATTATTGTTAATACGGCAAGCGATAAAAAATATGTTTACCTTGCCATTACAAATACAGGTAAAGGTATTCCTGAAAAAGACCTTGAAAAAGTATTTGACAGATTCTACAAGGTAGACCAATCACGAAGCACCGACACTAAAAGCACCGGCCTTGGTCTCTACCTCATAAGAAGTATACTAAGCCTTCATAACGGCACTATTACAGTAGAAAGTGAGCCTGATTCATTCACCAGATTCACTGTGAAATTACCTAAATAAATTAATTTTCTTTTGTCCGGCAAAAGAAACGGAGGACTAATATATGGACGATATTTTCAATCCAACACCATCTATAGAGCCTGAAAACCAGGCTACATCACCTGAGGAAAATAAAACAGAGCAGCCGTCTGTGAGCAGTCAGGAGTATCAGCCCGATACTCAACCGCAACAGCAGGCACGCGCCCCATATGGTGCACCCGCTTATACCCAACCTTTAAACACGGGCTATAATGCCCCATACAATGCAAATCCATATGGCGCACCGCCTTACCAACCAATGAATCCTACTCCTCAACAGACCGCTACGCAGCCTTTTGTTAATCCAGGTATATCTGTAACAAGGGCACAGAAAAAAGAAAAGAATTGGGGTAAAATTATTTTCGTTGCCCTTATTTGTATCAGTATAATCTGTTCTTCGATTGCTATTGGTTTATCTGCGGGAAAAGATAGTAAAAATCCACAGAAGCCATCAACAATTCTTGATGGAGAAAACCCAAAAACAGAGGGTGCTAAACCAAACACTCAAGATTCTCCTATATCATATTCTAAATATTCAGGCAAAGGCACAATGACTCCAGAGCAGATTTATGAAGCTGTTAAAGACGTAAATGTTGGTATCCTTGTTTATTCAAAGAATCAAATGGTGGGCGAAGGATCCGGTATAATTGTGGGTCAGGATAAAAGTGGAAAATACACATATATTCTTACTGCTGCTCACGTGATTGATGATGCAAATGTTAATGTTCAGATTCAATTCAGCGATGAAACAGAAAAGGATGCTATAATCGTTGGCGTAGACACAAAAACAGATATTGGTGTTGTCAGAGTTGAGAAATCCGGTCTTAAAGCTGCAACATTCGGTAATTCAGACAAACTCTCCGTTGGTCAGAAGGTTTTTGCAATCGGTAATCCCGGTGGTACAGAATTCTTTGGTTCATTTACAAGCGGTATGATCAGCGCTATTGATCGTCCTGTTCCATCTGCAAACAGTTCTTATGACCTTCCTTGCATCCAACACAATGCCGCTATTAACCCCGGTAACTCAGGTGGCGCTCTTGTTAATGAATATGGTCAGGTAATAGGTCTTAACTCCTCTAAAATTTCAAGCACAGAATATGAAGGAATGGGATTTGCTGTACCCGCAGCAACAGTTCTTGAGGTTTATAACGAATTAATTACTCATGGTTATGTTTCTAACAGACCTATGCTTGGCATTTCATATTTCCCTGTTTCAAGCGATTATTCCTATGCTACAGTTGCTTGGAGAAATAATCTTCCTTATGGCTCAATCGCTATTGCCGCAATAAACGAAAGCAGCGATATGGTTAACCACGGCATTAAAGTTGGTGATGTAATAACTGCTGTTAACGGCAAAAAGATGGATACTGTTGACGTTCTTCTTGAAGCAATTGAAAACGCGAATGTTGGAGATAAATTAACTTTAACAATATACAGACTTAACAGTAACGGAACCGTAAGCACCACATTCAACGCCAAGGTAACTCTTGTTGAAGATACCGGGAACAATAATGTGGTTACCGAAGAACCAACAGAAGAAATAATTGACCCATTTAGTTACTTTGAGGGCTTTGGATATTGATATTAAAACAAAAAATCAGTCAGTTAATAACTGACTGATTTTTTTATTTTTCCCATCTATCTATTTTACCGCGTTGCATTGCACCAACAATCTTTTCGGGCACATCGCCATACTGTTCAGATAAATCCTGGAGAAGAATCTTTATATCCTCTCTTTTGGTTTTCTCATTAGCAGGGCAACCGCTTTCTACAACAGGAAGCGAAAGCCTTTGGACTGCTGCAGTAGCCTCGCGCTCTCTTACATATACAAGAGGACGGATCATTGTAATATCTTTTCTTGAAAGGTATGTTACAGGAGCGAAGCACCCTACTCTGCTTTCAAGAAGAAGATTCATTATAAAGGTTTCAGCCGCATCATCAAGATGATGACCCAAAGCGATTTTATTGCATCCAAGTTCTTTTGCTGTATCGTGCAAAATACCTCTGCGCATTCTTGCGCACAATGCGCAGGGATTTTCTTCCTTACGCACCTCAAAAATAATTTCATACAAATCTGTAGGCTTTACTACATACTCTATTCCAAGTTCATCGCACATTTTCTGTATAGAGGAAAAATCACCATTTTTTTTATTAAAACGCATATCCACAGTAATTGCAACTATCTGAAACTCCTGAGGATAAAACCTTTTCAAATCACACAGCGCGCGTAAAAGCAGAAGTGAGTCCTTACCACCCGATACACCAACGGCGATTTTATCGCCTTGTTGTATCATATTATAATCATCAACTGCTGCTCTTACCTGACTTACAATTCTTCTCATACTAATTATTCTTTTTTATCGTTCTGTGCTTCAACAGAACCACTCAATTTTTTCTTTTCTTCTTTTTCAAAAGTCTTTTCGTCCGGCACCTTACGAAGTGTATAGATAAACACACCCACAGCAACAATAAGACAAGCCACAAGCACAACAACATAAACATTTCGCTTCTGCTCTTTTGCCTGAGCATTTTCTTCTAAATTAAGAAGAGGGTCATTCACTTCATCATACTCTAATATGTCCGTATAACGCTTATTAAAGTCAATGGTTAAATCCGGCTCCGCATATGCGGTAACAGCCATAGAAAAAAGAATTATGCCACACAGGAGTAAAGATAAGAACTTAGTTTTCATAACACACCCACTATTATTATTTAACAATTTATATATTTATAAAAAGAATTGATGACGCAAGAAGCATCTGCCCTGCAAAGTACGTAATGATGTTAAATGCTTTCAAAGGTCTGTTTTTATTCTGACCACCAAACATAAGAACACCAATCGTAGCATCGGAAAGCAAGAAAAAAAGCGAACCGAAGGAAAGCACTAAAACCGCGAATACACCATATGCTTCACCGGAAAGAGCATAGTTTATACCTAAAGATGTTGCCTTAATAAACATTGTACAAAGTATTACTGTATAAGCATACACGCCAAATTCCAGAAGCTTCATAGAAAACTGAAGTTTGAATCGCTTGAAAACATAAACAGAAATACTTAAAAGAATAACAATCGCAGCAATCTCAAAAACGTTGAAGTGGCTATATCCTTCAAAGGTGTTAAGCGCTCTCACGTATGCAATAATATATACTATATGACCTGCCATAAAAGACATAAAGCCAATGCCGAAAAAGACATTTCTTTCAGAGTGAAGGAAGTAATCGCCAATCCATCCAAGAATCAAACCCAGCATCATTGTTTGAGCAAATTCAGATGTATTGCCTGAAATTTTAACAGAAAGAAAACCAACCGACACAAAAAGTGTGGCACAAACCATTTTAGCAACTAAAGATTTTATTGACCTGTTCGGCCAGATGAGTTTCAGAAAAAGCGGAGTTGAAAAGCATTGTATTACAAAACACACTCCAAAAAAAATCCACAAAGTCATATTTATCCTCTGAATTAATATTTTAAATCTTTGACAATAACCGTTCCTATAAGCTCCTGACGTTCCAGACCAATTTTTCCAAGCCCCACAACATCACCTGAGCCCTTAATACTTACTCTTGCAATTTGCTCAAGGTACACAATCTCCAAAGTATCAGGATTAAATTCTACAACAACAGAACAATCATGATACCTCAAGGAATATTTAATATCTTTTGCAAAAACTGTAACAATCGGATGATACACTGTTCCATCAATTCTTGCTTTGGACATTGGCGAAAACACTGCACCGGTGTAGCTTGGAGCTACAGTTTCATTTTCACCAATTGGTTCAGGATTATTTTCAGGAACAAGCACAAAGCTCATTCGCACATTTCCGTTAGGAAGCAATTTATATGTATAGCTTTCAATACTTTCAGGGTCAGTAAGGTAAGAGCCTTTTTCCCTGTCAAATACAGGAAATCGAGCCATATCAGCATCGCCTTTTTCGTGAATATATGGGTTAGCCTCTGCTTCTTCCTTAGGAACAAAGACACCCATAGTCTGAACGAAATTAAGCATTTTGGCAACTGCTTCATCGCCTGCTTTATCTCCACCTTCAGAGAAAACTCTGTTTTCTTCACCATCGGGAAGCTCCTGATATTCTATCTTTGTAAAACCGGGTGCTCTCTTTTTAGCTGTATTCATGACATCAGCATATATTTTAACAATATCTGCTTTCGATTTATTTGTATCCTTTAATGTGTTTATCTGTTGAACAGGTGCACTCTGATTGTTATTCTGTTGATTATTCACATTGTTATTAATCTGATTATTTGCGTCATGGTTAGGGTTTACATTTGCATTGTTTTGATTTAAGTTGTTCATATTATTCTGTGAATTATTCGGAACAATATTCTGAATATAGCCATTATCGTAAACAATATTTGAGTCTGTAGGCGCGGTATCGTTAACCGAGCCTATAAGGGTACCCTTCTTGCTTTCTTCAGCTACAACACCAAGCACAACAACGGTAATATATGTACTTACAGCAAGAAGCACAGAGAGGGCTATACATCCCGCAACATAGCCTTTTTTTATGTTTCTTTTGTTTTTCTTTACCTTTTTATTTCTACTCATCTTATAAACCTTTCAAAAGAATATATCATATATAACTATACACAGTAATTATACATAACAAAAAAGAAATAGTCAATCGAATAACAAAGATAGTAGCAAAAACTTTGAATACAAAACACAGAAAAACCGACTTGCTTTCGCAAGTCGGTTTGAATTAACCTATGTATTTAATTAATACTTGAAATCGTAGTACTTAGCGTTAAAGCCGAGAGCACCTGAAGCACCAAGTGAACCAGCAACTGCTTGAACATCAGCAACGATATCTGCTCTACAGTAGTGAGTAATGCTTACAAATTTGCCATCTGCTGTCATTTCTGCAGTGATTGTGTAAGCCTTATATGTAATTGTACCATCGAGGGCCTTAACAACCTTACTAACTGTTGCGTCTTCTTTAACTGTCTTCTGAACATCATTGAAATCGAGGAACTCTCTTGACATTAATGCAAGACCGTTTGAATCTGCGTATGATGGGTTAACCTGATCCTTCATAACTATAACAACTTCGTAGTTGCCGTTGTCAAGCTTTTTAGCTGTAGCACTTGCAACATCGTCTTTTGAACAGTTACTGATAGGCATACGATTCTTAGCATCGTCTGAACCCTTTTCGTTGATCTTTTCTTCAGCTGCTGACTCCTCTGTCATGAAGCTCTTGATAAGGCTTGTAAGAGTACCTGCAAGGAAGTCAAGCTTTGTAAGCTGAAGGTCGCCTTCAACTGCCTGCCAGCCCTTCTTTGTGTAACCAGCGGAACCATTATCGTGAATATCCTTAGCTGCCTTCTGATATGCTGCAAGAGGATCCTTCATAATTGGGTTATCATCAGCAGGTGCATCAGCTGGCTTGTCAGCCTGAGTATTGTTGTTTGTTGTGTTGTTCTGAGTGTTGTTTGTCTGAGTGTTTGTCTGAGTGTTTGTCTGAGTGTTGTTTGTTTGAGTGTTGTTTGTCTGAGTGTTGTTTGAGTTCACCTGATTGCTTGGCTGATTAGATGTCTGACCACCCTGATTGCCATCTACAGGAGCTTCTGTAGTTACGCCATCACGAACGAGTAAAACAACAGATGCAATTGAAACTGCATTGCTTGTAACGATTGTAAGGAAAAGAGCTATAGAGAGAATTATAGCAATTACCTTCATATCAGAGTTTTTCATTGGTAAAATACCCCTTTCACTACGCGCCCTTTAAGGCATCATAATTTATCTTATTAGACATCATAAGATTACCCTAAATGGCGAAAAAAGTCAAGTTAAATTTTTTGCAATTATGACTTTTATTTTATTTTCGTCAAAAAGCCGAAAAATCAACTCATTTTTTGTGTATTCCATATATTCTCAGCATATTCGTTAATTGCGCGGTCTGCGGCAAAACGACCTGAAAGAGCGATATTCATAAGAGACATTCTGTTCCATGTCTTTTTATCGCGGAAGGTTTCCTGAACCTTCTTCTGAGCGCGCTGATAATCTGCAAAATCAGCAAGAACCATAAATGGATCATGGTGGATAATTGTGCTTGAAATATCAGTAAAGTCTTTACCGTTTATTCCGCCGTGAGAGATGAAATCAATCACCTTGCGAAGCTCAGGGTTATTATTGTAATAATTAATTGGATTGTAGCCTTCTTTACGGAGTGCATTCACCTCTTCTGTGTGCATACCGAAAAGGAACATATTCTCGTCGCCTACAGATTCATGAATCTCTACATTAGCACCATCAAGAGTACCAATTGTAAGAGCACCATTCATCATAAGCTTCATATTACCTGTACCGCTTGCTTCCTTGCCCGCAAGAGAAATCTGCTCAGATACATCTGCAGCAGGCATAAGGCGTTCTGCATTTGTTACATTATAATCCTCAACATAAACAACCTTAAGTCTGTCTTTCATATCAGGTTCATTGTTTATCATGTCTGCAAGCTCAAGAATCATACTTATGATGCGCTGTGCAACATAGTAGCCCGGAGCCGCTTTCGCACCGAAGATATATGTCTTTGGAACATAATCTCCATCAGGATTTTCTTTGATTGCAAGATACTCTGAAACTATATTGAACGCGTTAAGATGCTGACGCTTATACTCGTGAAGGCGCTTAACCTGAACATCAAATATAGAATCTGTATTAAGCTTGATACCTGTTTGCTTGAAGATGCGTTTTGCAAAATCTTCTTTGTTGGCTTTTTTGATTTCAGCAATTTTCTCAAGAACCTCATCGTTATCCTTGAAAGCTGTTAGCCTTGAAAGATTTTCTGCATCATAAACGAACTTGTCGTCGCCAAGAAGCTCTGTAATGTATTTTGTAAGCCTTGGGTTTGCCTGACAAAGCCAACGTCTATGAGCAATACCATTTGTAACGTTTGTGAATTTATCAGGAGTAAGTCTGTAGAAATCGTTAAAGAGAGTATCTTTGAGAATCTGGCTGTGCAGAGCTGAAACACCGTTTACACTGTGGCAAGCTGCAACACAAAGGTTAGCCATACGAACTGCGCCATTTGAAATAATAGCGGTTCTTTCAACAAAACCTGCATCGTGTGTGCTTTCCCAAACATATCCACGGAAGCGGTTGTCAATTTCTTTTACAATATCGTATATACGTGGAATAAGGCGTTTAACTAAATCCTCGCTCCAGCATTCAAGAGCCTCGCTCATAACAGTATGGTTTGTATAAGCCATTGTATTTGTAACAAGACGCCAAGCATCGTCCCAACCGTAACCGCACTCATCAAGAAGAATTCGCATAAGTTCAGGAATCGCCATTGTTGGATGAGTATCGTTAATGTGAACTGCTACTTTTTCAGGAAGAGATTCAATTGAGCCATATTCACGAAGGTGATGACGAACAATATCCTGAATTGAAGCAGATACAAGGAAATACTGCTGACGAAGACGGAGAGATTTTCCTTCAGGGTGATTATCCATCGGATAAAGCACCTTTGAAATAACCTCTGCCATTGCCTGACGCTCCATCGAACGCATAAAGTCGCCCTGATTGAAGGACTTCATATCGAATTCAGGTGCTCTTGCGCTCCAGAGACGAAGGACACTGATGCCCTTGCCATCTTTACCTGCAACAAACATATCGTATGGCACAGCCTGAATCACGTTACCGTCTTTAATCTCAACCTGATGGTAGTGGTTATCCCAATACTCCTCTACTCTACCCTCAAAGCAAACGTTTACGGAGCTGCTTTCTCTCGGAACGAGCCAAACCTCGCCACCGGGAAGCCAGTTATCAGGAAGCTCAGTCTGTCTGCCCTCAATAAGCTTCTGACGGAAGATACCGTATTCGTAAAGAATTGAGTAACCTCTTGCAGGATAGCCCTGGGTTGCAAGACCATCAAGATAACAAGCAGCAAGTCTGCCAAGACCACCGTTACCAAGTCCTGCATCAGGCTCACAATCGTAGAGCGCATCAAGCTTGATACCATAATCTTTAAGAACACTTTCAAAAGTATTTGTAAGATTAAGGTTAAAAAGGGTATTTTTAAGAGAACGACCCATAAGGAATTCCATAGAAAGATAGCATACACGCTTTTTGCCTTCTTTATCCGCCTTTTGGGTAAGCTCTGCTCTGCCCTGAGCCATCATATCGCGCACTATCATTGTAACAGCCTTATAAAACTGTTCATATGTTGCATTCTCGGTTGAGATACCGAAAAAATGAAGAAGTTTATTCTCAAGCATTTCCTTTGCTTGCTTCTTTGTAAGCTTGTAATTCATACAAATCCTCCAAAAAGTTTTATAAAAACAGGGTTTTTTACCCCTCTGTTTATACATTTTACACTAAAATCACGCTAAAATCAACTGTAACAAAGAAAATTTTGATGTCATTTAAAATGAAAATAATGCATAGTGTTTGTGCACTATGCATTACAACTATTATACATATTTCTGGGCAAGAAAAAAGCAAACCCAAAGAGCTATAACAAAAGCACTTTCAGCAGGAATCGCCAGCTTTGTATACGGACATTTCCAACCCTTATCAACAAAAAGAAAAATTGTTCTTGTTACCAAAACAGTCGTTGCGAAGAACATACCGCCAATAAGAGAATAGTATGCTGTACCTGTTGCAAATGCAAGATATAAAAGAAAACCACCTAACGCTCCTGAAATACCGCCATAATAAACACGGATTTCTGTTTTACCGGCATTATCAACAGGCTTTACAGAAAAGCTTTCTGCATTTTTCAACGGAGAGCATATGAAAACAACTGCCATTCCTATAAAATAAAGAGCCAGGCAAATTGTTGCAAATGTTGCGGGAGGGTTAACCGCCCATATTTCTTTGATTATATCCATAAATATACACCACCTTGGGAAAATAGTAGCATATCCCAATAAACATTTCAATATTTTTTACGCGTTCACGAAGCAAACAACTGATTATGTTCGGCTTCACCGAGTGGATTTCGATTCTCCTCATCAACTATATTTAAACAAAAAAACAAAAAGGATACCTTCAGGTATCCTTTTTATTTGGCGCAGAAGGAGAGACTCGAACTCTCGCGCCGGTTTCCCGACCTACGCCCTTAGCAGGGGCGCCTCGTCACCAACTTGAGTACTTCTGCATTGGTAACAAATTAATGTTATTAAATTCCCAAAATGCTGCAGATAAACTGCAGCATTTTGTTTATGGCGCAGAGAGTGGGATTCGAACCCACGGTACGTTGCCGTACGACGGTTTTCAAGACCGTTCCGTTATAACCACTTCGGTATCTCTGCATTTGATAGCCTTGATATATTATCATATCATTTTAAAAAAGTCAACAGATTTTTTGCTTTTTATTATTAATTTTATATTTTACTTCAATAGCACATCACTAATAAGTAAAAAAATTACACCGGGAACAGAAAACATTGACGAAAAACCTAATGTGTACCAATTAACACCAACAGTAAGCGGAATAAAATATGATAATGCATTCACGGCACACAGTGCCCCTACCCCACCTATTATACTGGTAAATATAGATTTAAAGAAGCTACCGCTGCCTTTAAATACGCAAAGCATTATAAAAAGCAAAACTGCACCAATTCCATAAACCATAAAAACACATCCTTTAGTTTTTATTTATAAACTGTTTTAATTTTATTAAAAATTATGTTTTAGAATAAAATTATATTACAGAATATATAATAAATAAGAACTACAAAACGAGGTGTTTTATGAAAAAGCATTGTTTTACTTTTGAACAATATTGCAATATTATTGGCAGAAACATTATTTTAGAAGAAACAACATTCCACAACGGTTGCAAAAAAATGCGCTGCCTTAACGCCCACAAATGCGAATTAATGAATGGCGGTTGTCTTAATCCTTTTATCAAAAAACGAATCGAAAACTGTGTTGAAAATGCAAGCAGAGAATAGTATAATACCGTCATACCATTTCAAGGCGGTGATTTTATGAGCGGAGTTTATATTCATATACCATTTTGTAAATCAAAATGCCCATACTGCGATTTTCATTCTCAAAGATGCAATTTCTCTGTTCAGGAAGATTACGTTGACGCCATTATTGACGAAATAACAACATTACGTCGCTCAAAGCATCTGCTGCCCGACTTGAAATTCACCGCAGATACGCTTTACATCGGTGGTGGTACACCATCAGTTTTAAAGCCACAACAATTAGAAAAAATAATTCTCACCGCAAAGGAAAAATTCAATATTCCGGAAGATGCCGAAATCACGGTGGAATGCAACCCATCATCAGATATAGAATCACTTATAGACCCATTTAAAAGTTGTGGTGTTAACAGAATCTCTCTTGGCATGCAATCAGCAGTAGATGATGAAAGAAAACTGTTAGGCAGAATTTCTGACAAAAGAAGAGTAAAAGAGGTTGTTGAATTATTAAAGGTTAACGACATAGAAAACATTTCTCTTGATATTATGTTGGGTGTACCAAGCCAGACCAAAGAAAGCCTTACGGAAACTCTTGATTTTGTTAAAGAATGTAATATAAAACATGTCAGTGCGTATATTCTTAAAATTGAAGAAGGTACATTTTTTGACACCCATAGAGAGCGTTTTTCTTTCCCGTCTGACGACGAGGCCTGCGATTTGTATGAACAATGTTCTGCTTACCTTGAAGACGCCGGTTTTTCCCACTACGAAATATCAAATTTCGCCATTCCGGGATATGAAAGTAAGCACAACACAAAATACTGGACGCTTGAAGACTACTTAGGAATAGGAGCGGCTGCCCATTCTTTTATTAACGGTAAGCGCTTTTATTTTGAAAGTGATACACAAAGCTTTATTGATGGTGAAAAAGCTGTTTTCGACTGTGTTGGCAACACCGCAGATGAATACATAATGCTCCGTCTCAGGTTAAAGGAAGGGTTGAACATTACCACACTTTCCAATACTTACGGAGAAAAACACAGTCAGAAAATAGCAGAAAAAATCCCTTTCCTTGCGGAAAAAGGACTGGTAATTTTTGATGGTGAAACACTTTCGCTGACGCGAAAAGGCTTTTTGCTTTCAAACAGTATAATAGAAAAACTAATATAAAACCTCGTTGGTATCAACCAACGAGGTTTTCTTAATAAAGTTCAATTAATCTGCAGCTGCTTTCTTAGCGTTTGCCTGATGTTCATCAAATGTGTTAGCGTAATAAATGTCGCCTGTATTAACATTATGTCTGAAATAAAGGTAGCTTGTCTCCTCAGGGAAAAGAGCTGCATGAATTGCGTCTCCACCCGGATTGGAAATCGGACCTATAGGAAGACCCTCCTTACCGGGATCACGGTATGTTCTGTAGTTTGCACGATACTCAATTTCCTTCTGAGTATCTTCAACAGATGAAGTGAGAGAAGGCTTGATAATTTTTTCAACATACTCATATGTTGAGTCGCATTCAAGATATGGGAAATTAGCAGGTCTGTCAAGACGATTGTAAAGGATACCTGAGATAGTAGACATCTGACTGCTGTTTGCCGCCTCACCCTGAATAACCGAAGCCATAATAATAACCTCGTCAATTGTAAGGCCTCTTTCATCCGCCTGCTTCTGATATTCCTCTGTCCACTTGTTTTTGAAGTTATTAAGGAATCTTCTTACAACACTTGAAGCGTTTTCACCTACATAAAACTCGTAGGTATCAGGGTAAATATAACCCTCAAGCATATGGTAACGCTTGTCCGCATCAGAAATATTCTTCAGAAAATCATATTCGTCGGAGAAATCCACAGTCTGAAGAGTTGAAATAAAGCTTGAAGCGGTACAAACCTCGTTAACCTCTAACTTTTCAGCTATCTGAGTGATTGTCCAACCTTCAGGGAAGGTAAGGGTAACGGTTTCCGCATTTTTATAGTCAGTCTTCATGGTGGAAATCATTTTTTCAACACCAAGGCTTGGTGTTAAAGTATATATACCGGAAATGTAATCGCCGTCTTTATCAAAGAACTTAATAAAGAGCTTGCAGAAAAGCTTGTTATGAATAAGGTCATTATCATGGAGAATATCAACAACCTCGTTATCTGTCATACCTTTTTCTACACGCACCTCAACAGATTTATCCTCTACGTGAAGCGCAAGAACATCATTTATGCAACCAATTCCGTAAAGGCAAAGAATAGCACTTACACTGATAATAATCGCAAGCATAATTCCTGCTGTTTTTAATTTTTCATTTTTCTTTTTTTCTTTCACCTGAGCACTTTCCTTCAGGGCAGCAGAACGCTTATTAATTTTACGTTTAGTTTCACCGTTTATTGCAACGCCCTGTTCACGTGCAGCTCTGTCTTTAATATTCCTTGGTGGATTTGCAAAATAAACTCCGCTTTTCTTGCCATTATTTTCAGGCACAGAATTTGAACTTATATCTTCATAATCCTTATTAAAGCGCTGAGCCATGGTGTTTTCCTTTATTGGAGGAGCAGAAGGTTTTTTAGATTTTTCTTCTGCAGATTTTGCAGTTTTATTCTTTTCTGGCACACTTTCTTTTTCAAACATGCTGAGAAGGTCATCATATCCGTTATTATCTCTTGCCATCTTAATTCTCCTTTCCGATGGTCAGAATCTCTTTATCTGTAACAACAAGGTCCACAGCCCTGTCGTATTTACCGTGAAACAATTCTTCCTGAAGATTAGCGCTATAGCAAACGCCTATAGCCGAACCATTGTAGCGCGAAAGATACCTGTCGTAGTAGCCTTTCCCGTAACCCAAGCGATAACCTTTTTTATCAAACATGAAGGCGGGAACGATGCACACGGAACCTTCCGTTTTGCCAACCATAATACTTCTTTGAGGGTCAGGCTCATCCACGTCGAAGCTACCCGGTGAAAGCTCTGAAAGGGACTCGATATAGTAAAAGTTCATTTCAGATTTTTCACCCTCACATCTGGGCACCGCAACTCGCTTACCCATTTGCAAAAGAGCGTTTATAAAATCACGTGTGTCTACTTCAATATCTGTTGAAACATAGCAAAGCACGGTTTGCGCTTCCCTGACTGCCCAAAGGTTAAGAAGTTTGTTTTTTATTTTCCTGTCAAGGGTTTGTTTCCCGTCAGGACTCATTGAACGCCTCATTTCTCTTGCTTCGGCGCGCAATTTCTTTTTTACGGGACGTATATCTATTACTTTCTCCATTGAATACCTCTGAGTATTTCAAGAGACTTTTCTTCGCATTTAATAACTGAGCAGATTGCTGCGCCAAACTCCCAGGCAACGCCTGCACCCTTGGCAGTAACAATTTTTCCGTCAATAATAACGCCTGATTCTACAAGATTTGCACCAACAAGCTCATCTTCAAATCCCGGGAAGCAGGTTGCGTTTTTGCCTTTTAAAAGACCCTTTCTTCCAAGAATGAAAGGCGCGGCACAAATTGCACCTATTATTTTGTCGTTTTCGTTACAGTAATCAATTGCTTTCTGAACAAGCTGGCTATTATTAAGGTTTTCTGCACCGGGCATTCCACCGGGGAGAATGATGCCTTCAAGGAAATCTCCAAGAACTGCATCTTCTATTCTTATATCCGGGCAAACCTTTATACCATGAGCGCCACAAACAATATCTTCACCAACGCCTACAAGCACAACATCAACACCTGCACGTTTCAAAAAATCAACCGGTGCAAGCGCCTCTATTTCTTCAAATCCGTTTGCAAGAAATACGTATATCATAAATTATCCTCCATAGGAAATACCAAAAAAACCATTTTTGAAAACCGGTGAACCATCGAGACTCTTAACCATACCATATGGTTTACCGCCTGAGGTTGCTTGTTCTCTTAAAACCATTTCATTCACTTCTGCGACAGAAAAAACTGCACTTAAAACAACTTCTTTTTCCCCGCAAAATTCGTGTATGATCACTTTTCCGTTTTCTTTTTCGTATAAAGCGTAACCCTCATCAAGAGATACACATTCCATATTCGCTCCCACAGGCGCATAGAAGCTATTGAATCCGCTTTCACTTAAAATAGCCTGCGGTACATTAATATATTTTTCTCTCAGGGTTTTATATTCCTCATAAGAAAGGTTTCGGCTTGAAAAGCTTCTTGTTTTACTTTCAGACTTTTTTATGAGAGTTTCTTTATTAACAAAGGCGACGCTGAAACCTATGCTTTCATAAAGGGGAAACAAGCTTTCCTCTGCAGGAACAAGGAAAAGATAGGAAACTGATCGCTTGCGCGCTTCACTTTCTAAAAAAGAGAAAACCTTTTTCATAAGAGAATTGCCTCTGTGTTCCTTCTTTGTACACACGGCATACACATAATACGCTTTATACTCTGCATTTTGTAAAAATATGTTTGACTCTACGGCATACATAACGCTCACAGGCTCATCACCATAAAAAGCGCAGAAAACATTTTCGTTTTTTGAAGTTTTACCAAAAAAATTATTTATAACATCCTGAGAATCACCGAAAACATCTGCCCATAAATTTTTCAAATCAGGAACATGTTTTTCTTCAGGATACCCTATACTATATGACTTTTGCATAATATTTTTTAACAAGAAATTCAGGTTGATATGAAGTTTTTGCTTTACGCAAGCCCTCAACACCTGCATCATCTTCACGATTTATATATTCATAATCATTTTGAAGCATCTGAGCAAAAAGCTTGTTTATAACGGCATATGCTGTCGGGAAATCTTTATCAGCCTTTTCAAAATGAGTACAAAAGGTTTTACCATCGGTCATAGGTTCGCCCATACAAAAAGCTACAACCTTACCCTCAATTCTCATAATCGCGCCTACGAAACCTAATTCATCATAGTTTTTGAACGCGCAATCTATAACCTGACGCTCTGCTTCAAGACGTTGGGTGCTTTCGTTATCCATAAACCATTTATGAGAAAAAGCTATGCAATCTTTTATATTGTCTGCTCCGATTTTTTCGAAAGTATAGCTATACTTTCTGTTAAAAGAATTAACGTGATTCTTCTTTGAATGGAGCTTTCTACCTGAAAGATCTGCTAATTTTTCTGAAAAATAAACATAATCGAAATAATCTCTTTGCTCTTTTACAACAAGTTTATCTTTAAAATAGCTTTTCAGAAAAGGAAGTTGTTCTTCTGCAACGCAGAAAAAACTAAGGTCAGCTGAACGCTCCTCGGCATCATCCGAAATTTCCTGGAGCGCACCCCTTATATCTGCGCTACCCCAAGGGAAGGCGTATGAGGTTACACCATTAAAGGTTGAACGTAAAAACAAAAAACCATTTTTTTCTGCAATTTCAGTATGCTCTGCCATACCCCAGGAGTACAGGTTACCAAAAGTAAAATCACACATAACACTGCAACAAGAGGGCACATACTTTTCTAAAAGAGCCTTATCTTCAATTTTCAGATGTCTTAAATCAAGCATAATTATTTCTTCAAGGTTTCAAGCACAAGCGCATACACTTTGTCATTTATTTCTTCGATTGAAAGAGGTTCTCCATCGTGGGCGCAATTTATAACGCTCCAGCCATATTTTTCTGCAGCATAAAGAGCAGCTTCACGGCAAGCATTAAGAAACTCAACATTTGCTTCGTGAACATCTTTTTTAGATTCGTCGCCATTATATCTGGCAGTCATAAGCCTTTGAGAAACCTCTACAGGCATATCGAGGAAAATAACTTTATCAGGAGCGGGGATACCGATTTTGTTATATTCAAAATCAAAAAGCCAATCGAGATAAGGGTCCCACTCTGCTTCAGAAAGTTTTGTCATCTGATAAAGAGCATTGGCAGGCGTATAGCGGTCAGCAAAAATAAGTTTGCCTGATTTATAATCAGAGCCCCATTTTTCAGTAAATGACGCAAAACGGTCTGCAGCATAAAGCACAGAAGCGGCATATGCATTTACATCCCCTGCATTTTTACCAAAATCACCTGCTAAATATTTACGCACAAGAATACTGGAATCACTTTCATAATCAGGCAATTTGATCTGTTTAAAATCAATTCCATCTTCTACAAGCCTTTTGCAAATAAGCTCTGTCTGGGTAGTTTTACCACTACCGTCAAGACCCTCTAAATCAACAAAGATACCCATACGAAAATTATTATCCTTTCGATATGACATAATTATACTTATACTCTTAAATAATACTATAAAACATCTTCTCTGTCAAACAATCTGGCAAAAATATACATTTTTTTAATATTTTCTTTATAAAATAAATCTTTACTTTTTGTGAAAAGAGTGTAGAATATTTTTAAATAAGTTTTTTTGGAGAAATTAATATGAATGAAATATTTAATCAGGCGTATTTATGCGCTTCTGAAATAATAAACACAGCAAAGCTTACCGAAGGTGATATTTTAGTTGTAGGATGCTCTACAAGTGAAGTATTAGGAAGCAGAATAGGCACCGATTCAAGCCCCGAAACCGCCAATGCCCTTTTTGATGGCATAAAAAAAGCAGCCGACGAAAAAGGTATATTCATCGCTGCTCAATGTTGCGAGCACCTTAACAGAGCAATTATTATTGAAAATGATGCGGTTAAAGGTGCCCAAATATGCAATGTAGTTCCTCAACCTAAGGCTGGCGGCTCTTTTGCAACTGCGGCATACAAAGCCTTCAAAAAACCTGTTGCTGTTGAAGAAATAAATGCAGATGCAGGCATTGATATAGGCTTCACTATGATTGGTATGCATCTAAAAAAAGTTGCAGTTCCCGTAAGACTTCAAAACAATAAAATTGGCGAAGCAACTGTTTTAGGCGCAAGAGTCAGACCAAAATTTATTGGCGGACAAAGAGCAGTTTACGACGAAAAAATAATGTAAAAAATACCGACAGGCTAACCTGTCGGTGTTGCTATATTAAAGTAAATCTTTAAATAATTTATAGTTTTCTTTACCTGCCTTAAGCTCTCCTGCCTGAATCTTTTTGATAACTTCAACAATTCTGTCGTTAACAGGAGTTTTAACGCCGTGTTTTTTACCAAACTCGCAAACAACACCATTGATTGCGTCAACCTCGCAAGGCTTACCCTTTTTAATATCCTGAAGCATTGAAGGCTCAATAAGTCTGTGTTTTTTCATTGCAATAGGTAAAAGAAGGCAACCGAAAGCGCGTTTGATTGGATTTGTATAGTAGAAAAGACCAACAATATTTTTACCCTGAACAGGTGCAAATTCAACGCCTGCAGCATGGCCAACATCAATACACTCTTTCATACAGCGTATAGCAATCTGCTTGCCCTCTTTATCTTCAGAAACGTCGCCGAAAACGCCGCCTGCAACTGTACCGAGACCTGAGAAGGTTGCATTAATAAGAAGCTTTGACCAACGAGCACCCATAAGGTTTGGCTCCTCGTGTACAGGGCACATAAGCTCAAGCAAATCCTTAACCATCTTTGACTGAGCATCTGTAATGCCTTCCATTTTACCCATATGGAAAGAAAGACTGTCAGGTTCACTTGTAAGCTCGCATACGCCCGGTTCAACAAGCGCTGCGCCCCATTCAACTGCACAGCCCATTGTATGGTTAGCACCAACAATTTCTGCAATACCTGGTTCAGGAATACCATTCTGAAGAGTTACAATAACGCCATCTTCTGAAAGAAAATCCTTAAGCATTGTTACAACATCTTTATTGAAAAGCTGTTTGGTAAGGAGAACTATAACGTCGTACTTACCTTCCATCTGGTCAGGAGTAATAGCTGTAACAGGAACTGTCATATCAACTGTACCGATAATATGCGCACCCTTTTCGTTAAGAAGGTCAACGTGAGCCTTATTTCTGTTAATAAGGTCTACCTGACCACCGTTTTTCATTATGAATGCACCAAGAACAGTACCGAGAGAGCCTGCGCCGTAGATTGCATATCTGCCCATACATACACCTCATTTAAAGATTGATAATTTTATAACAGATATTATATCATATATATTTCTTCAGGTCAAATAATATTAAAAAACTTTGTGTTTCAAGGGTTCGAATCCCTTTTTCTTTAAACAAAAAATATAGAGCATTACCTTTATGGTAATACTCTATTTTTGGCGGAGAGCAAGGGATTCGAACCCTCGAAACGGTTTTGGCCGTTTACACGATTTCCAGTCGTGCTCCTTCGACCAGCTCGGACAACTCTCCATCTGTTCAAAACATCTTAACATTCTATTCACTATTAAGACCTTGATATTATAACCAATGAATCCGAAAAAATCAAGAGGTATTCACAAAAAACTCTTTTACTTGTTTGTTAAAACAACCAAATTAAAGCAGACTGTTTCTACGGTCTGCTTTTACTTTTATTGTTGAAATTCAAGACTCAATTATGGTATCATATCTTAAAGAATTTTTACACTCGGCAAGGTGATTATATGTCAACAAAATTATGGTATAACAAATTCGTAGACGATTGGATGTGGGCTTTACCATTAGGTAACGGTAGAATCGGCGCAATGCTTTACGGAAATCCTGACTGCGAGCAGATTGAAATAAACGAGGAATCTCTTTGGAATGGCAGGCAGATAACCGAACGCTACCACGCTTCACCTGAGGCACTTTCAGAAATCCGTCGCCTTATATTTGAAGAAAAGCTTCACGAGGCAGCACAGCTTGCAAGAGAGACATTTCTTTCAGACCCTCCTGTTGTGCGTTCATACGAAAGCTTTGGAGAGATATTTGTGGAATTCCTCGATAAATCACCATATTGTGATTACCACAAGGAATTAGATTTAAGCACGGCAGTTGCAAAGGTAAGCTGGAGCAAGAACTCCGTTAAATACACAAGCGAAACCTTTGTAAGTGAGGATTACGATGCCCTCGTTTACAAGGTATCTACCGACTCCCACCCCTTCTCCTGCAAAATCAGCCACAACCGCAAGCAGGATGCATACTCAGCTTGCATAAAAAATGATACTATCGTTTTAAACGGTCGTGTTACATATAACGAAAGTAAGCTTTACGGCGAGGGCGGAGAAGGTATGAGCTTCGGCAGTAAGCTCCGCATTTTCTCCGATGGTGAGCTTTCTGCTGACCATAATACAATTCACGTAAACGGTGCATCATATGTAACCATTTACGGTGCTTTTGAAACAAACTATAATGTAAATAAATTTGATATTGATGAAAGCATTGATTACAAAAAGAATATACAGAGCTGTATTGATAAAATATGCTCTGCGGATTATAGCGATATTCTATCCACTCACATTGCATCACATCAAATAAGGTTTAATAAAGTAAAATTTGAGCTTGAAAAAACAGAGTTTTCAGTCCTTCCTACAGACCAACGTCTTAAAGAGCTTAACTGGGAAGAATACGACCCTGACCTATTCGCCCTGTACTATAATTTCGGCAGATACCTTCTTATTGAAAGC
This sequence comes from Acutalibacteraceae bacterium, assembly GCA_045579445.1. GTDB lineage: Bacteria > Bacillota > Clostridia > Oscillospirales > Acutalibacteraceae > DTU089. The sequence goes on along the minus strand of JAZNME010000028.1, from coordinate 13,272 downwards.
TCCGGCAAAAATGCACGGCTTCCTGCAAACCTTCAGGGCATATGGTGCCACGATTTTAATCCACCATGGGGTAGTGACTTCCACACAAACATCAATCTTCAGATGAACTACTGGCCTGCTGATTGCGCCAATATGTCAGAAACTGTAAAGCCCTTTGTTCATTTTATGAAGATTATAAGTACTTTCGGAAAGAAAACTGCAAAGGAACTTTTCGGTGCAAGAGGCTGGGCAGTAAACCACACTGTAGATGCATTCGGCAGAACAGGTGTGCACGACAGCGTTGACTGTGGATTTTTCCCTATGGCAGGCCCTTGGCTTTGCCTTAACCTGTGGGAGCATTACGAATACACAAACAGCAAGGAATACCTTGAGGAAATTTATCCGATTCTTAAAGGCTCCTGCGAATTTATGTGCGATTACCTGATTCCCGATAGCAACGGTCAGCTTGTTACATCGCCCTCAAACTCTCCTGAAAATGAATTTTATTACTACGATGAAAACGGAAATCGCAAGGAGAGCATGATGACATACGGTGCCACAATAGATTTCCAGATTATCAGGTCTCTTTTCGAAAAAACCATTCACGCTTGCAATGAAATGAATATTGATTCTGACTTTGCAGATGTTTTAAGTAAAACTCTTTCAAAGCTTCCTCCTGTTAAGGTCAGCCAACGCTACGGAACTGTGCAGGAATGGATTAAGGACTATGAAGAAACAGAGCCGGGTCACCGCCATATTTCTCAGCTTTTCGGTCTTTACCCCGGAGACAGCATAAATGAAAGCGACCCTGAAATTTACGAGGCCGCAAAAAACACTATCAAAAGACGTATCGAAAACGGTGGCGGTTCAACAGGCTGGTCAAGAGCGTGGACAATCTGCTTTTATGCTCGTCTCAAAGACAGAATAAATTCAGAAGCTCACCTTAAATATCTTTTAAGAAAATGCACAGCAAACAATCTTTTTGATATTCACCCACCATTCCAGATAGACGGTAACTTCGGTGGTGTGGCAGGTATAACAGAAATGCTTATTCAAAGCCACTTAGGCTCACCTGATAACAGAACTGTTGAGCTTCTTCCTGCTCTTCCTGAAAGTTGGCAGGTAGGCAGTATTGAAGGTGTAAAGGCAAGGGGCAATATAACCTTTAATCTCTCATGGGAAAATGGTGTTTTGCAAAAGCTGCAAATACTCGCTCCTGTTGACACAACTATTTCAATAAAGCTTAACACTCTTACAGAAAAGCTTTTTGGTGCTTTTACTTCAAATGAAAATAATGTTGTGAGCATCAGCCTGAAAGCTAATGAGGTTTTATGTATTGAATAACCAAAAAGAGAAACAGACTTTTTACAGTCTGTTTTTTCTTTTAGGTTGAAAACATCGTTTTTGATATGTTATTATATGAGTGGTGATTTTAATGCTTACACATGAAAAGGGTTACTCTTTTTTTCACTGCCCGTCAAAAAAGAAAAATGATCTGCTGGGCGATAGCGTTATAGGCTTTCCGAAGGACTATATGGTAGTCGACCTTGAAACAACAGGGCTTAACCCTTCAACTGATTTAATAATTGAGTTTGCCGCAGTCAAAGTGCGCAACGCAGAGGTAATTGACACCTTTCAAAGTCTTTGCGACCCCGGGTTTCCCATACCACCTACAATTGAGGCTATTACGGGAATAACAAGCGAAATGGTGCGCTTTTCGCCTAATCCGCGGAGTGTACTCCCTGACTTCCTGGATTTTGTAGGCGACGACTTCATTTTAGGGCACAATGTTTTATTTGATGTACGCTTTATTGCTGCCTCAAACGGTAATTTTAAAAACACATTCATTGATACGATGAAGATTTTCAGAAAGCTTCATCCTAATTTACTACACCATCGTCTTTCTGATATGGTAGATTTTTATAGTAAGCATAACGAAAGCGCTCACAGAGCTTTATCCGACTGTTTTGCAACACAGGCTTGCTTTGAAGCAATGCATCAAGAAGTTATTGGGCTTTATCAAAACGAAGAAGCTTTTTTAAAAACTCTTAAATAATCCTGCGAAAGTGAGGAAAATATATGAAATTCAAACAATACCACAAAAGTCTGGAGAGCCTACACGTTGGTACCGAAAAGCCACGTGCATATTTTATTCCCTACGACAGTTTAGAAGATGCTCTTTCAGGCGACCGCAACAACTCCTATTATCTTACTAACCTTTGCGGTGAGTGGAAATTCAAATACTTTGAAAGCTTTGAGGATATTGACGAAGCTCTTTACGAGGGCGACTACAATGCGCAGTCTCTGGAGAGCGTTCCTGTTCCGGGTATGGTTCAGCTTTATGGTCTTCCTGAAATTACGGATACTCCTCTCTACTCAAACCTTAAATATCCTTTTTCAGTAGATCCGCCTCACGTTCCTGAGGATAACCCTTGTGCGTTCCACATCCGAGATTTTGAGGTTTCCGAGGAAATGCTTGAAAGAGATAATATACTTACCTTCGAAGGTGTTTCTTCCTGCTTTTATGTTTGGATAAATGGTGAGTTTGTTGGCTACAGTCAGGTTACTCACTGCACAAGTGAATTCAACATTTCAAAGTTCCTGAAAAAAGGTTCAAACAGAATTTGTGTGCTTGTTGTTAAATGGTGCGACGGCTCATATCTTGAGGACCAGGACTATTTCAGATTTACAGGCATTTTCAGAGAAGTTTATATTCTTTCAAGAAACAAGGTTCGCCTTACAGATGTTTACATCAGACAGAATGTCAGCAAGGATTTATCAAAATGCACACTTAATATTGAGTGCGATTTAACCGAGAAAACACCTGTTCTTTATGGGCTTATTGCTCCCGGTGGAATGGTAATTAAAAACGGAGAGAGCAATAGCGCCAATTTCTCAATAGAAATTGACAAGCCTCTTTTATGGAACGATGAGAAACCATATGTTTACACTCTCTTCCTTACTGTTGAAGATGAAATCATTCCATTCCAGCTCGCTTTAAGAAAAATTGAAATCAAGGATAAAAAGCTTCTTATCAACAACAAGGCAATAAAGCTTAAAGGTATAAACCGCCACGATTCAGACTGCGACACAGGTTATGCAGTTGACGTTGCTCATATGACACGCGACCTTCTGATGATGAAGCGTGCTAACGTAAATGCAATACGTACATCTCATTATCCTAACGACCCTCGTTTCTATGATTTGGCAGAAGCTCTTGGTATATATTTCATTGACGAGGCAGATATTGAAACTCACGGTATGGGCTTCAATACAGACGCTGACTGGGATTGGACACGTTGGAGCAGACTTTCTACAATTGACGAATGGCGCGAGGCTTATGTTGACAGAGCCGCAAGACTCTTTGAAAGAGATAAAAACCACGGTTCAGTTATTATGTGGTCTCTCGGTAACGAAAGTGGCTGCGGTTACAACCACAGAGCTATGAGAGCATATATCAAAAGTCGCGACGAAAACGCTCTTGTTCACTACGAAAACGCTCACCTTCAGTTTACAGCAGTACCCGAAGGCGAAAGCTGGGTTGATATTTCTGACGTTGAAAGTAGAATGTACCCGGGCTACCAGTACACAATTGACTATCTCAAAAACCCTGAATATACAAAGCCATTTTATATGTGCGAATATGTTGACTCTATTTCTACAGGTGATGTTTATCCGTTCTGGAAATTAGTTGACGAAAATGATAATTTCTGCGGCGGATGTATCTGGGAATGGTGCGACCACAATGTAAATATCCCTGACGAAGACGGCAAGCCAAGATACTTCTACGGTGGAGATTTTGGTGATTTCCCTAACGACAACGTTTGTTGCCTTGACGGTCTTGTTTTCTCAAACAGAGAAGAGCGCCCGGGCTACTACGATATGAAAAAGGTTTACGAGCCATTCAGAGCAAGCTTTAAAGATGGAGTTCTTACAATAAAGAGCGTGCGCTACTTTGAAAGTCTTTCCGAATATTCTCTCAAATGGGAGCTTTCGCAGAATGGTAATGCTGTTGCAACAGGTGAAATTGAAAGTCTTGATATTCCTGCACAGGAAGAAAAGAGCTTTAAGCTTCTCAACTTGTCTGATTACAAGCTTTGCGGAGACTGCTTTATTACAGCAACAGTACATCAGAAGAAAACTACTCCTTGGGCAGAGGCAGGTTATGAAATCGGCTTTATGCAGTTTGAGGTTGACGCCCCGGCTTGCGAAAAGATTGTTGAAGAAAATGCACTTTCTCTTACAGAAACAGACAGATACGCAACTATCGTTTGCGGAGATACAGAATATTGTTTCGATAAGATTTACGGCAGAATTCACTCAATAGCCAAAAATGGTCAGGTTATAACAAAAGAGCCTGCACGTTTTAAAATCTGGCACGCATTCACCTATAACTACGGCTCATTTAATGATTGGATTGCTAACCACCTTGACCATATTTATCAGAAAACCTATTCTGCTGAGGTTGTTAACAACGGCAACGAAATTGTTATTAAAACAAAAATTGCTTTAGGTGGACCTTCAAACCCACCAATTATTAAAGCAGATGTTGATTACATATTTACTACTGACGGTGCAATGAAGCTTCGCTTTAAGGGTGATATAAGAGAAAACGCGCCTACCCTTCCAAGACTTGGTCTTGAGCTTATTCTCAAAGAAGAATGCGAAGATATCAAGTATTTCGGCTTGGGCACAATCGAAACATACCCTGATAAATTCAGGGCTGCGCGCTTCGGTGAGTATGAGCTTACAGTTACAGAAAACTTTGTTCACTACGTAAGACCTCAGGAAAACTCATCTCACTACAAAACAAGACGCGCTCTTGTAGGTACAAAGGGTGGCTACGGCATATTTGTTGAGGGTGCAGACGGCACAAAGGATTTCTCCTTTAACGCTTCACACATTTCTGCAGAGCAGTTAACAAAGAAAAAACATGATTTTGAACTCCGTAATGAAGGCAAAACATTCTTTAACATTGACGGCAGATTCACAGCACTCAGTGAGTGGGGCGAGCTGGATATCGACCCTGAAAACCCAAGGCTTTTCAACGAAAAGCAGGTAAACTTCAGCTTCAGCTTCAAGGTTATAGAAATGTAAATTTACAAACCAAAGCGGTTGTTCTATCTAACTGAAGAATAGTGGTTTACGGAACTACCCACCACCATTCCGCCCGAACATTACATAAAGGAGAGTATATTCACCTGAAATATACTCTCCTTTTAAATTTAGTTTATATTGAGAATGGTCCCCCTCCCTATTTGACTAAAGTCAAACAGGGATGATAAGCTATCGCATAACTTTGATTTTTGCCAAGCCTATCATCCCTGTGCGTAAGCATAGGGAGGTGGACCATTCTCGTATAAACTGTTGTTTAATTAAAATATATCACGGGAAATATAATTGTTGTTTTTGTTGTGTTTGGACGGAATGGTGGTGGGTAGTTCTCTTACTGATTTTCTTCACTAAAATAATTGCAACACTCCAGAATCCGACATCTTCATTTCTTCATAAAAACCGCCACAAACCAATAATAAAGCGGTATTAAAAGGAATGTTATCCAGGCGTACTTCCATGCATGGAGGAAAAGTCCGCTACATAAAAACTGAACTACTGCAAAAAGCGGAACAGGCAGCCTTAACAAAAACGATTTCATATTTTTAGCCTTGAACGCAAGGCAAAGCCATATGTGGATTGGTATCAGAAAGAAAAGAAGCCACAACGGATGCCACAGCTTCGTAATCATTCCTAAAGCCACATAGCCAATAGGCACTATGAGAAAAACAGGGATTTTCGTAATTACTGATTTTATCTTAGGAAACATATATGTATCTGCATTTTCTATGGCTTCAACATTTGCTTTTACATCCTCATATACATTCTGAGCAGTATTTTTATTCATTCTCAACACCTCTGCAATGAAATACACTAAAAAAATAATAATATATTTTCGTATTTCAATCAAGAGAATATTAAATTAAAGTCCAAATATTGAAAAAGTTTTATTGACTTGGTATAATTTACTTATTAATAATATGAGGAGAGTTTCATATGAAAAAGCTTAAAGACAAATTGGGTTACGGCGTCGGTGCAATAGGCCTTGACCTGAGCTACGGTCTTTTTTACTCATTCCTTGCAAAATATTTTACAGACACCTTAGACCTTAACTATTGGTTTCTTTTGCTTTTAACGCCGCTTGCCCGTATATGGGATGGCATAAACGACCCCATGATGGGCACAATTGTTGACAACACAAGAACCAAAATGGGTAAATACCGCCCTTGGATATTGATTGGCTCCTGCTGCAATGCGGTAGTGCTTTCACTTTTATTTACAAACCCCGGTCTTGCTACAGACGGCTTGGGAATACACATTTATGTGGCAGTATTTTATGTTTTATGGGGCATGACAAACACAATGGCAGATATACCATACTGGTCAATGGTGCCATCATTTACAAGCGACCCTAACGAAAGAAACATTATTGCAACAATTGCAAGAACATTCTCAGGTCTTGGCCAAGGAATTATTTCAATTCTTACCCCTGTTATGCTTCCCCTTCTCAGCGTTACAATGATTAACGGCGAAAAGGTTGCAGACAGCAAGGGCTACAGCACATGGGCAATTATTTGCGCAATCGCACTTATAGGCTTTTCATCACTTTCTGTATCACGAACAAAAGAAAGGGTTATAACCGCGCCCACAAGCGAAAAATTCTCATTCAAGAAAATTTTCAAGGTGATCACTTCCAATGACCAATTAAGAATCTTTATGGTATTTGCTATGCTTTCCAATGCAGGCTATTATATGATTTCTGGCGTTGGCGTATATTTCTTTGATGTTGTTGTAGGCGACCCATCAAAGCAATCCACCTTTAATCTTATTGGTGCAGTAGGCTCCGTTTTAGGTCTTGCAGTTGTTCCTGTTCTTACAAAATTCATTTCCAGAAAAAGAACATACCAGACTTCGCTCTGTCTTGTGCTTGCAGGCTTTATAGGTATGCTTATTTGTGCTAAAGCGCAGGCTTATATGATAATGAATTTCTGCTACCTTTTAGCATCAATAGGAGTTGCCTCAATGTTTGTTTCTCAGACAGTTTTCCTTGCAGATATTGTTGACTATGGTGAAATTAAAATGGGAAACAGAGCAGAAGCGATTACCTTCTCAATGAAGGGTTTTTTGCAGAAAATGGCATACACCATTCAGACAATCATACTTTTCTCCGGTCTTATAATTTCAAACTATGCACCACGCAGTGCAGAAAAACTCACCTACACACAAGCCGAGCAAAACACCATAACATTTATGATGCTTATCTGCCCTATCGTCCTCGTAACACTATCACTTATTGTGTTCTCCACAAAATACAAGCTTCACGGAGAGTTTATGGAGAACATAACTAAACAGATTAATGAGAAGCATATTGAGTTTAAAGAGGTATAATTTTGGATAAAATTAAAAATTGTTTAAAGAGTTTTGATGTAGGTTTTATATTTGGTGTAGGTATGGTGCTGTTGGGACTTATACTTGTTATTCTCCCCGGCTCATCTCTTACCACAGTTTGTACAATTCTTGGAATTGGTGTTGCTCTCAAAGGTGGTTTAAAACTATTTAAATATCTTAAAGCAAAACAGATTGAAGCAGAGAACAATAATGATTTAGTTTCTGCCATAGTTACACTTATAGGAGCATTTATTCTTATTTCCCATCCAAGAAGATTACTTTCAATCATACCTATGCTTATCGGTATTGGTATACTGGTTTACGGAATAACCTCATTCTTCAAGGCACATAGTTTATTCTCAAAAATAACCGCAGTAATTACCGCTATTATTGGCTTAGGTATAATTGGCTCACCCTTTGCCTTTGCAGAGGCAGTTACCTCTATATTAGGTGTTGCGCTGATTATTGTGGGAATTATTATGATTATAAAAACAAAAGACACCATCACCCTTAAAATTGAAGGGAAAGATGATGACGGATATACTGAGGTTGAGTTTAAAGATGTAGAATAACGCGCAAAGTGCAAAACGCAGAGTGCAAAGTTAAGGGAAGATTCATTTCGAATCTTCCCTTTGTCTTTACATTTTTGATAAATCTAATTTATCATATTTGGTTATGAAAGCCTTGAAGAAAACGAGAATTTTTTCTACTCCGCCCGGCTCTTCGCTTTCGCAATTGAGAACTAAAAGAGGTTCATGAACACTCATTCTGAGAAGAAGCCAACCGTTGCCGTTTTCTTTATTAAAATTAAAGCGGATACCCTCATAGTTTGATGGTGCGATTGCTGTAAAATCAGTTTTTTCTGCAAGAGCTTTAAGGTCGTTTATAACTGATGTACCGTAATCTCTGAAATCATCAAGAAGAATTTTAAAACGAATTTCTTTTTCCTCAACAGGTATCTTCAGGTTTCCGATTACGTTTTCAATCGTTTTGCCTTCTTTTGCAAGACGCGCCGCCTCAATAATAATTTTTGTAATAAGATAAGCACCGTCATCAAGATAATAATTTTCCGAAAATGCCGCATGACCTGAGGTCTCTATAGCAAGAGGAGCTTTTTTGTTTTCCTCTCTTTCAAGGCGGATAGCCTCATCTATAACATTCTTATAGCCTCTCTTAAAGCGGTGGTGCACGCCACCAAGGTCTTTTTCAATAAACTCATTAAGTCCGTCTGATGTTACAGAGTCGGTAACAATAACGCCACCGGTTGCATTTTTGAGGGCGATGTATGACGCTAACGCTACAAGCTTATTTCTGTTGATTTCATTAGCACCTTTATCAACGCAAGCAGCCCTATCGCAATCGGTATCAAAGATAACGCCAAGGTCTGCGCCTGATTCTTTTACTGCCTCGCAAATCGATTCCATAGCCTGTTTATTTTCTGGATTCGGAATATGGTTAGGAAATGTGCCGTCAGGCTCTAAAAAACGGCTACCCTCAGTATCTGCACCTAAAACCTTAAGCACCTTTTCTGCATAAAATGCGCCTACCCCATTACCTGCATCCACTACTATTTTAAGGTTATCTAAAGGTTTATCGTAGTTTTCGGCATTTACGCCTTCCTTTATCATATTACAAAGATTTTCGCAGTATTTATCCATACTGCTAAGCTTTTCAGCTTTAGCTGAAACATTTTCAGCCACGTATGGATTGTTCCGGGCATATTCTAAAATTTCTTTTATATCTGCGCCTGAGAAACCACCCTGACGTGTAAAAAATTTAAGCCCGTTCATTTCCATTGGTAAATGGCTTGCGGTAATTTCAATTGATGCATCCAAATCGAAGTTTATTATGGACATAAACATAGATGGCGTTGAAGCAAGACCGCAATCATATGTATTAACACCGAGACTGAGAAGTGTTTTTGTAACTGCATCAAAAATACGTGGTGATGACACACGTGAATCGTAACCGACAGCAACCGTTAATTCTTCCTTATTAAGTTTATTTTTAAGAAAAGCTACAAGAGAATTAACAATGCTTTCAAGGCGTTTATCTGTTAAATCAACAGGCTTCCCGTCTTTTTCTATAGCAGTACCCCTTATATCTGTACCACTTTTAAGATACATTAAATTATCCATCAATATTCTCTCCTCACCACATAGTAAACTCTTTCTGTATCATCTTCAGGTGCGCCACAGCTTAAATCTCTGTAGCGTTTTACTACCTTAAAGCCATTATCATTTACTGCAGAGGTTATCTCCTCATCGCTGAAAGCAATTTCGCAGAAATTTTCGTTAAAGCGTTGATATACAGCGCCGTTTTTCACAAAGAAATCAAGGTTTATATTAACTGTTTTATTATCCTTAAGTAATCTGTTCTGCCACACGCAATACACATTTTTTTCGTCATAAATAAACGTGTTATCCGCCAAAATCTTCTGATGCTTATAAAGTGTATTAACATCAAAAACCATTATTCCGCCGTCGTCTATAAAATTCTTAAGAGCAGAAAAGGTCTTGCGTAATTCTTCAGCATCTGAAAGGTGGTTTATACTGTCAAGAGAGCAAACAATCGCTCTTACCGTGCCGTAAAGGTCTGTTTCCTGCATTTTCTGGCAAAGGAACATTATGTTTTGCCCTTCTTTATAGGCTTTGTTCTGCGCTTCCATAAGCATTTCGGGTGATGCATCTGTTGCAATAACCTCATAGCCCATTTTTGAAAACTCCACAGAAAGAGAGCCTGTACCGCAAGCAAGGTCAAGAAGCAGACCATCGTTTATATTAAAATCCCTGAGTATGCTTGCAACATACTCTGCACGCTTTTTATAATCCACATTAAGCGTTAAAGCATCGTAAACATTTGCGAATGAAGAATAAGACATATTGCGCCTCCACATAAATATACTTTATTTTACCATATCTTTCTTAGTTTCTCAACATTGATGTATCTTTGTTTTGTCAAAAAGAGGTTTCTAAATTTGTAAGTATTGCACACTTTAAAGACAGGACGTATTGTGTTAATATATTGGTAATAAATTACATTTAAAGTGAGAGTGTTAATATGAAAAAATTTCTTTCATCACTTTTAGCAATTGTTATTCTGTGCGTGGGTATTCTCCCTTGTTTTGCAGTTGACGAAAAATGCGATTGCGGAGATTCACCTATAATTTATGTAGCTGCTCTCGGTAGCGGATACGTTTTCCTTGACGCGGGCACAGAAAATGAAAAGCAACTTTTCAGACCGAAAACAGAAGATATTTTAAGCGACTTCGCTCCACTTGTACCTGCGGCAGGAGATTTAATTCTTCATGGAGATTACGACGCTTTTGGTGATGTTCTTCTTGACTGCGTTAACGCTTCCTTTGGTATGCTTGCAATGGATGCGGAGGGCAACTCACAGCCTAATGTTACATCTGAAGAATTCCACCCTGAAAACGCAGACCATGGCATCGATCACAGCTACTATTTCGGCTACGATTTCCGCGAAGACCCTATTGAAAATGCAAAGAAGCTGAAGATTTTCATTGAAGAAGTAAAGGAAATCACAGGCCACGACACTGTAAGAATGAGAGCATCCTCAATGGGTGGCGTTACAACTCTTGCTTACCTTAACCTTTACGGTTCAGACGGAATTGAAATGATAATTCTCCAGAACTGTCCTCTTCAGGGTACAGCCGTTGCAGGTGAATTATATAACGGTAAACTTCATATAGATAAGGATGCCCTTGTTCGTTACGCTTCAGGCGCTCTTCCTTCAATGGATAGTGATGTTTTAGCAGGTATTCTTATTACAATTATTGATATGCTTGATTCTGCAGGCGTATGGGCAGGCCTCGTTGATATAGCAGACGTTATTGTTGAAAATCTTAAAGACAGAGTTTTTGACGAGGCTCTGATTCCGATTTTTGCTACAATGCCGGGCATATGGAGCTTTGTTCCTGATGAATATTATGAAAGTGCAAAAACCTTCATGAAGCTTGACGAAAACACCCACGCTGTTCTTTTAGACAGACTGGACTATTACCATTACGAGGTACAGTCAAAAGCAGGTGAGCTTTTAAAGGATGCTCAGGCTAACGGCACAAATATTTATATTGTTGCAGGCTACAATATGCAGAGAACTCCTCTCGTTGAAGCATACAAAAACACATCTGACGGAACAGTTGATACAACATACGCTTCTGTTGGCGCTACTTGTGCATATTTAGGCGAAGAGCTTCCAAAGGACTATAAGCAAGCTGTAGCAAGTGAATATAACTACATTTCACCTGACAGAATGATTGACGCTTCTACCTGCGCTCTTCCTGAGCAGACATGGTTCGTTAAAGACATGCTTCATTCTACATGCCACGACGGTCATGATAAATTCTACAGGGTTCTCTATCAGAGCAAAGAACAGCTCACTGTTCATGATATGGAAGAATATCCTCAGTTTATGCAGAATGATACTGTTAACCAGACATTCACAAGCGTACACAGAGAAGGCTCTCTCCTTGAAGAAGCAATGAAGGATGCAGTAACTCAAACAAGCTTCTTTAACGTAATGAAGCTTATTTCCACCATCTTTAAGAGCATGTGGAATTTCTTGATGGGATAAGATTTAGCGAACAACAATCAATCAACAACATCTAATTAAGCTTTATAATCAAACACCTAATTAAAAACAGCACCTACATCAGTAGGTGCTGTTTTCTTATAGCATATCAAGAGTTAATTCATACGCAGGTATGAATTCGTCTAAAAACACATCTGCTTCAGGCACATTGGCTTCAAGAATTCTTTTTCTTGTTGCCGCCTCTGCCTCGCTGAATTCTGTGTTACCTGCTTTGCGCTCATCGATACATTTTATAAGAGCGCTAAGCTTATCTGCTGCTTTAATAAGGGGTTTGAGCTCTTTATCCTCATCACCTGTTAAAAGACAACCGAAAACATCCTGTAAATCTTCAGGGAGCTTTGAAATAAGCTTATCGTTTGCAGCATTTTCAACCGCCTTAAAAGCAGTTGTAAGCTCTTGATTATCGTACTTTACAGGTGTTGGCATATCCCCTGTTATAATTTCGTGGGCATCGTGATAGAGACCTAAAACTGCGGCTCTGTCTGCATTATAGTTTTTACCGAAGCGCTTGTTACCTATAATAGCCAAAGCGTGAGCTATAACAGCCACCTCTTTTGAATGGCTGTCAAGGCTTTCTTTTTCAGTATTTCTCATTAATGCCCAACGGTCAATGTATTTCATTCTTGAAACCATTGCGAAAAATGTATTATTCATAAATCTACCTTATTTTTTAAGTTTAATTTTAAATGTCTTGATTTCAAAGGGCTTGAATGTAGTGTTGATTTCATTTGCAACAAAATCAACTGCTACATCTTCTTCCTCAAGAAGGTTGCACTCCGTTGCACTCTCAATTTCGTCGCAGAAGAGAAGTGTTGCAGGTGTCTTGCTGTTCCAGGTTTCATATGCACGAACAATAAGGGCATCGCTATCCTCTGCTACCTTAACTGTTTCAATAACGATGTTATCTTCAAGTGCAGCAACAAGTGAGTATTCACTATCCATTGTACCTGCTTGTGCTTTAACAGGAATTGCATACAGCGGGAAGTTTACGTTATATGCTTCTCTTACAATGTCAGAATCCTTAACACCCTTTGCGTGAGGATAGATTGAGAAAGTAAATGAATGGAATTCCCTGTCCTGAATAGTATTTGGTCTTGTAGCGCAACGGAAAAGTGTAGGTCTTATATGGCCATTCTTAACATCACAACCATACTTACAATCGTTAATAATTGAAAGACCGAAGCTGTTATCCGAAAGGTCTGCCCACTTGTGCATTGATTCTTCAAACTGAGCGAACTC
>JAZNME010000027.1:0-5796 GCA_045579445.1 Acutalibacteraceae bacterium | reverse complement strand
TAGCGAAGAAGAAGCCGCAGAATTTGACACAGCATTTCCCTACAAAGAAAAATTAAAACTCCCAGGACAACTTTTTGACTAAACGAACAAACGGAGCAGCGTGCCATTGATGGTGCGCTGCTCTTGTTCAAATTCCAATTTATCGAACACAAGCAACAGTATTTTTCACTGTTGCTTTTTTGTTTGTGCGGGTGGTATAATTAACTCAATTGATTGCGAAACTAAGGTGAAATATATGAAAGAAAATGATTGGACAAAAAGTATTTGCGAACTGTTGCAAAAGCAAGGTTTGGGTGAGAATATTTACATTGATGTTTTAAAGAAGGTTCCATATGCTTTTGAAATATTCTCTTTTAACGAGGATTGGGATGTTGATGCAGAAAGCTTTGATAAAATGGCTTTTGAAACAGATATGGTTGTATATGAAAAAAGTAATGGAAAAATAATACCTCGCGTTATTATTGAATCAAAGGTCGGAACAGTGACTACTCACGATGCAATTACATATAGCCATAAAGCAATGTATCACAAAAATGTTATTCCATTCGTAAGGTATGGTATTATGCTTGGAGCAAGAGAAACCTATCCTTTACCGGGTAGGCTGTTCAGGCATGGAACGAATTTTGATTTTCTATTCAGTTTCGTTGATTATGTGCCTTCGAGCAAAGAAACTGATGCATTTATCGAAATGATAAAAAGAGAAATTATATATTCACGTCAAATAGAAGAGATTTTATCAAATAGTAGATCGCGTGGAAGAAAGCGTTATTATATGCTGCAAAAAGAATTTCATCTTGAAGAAATGGATTGACAGAAACGGAGAAAATATGGTTAAAGAAGTTATACATGACCCGATTTTGTTGGGTGTCAAATCGGAGAAGGCTACGATTGAAGATTTGCAGGTGGCAGAGGATTTGTTGGACACGCTTATTGCCAATAAGGATGGTTGTGTTGGTATGGCTGCCAATATGATTGGTGTGCATAAACGCATTATCTGTTTTGATAATGACGGTACATATATGACGATGTTCAACCCTGAAATTATTAAGAAATCAGACCCATACCAGACGGAAGAGGGGTGCCTTTCTCTGCTCGGTGGTCCTCGTAAATGTAAGCGTTTTAAGAGTATAAAAGTGCAGTGGCAAACAGCCGAATTCCAAACCCGAATCAAAACCTTCACCGGCTGGACAGCCCAGATTATCCAACACGAAATCGACCATTGTGATGGGGTGTTGATTTAATGAAAATAATAATTGATGCCGACGCCTGTCCTGTTGTTGATATTACCGTCAATGTGGCTAAAGAGCACGGGCTCCAGTGTATCATTGTCTGCGACAATACCCACTCCATTGAAAAAGATGGAGCAAAAACTATTGTAGTTGATAAGGGTGCAGATTCTGCCGATTGTCGTATTGCCAATATCACCGAAAAAGGTGATGTAGTTGTTACACAGGATTATGGACTTGCTACACTCGTCCTTGGTAAGGGCGGTAAGGCACTTAACCAGAACGGACTTATTTACACCGACAGCAATATAGAAAATCTCCTTTTCACCCGTTTTATAGGCAAAAAGGAACGTATGCAAGGCAACAGAACAAAAGGACCGAAAAAACGCACCGACCAAAACGATGCAGATTTTCTAAAGGCATTGCTTTTGTGTGTTGGGCAATGTAACTAAAAAATATAGTCATATGTAAATAATAAAATACGCCTATGAGGTTAACGTTAACTTCATAGGCGTTGCTCTTTTTATTGGTTTATTATTTTTTACCACTGTAAAATTGGTGGTTCGATGTACTGTTGCTTATAAGTGCTTTATTATATTTTATACAATACCCATTGCAATTTCAACAAGCAAGGCAACGATGACAACGAGTACTGAAATTATAAATCCGTGAATCATAGGGCGTATTCCGGATTTCTTGAAGCTCGAAAATGAAGTGTTGAGTCCTATTGCTGCAAGAGCGCTGACCATAAAGAATTTGCTTACAGCTTTTGTGCCTGAAACAAGCTCTGCGGGAATTTCAAAAATACTTGCAACAACTGACATTGCAACAAACCCAAGTATAAACCAAGGAAAGATTTTTTTAATGCTGAAATTCGCTTTTAAGCTATCTGCATTTTCACTGTTTTTTTCGGCTTCTTTCTTTTTAAGCCGAAGCTGAATTAAGGCGAAAGCTATAACCGTAGGAATAATGGAAAGCGTTCTTGTGAGTTTTACCATTGTTGAAAAATCACCGGCAGCCTCTGAAAAAGCATAACCTGTTGCAACAACAGATGAAGTATCGTTAACAGCTGTGCCTGCCCATATGCCAAAGGCTTCGTCAGTCATTCCGATTGCTCTGCCCATAATAGGGAAAAGGACAATCATTGCCATATCAAAAAGGAATGTGGCAGACATAGCATAAGCAACATCATCGTCATCGGCATCAATTACAGACGAAATAGCAGCTATTGCTGAGCCTCCGCAAATTCCTGTTCCTGCTGAAATAAGGTTTGAAAGCTTCCAGTTAAGGCTCAATGCTCTGCCTACAAAATATCCACCACCAAAGCAAGTCAACAAGGTGAAAATCATAACGGTGAGTGACATTTTTCCAACCTGTAAAACAGTTGTAATATTAAGTGATAATCCTAAAAGTATAATAGCGAATTTGAGGAGTTTTTTTGAGGTGAATTTAATACCACCGGCAAAAATGTCAGTTGATTTAATGAAATGGTTCAAAAACATACCAACAAACATGGCAATAACTGCAGAACCTATTAAATGAACGGGGAGCAAGCTTTCAACCCACATTGCAAAAACAGCAATCAGAGCTGATAATATAACTCCGGGAAATAACTTTAAAATTTTCATAAACATACCTCTTTATCAATGTCCGCAATATTGTATCACTATGATAGACAAAAAGCAACAGTGAAAATACTGTTGCAGTGAAGAGTCTGTGAACATGTTTTTTATACTCCGTACACTTTTATAATTCTATCGGTGCTCTTAAAAGATGTGGTAGTTAAAAAAATCGCAAAATAAAACAAATTGTTTTCAAAATGAATTGAAACCGATAACAAAAACATCCAAGAATATCTTCGGATATTAACTTGAAAATACCCGGAGTCGAGTGCAAAAAATTTTACTGCACTAAACAAAGAAAAGAATGAATTATAATTCAACTTAAGATACAAGTTCTTGGGTTGCATTTCTTTTATATCAATGGTAAAATTGTGGTAATATAATTTGGTGGTGATTCGTTTGGAGAAGAAGGATTACATAAAATGGATTCGTGGCAAGGTTGGTCACGAGAAAATTATAATTGTTTATGCAGGCGGTTGCATCTTTAACAAAAATGGTGAAGTGCTTCTTCAAAAACGAGCCGATTGTAATAAATGGGGATTTCCCGGTGGTGCTCTTGAGCTTGGTGAAACACCTGAAATGGCAGCCAAACGAGAGGTAAAAGAGGAAACAGGCTTAGATGTTGATGTTGGCAATCTCATCGGTGTTTATACCGATTGTGATGTTGTTTGTGCAAATGGTGACCAAGTTCAGAGTATCTGTATCGGATATGAAATGACTGTTGGCGGTGGCAGTTTGGTCTGCGATAAGGACGAATCTTTAGAACTCAAATACTTCCCATTAGACGATATGCCCGAACTGTTTTGTAAGCAACACGAAGAACTTTTGAGAGATATTAAAATACTTATTTCTAATATGGAGTGATAATAATATGAAAGAACAGCTTATAAAAGAATTCAATAATTTAGGTATTGTTGATATGGAAGAGGTTACAGAACTTCACGAAGGTAAAGGTGAGTTTGTTAATCTTGATTTTCCGTTGCCTTGCGGTAAAATAGTGAACCTTTGGGACAATGAAAAAACATACTACATAAATCAGCTTGAAAAGAAAAATAGCGAAAGATGTTATGGTTTAACAGCCGATGAAAAATATCTTTTGGTTTGTGAATATAGTGAGGGCGGTTCTGATCCCGAAATCGTAGTTTTCAAGCGTTGGAATTAAAAGGTGAAAGACTTGATTAGATTAGCTGAAGAAAAAGACTTTTTACAATTAGCAGAAATGAAATGGGAGCACTCTGCTGAAGATGATATCACCTATGGTGAAACGAATATTGTGGGTGTTGATAAGCAGGAATTCATAAATGATTACATAGCATTTCTGGATAATGATTCTACATATACCATTTTTGTTTTGGAACAAGATGGTGTTGTAATTTCAGCAATGTATGTTGCAATTATTGATAAAGTACCGAAGCCTAAAGTAAGCAAGTCATATATTGCATACCTCACCAATGTTCACACAATGCAAGAATACAGAAACAAGGGTTATGGTACAGAATTGCTTTCATATATCAAGAACTACTTAAAAGAAAAAGGCTGTGAATTAATCTTTGTATGGCCAAGTGATAATTCTGTTAATTGGTACTCAAGAAATGATTTCAAAGCAGAAAACGATATAATGGAATGTGAGTTGTAATTATGGAAATTTGGGATGGATATTTTAAAGACGGAACGATAGCCAATATAGATTTGGTTCGTGGTGAGCCTGTTCCTGATGGGCTCTATCATCTTGTTTGTGAAGCACTTGTTCGCCATACCGATGGTGATTACCTTCTTATGCAAAGAGATTTAGAAAAGGATATTTATCCCGGTTACTATGAAGCAACTGCAGGTGGTTCTGCTCTTAAAGGTGAAAATGCATTAGAGTGTGTGAAGCGTGAGTTGCTTGAAGAAACAGGGATTGTTTGCGATAATTTTGAGGAGTTCGCCTATTATGTTTTTGATGATGGTAAATCCTTGTTTCACTGCTTCTTATGCACTACCGATTGCGATAAAAATAGTGTTAAACTCCAAAGAGGTGAAACAATTTCTTTTAAATGGGTTAGCGAAAATGAGTTTATTGAATTCGTTAATTCTGATAAAATGATAGATACACAAAAAAGACGATACACTAATTGGCTTAAAGAAAAAGGATATTTGAGATAATGATTAAAAATAATATAGAATTTTGGAACGCATTAGATGAATTGGTGAATAATTCAGAAATTGTGATCGACAGACCCAAGGGAACTTCACACCCCAAGTATCCCGATTTCATTTATCGAGTTGATTATGGATATTTGAAAGATACATCTTCTATGGATGGTGCAGGAATAGATGTGTGGGTAGGTAGTGGTGAGAAAAAGGTTGATGCAATAATGTGCATTGTTGATTTGATGAAGAAGGATTCGGAAATTAAAATATTGATTGGTTGCACAGATGAAGAAAAAAGCATAGTATACGAAACACATAATGAAACACAGTTTATGAAAGGTATTTTAATTCATAGATAAAAATGGTGGTGCTTGAATTTGAATAAAAATTTTATTGTGAGACAAGCCGTAATCTCTGATGCAAAAGATATTTATTATATCAACAAAACGAGCCTTGGCTATGATTATGATTTGGAGAAACAAAAAGCTAAAATCCAAGCTGTGTTAAATGACAGCACACAAGTGATTTTTGTAGCTGAAACCAATAACAAGGTTGTTGGCTATATTCATCTTGTAAACTACGATGTTATTTATGCTGATAATTTCAAAAACTGTTTGGGGTTAGCGGTTGATAATGATTATAAAAGAAATGGTATCGGATCCGCTTTGCTGAATCAGGCTGAAATCTGGGCAAAAGAAAATGGTGCTGTCGGAATTCGCCTTTGTTCAGGGGTTGAACGAGAAAAAGCTCATCAGTTTTATCAATCACAAGGTTATGAAGTAACAAAATTACAAAAGAATATAAAAAAGATTTTT
>JAZNME010000026.1:0-63289 GCA_045579445.1 Acutalibacteraceae bacterium | reverse complement strand
TTTCTTCTTTTGCGAGTCATCATCGCACCTTTAATACGTGCCATTATAAGTTACCTCCTGCTGATTTCTTCTTATTTGTAAGGAATGAGACGCTTAATCTGCTTCTGATTTGTAACGTCTGCAACACCTGTCTGACGAAGACCTCTTTTACGCTTTGTAGTCTTCTTTGTAAGGATATGAGACTTATTGGCATGTGCGCGGATAGCCTTGCCGTTTTTGGAAATTTTGAAACGCTTCTTAGCGCCTGAGTGTGTTTTAATCTTAGGCATAATAAATCCTCCTTAAATTTGCTTTTTACTTTGATGCCTTGGGAACAAGAAACATAAGCATCTGACGGCCTTCAAGCTTTGCGGGCTTTTCAACAGAACCGTTTTCCTCGCAAGCTTCTGCGAAGCGTTGCATAATAACAGTACCGTTTTCTGTGTGAGCCATCTCTCTGCCTCTGAAACGAATTGATACTTTAACCTTATCGCCTGACTTTAAAAAGCGCAGAGCGTGATTAACTTTAGTATTGAAATCGCCTGTGTCAATATTCAATGATAAGCGGACCTCTTTGATATCCATAACCTTTTGATTCTTCTTGGCTTCCTTCTCACGTTTTGCCTGCTCGAAACGATACTTACCATAGTCCATAATCTTGCAAACGGGTGGGTTTGCACCAGGAGCAATCTTTACAAGGTCAAGGTTGCTTTTTTCTGCTAATGAGAGAGCTTCTTTTGCAGACATAATGCCTACCTGCTCGCCTGTTGCAGAAATAACTCTTACTTCTTTATCTCTGATTTCCTCATTGATCTGTGTTTCCTTGCTGATACCTAAGCACCTCCAGAAAAAATTAAAAGCTTGAACGAAAAATTCCGTTCAAGCTCAATTGACGCAAATATTGCGTTACTTTTAAAAAGCTATTGACCAAACAATACTCTCGTTTGGTGAGAACGGAATAGTTCTGCTTTATTGCTCAAATATAATAACAGTATTGCTTTAGTTTGTCAAGCATTTTTTACTGTTTTTTAGAATTTATTCTTCAACCGCAACTTCTGTAGAACTTTCAACAGGCTGGGTCTCAGTTTCAGTAACATCTACAGGAAGATCCTGAGTAGTAGTTTCCTCTGTTGTTTCTTCAAATTCACCAAAATAGTACAGAATTATAACATCACCTGAAGAAAGCCTTTTATCGCTTGGGATCTCTGCCCAGTCATTTGTTTCAGTATCTTCATATGCGATTCTGTAAACGCTATTTGACTCATTGGAATTATTGGCAATCTTCGCAGACTCGCTCTTTATATTCTTAAAGCCTGCATCCTTCAGTTTATCTATAGCATCCTGAAGGCTTTCTCCAACCACATTCGGCACTTCAAGACCGTTACTGATTTTAAGAACAATTGTTTTAGGATTAATTGACGTAACCTCTGTACCTGCATTTATAGATTGAGAAACAACTGTTCCTCTTTCCTCGGCACTATCGATATACTCTGTTTTAAACACAAGAACTTCCTTATAATCCGGATTATTCTTGATATCATCATACATTTTGCCCTTGAAATCAGGAAGCTTTATTGAAACGATTTCATTACCTTCATCATCCTGCACAGTACCGGAGGTTGATTCTTCCACAGGTGTGTCAGTATCGCCATCATGTTCAGACATTCCTTTGATACCAATAAGCACTGCCACGAGAATTGCAAGGCAGATAACTGCACTTACAACAAAGGCAACTATAGTACTCTTTTTACGAGCGACAGCCTGAGGAACCTGCTCTTGCTCATAATCAGCTTCTATATCTTCAACTACATCCTGTTCTTCTTCATATTCCTCCTCGTCCTCATAAAGAGAAGAGTAGGCCTCTGCAGCGGTACCTGCGGCTGCAGGTGAAGCTGAAAGCTCATTTCTGAGAAGCTCTATTGATGGAGTTCGGTCTTCAGGAAGAATCTGTAAAGCATTAACAAGTGCATTTATAACATATGCAGGAAGCTGCTCTGCAAATTTTCCCGGAATCATAAGTTTATCGTTAGTAAGCCTTGAAGAAGCACTCATGGGAACACTTCCTATAAGCGTTCTGTAAAGAACAGCAGCCAAAGCATAGATATCAGTACATGGACTCATACCTCCACTAAGACCATACTGTTCAACTGCAGCATAACCATCAAAAAGTTCTGCCTGAAGGCTACCTTTTTCTGTTCTTATTTCAGGGATTGCGAAGCCTGAAATTTTAACCTTACCCTTAGAATCTATTACAAGATTTGTAGGAGAAATAGCACCGTGAATTATACCTTCAGAGTGAAGTTCACCTAAAGCAGATACAACGGGCATAAGAAGAATTCTTGCTTCTTCCCAGGTGATGTAGCCCTGCTCTTTTTCAAGAAGATATTCTCTGAGGCTTTTACCTTCACCGAGAAATTCAGTTACAGAATAAACTGTGCCTAAATCTTCAAAAACATCGTAAACGGAAGCAAGAGCTGTGTAACCTGAAATCTTAAGAAGTTTTTTCCATAAACGAAGGAATGAATCCTTAGCATCTATAAATTCAGACGCCTTACCTACATTCACAAGGCAATAGTTACCCTCACCTCTTGTAAGCAATCCTTCCGGAAAAAGCTCATGAAGTGTAACAGGCTTCTTTAATTCAAGGTCAAAAGCATTGTACACAACGCCTTCAGCGTTGCTGCTGACAGCTTTACCTACAAGGTATCTGCCACCTACAACTGCTTTAAGGGGAAGAAAATAATCTTCCTGTGGTTTATTGTTTTCGTTGCTGCAATAAGGGCAAGTAGTATTGTTGCCTATTTTACGCATACAACGCAAACACAATTTTTCTTTTTCCATTTTGAAAATCCTTAGTCTTCAAACTTTGGCTTTGCTGCCATACCGCTCTGTGATAAAGCATCTCTTACACTCTGACGGAGCTTTCTGATGTCGTTTACGCTCTTTGTAAGAGTTTCATCTGTATCGCGGATGATTGTTTCAACATAAGCGCTTGCATTTCTACGGATGTCGTCAGACCATTTTTCAGCCTTATCCATAATATCGCGTGCATTTGCCTTAGCCTCTGAACGAACAGCTGTTGCTTCGTCTCTTGCCTGCTGAAGGATGCCATCTGCAGCTCCTTTAGCTTCTTTTGTAATCTGATGCTCCTCAATCATAACATCTGCTCTCTGACGAGCTTTAGCAATGATTTCTTCTGCCTGAGATTCAGCATCGTTAAGAATATCACGTCGTTCCTGAGCAATTTTCTTTGCCTGAGTGATTTCGATAGGCATATTGAGACGGATATCCTCAACAAGTCTTGCAAGCTCTTCTTCTTCAATAAGAAGCTTACCTGTAAAAGGCATTGCCTTTGCTTCGGCAATAAGTCTGTCAATGCTTTCAAGTGTTGTTTCAATGTTACTCATAATATATCGTTCCTTTCGATAAATATACTTATTTTCTGCTTAATCTTTTGATTATATCTTCACAGATTTCAGCAGGTACAAACTCCGTTATATCGCCGCCTAAACTGCAAACTTGCTTTACAACACTGGAGCTTAAAAACATATGCTCCGAATTGGAAACCATAAAAATTGTTTCCATCTGAGGATTCAGCTTTTGATTTGTTAGAGCCTGACGAAACTCGTCATCATAGTCTGAAATAGCTCTTAATCCCTTTACAACTGCTGACGCACCTTTTTCCCGCACATAATCTGCAAGAAGCCCCTGATAAGTGTCAACGCTGACATTAGGCAAATCCTTTGTGCATTTTTTGATAAACTCAACCCTCTCTTCAGGAGTAAAGCTGCCAACATCCTTGTTAAGATTTCTCATTACAACAACAATTACTTCATCAAAGAGATTTGCGGACCTTTTTATAATATCAAGATGACCTATTGTAAGCGGGTCAAAACTACCGGGACAAACAACTTTTTTACCCATAATCAAGCACCCTTTCTGTAAACCGTCAGTGCTATTTTACCGTATTTATAGCGTTTGGAAGTAAAGCCCTCTATTGTCTCAGGAAGAACCTCCTCCGAAGCAGTTTCGCAGACGATTATACCATCGTCTGCTATATGAAGCCTTACTCTTTCAATTGCATCTTCCATAATACCTGCTCTGTATGGTGGATCAAGAAACGCAATATCAAAAATTTCCGAAGTTCTGTCAAGATACTCAAGAGAGTTGGCAATAACTGTTTTGGAAACATTCCTGAAACCTGTTGTTTCAAGATTTTTCTCAGTAACGCTCATTGACTGTCTTGAAATATCAACAAACACAGCAGACTGAGCACCGCGACTAAGCGCCTCAATACCAAGCTGACCGCATCCGCAGAACATATCTAAAACTCTTGCACCCTCAACATCGAAATGCACAATGCTGAACATAGCTTCTTTTACCATATCGGTAGTTGGCCTTACACTTTCGCCCTCAAGGGTCTGAAGTTTTCGACCTCTTGCCGAGCCTGTAATTACTCGCATCGTTACACCTCCATGAAAACATACTGATTCATTATTATATATGAAATCATTTTATTATTACATTTAATAGACTTTTTGTCAAGTTTTTATACATAAAAGTAGCGCCAAAGCACCGCAAAATGCTCTGACGCAATAGTTTTATTCGCCCTTGAATGCTTTGATTATTTCGTTGGCAATTTCCTCTGTTATCCCCTTTACAGACATAAGCTCAGCCTTGGTTGCCTCACCTATTCTTTGCAATGTACCAAACTTTATAATCAATGCTTTTGCCTTTGCAGGACCTACACCTTTAATTTCTGTAAGAGATGCAGAAAGGGCAGATTTAGTATGCTTTTTCCTGTGGTATGCAACAGCATATCGGTGAACCTCATCCTGTATATTTGTAACAAGGTTGAAGGCTTTTTTGCGGGCATTGAAATCTATTCTGCCACCACC
Source organism: Acutalibacteraceae bacterium (assembly GCA_045579445.1). Taxonomy (GTDB): domain Bacteria; phylum Bacillota; class Clostridia; order Oscillospirales; family Acutalibacteraceae; genus DTU089. Next base: position 58,412 of record JAZNME010000026.1, on the reverse strand, counting down.
TGTAGAAATTGCAGATGTTCTATGCTTGCTGTTTTTCACCATACCGAATACAGGTACATCTATTCCATATTGCTGGAGAAGTGGCAAAACTGCATTCACCTGACCTTTACCACCATCAAGTAAAATCAAATCAGGAAGCCTTGCAAAGCCAACTGTTTCGCCTTTTTCTTTATGAGAATAATACTCTTCGAAACGTCTCGAAAGCACCTCGTTCATTGAACGATAATCGTCCTGTCCGCTGAAGCCTTTTATAGCAAATCTTCGGTAAGCTGCTTTAAGCGGTTTACCATCCTTAAATACAACCATACCTGCAACGTTATCTGTTCCGCCTGTATGGGAAATGTCATACGCCTCAATATATTCAGGTGTTTTGGACATACCGAGAAGCAAAGAGAGTTCTTCCAAAGCTTCACGATTTCTGTCATTCACCTTGTATTTTTCAAGAAGTTTCTGAGAGGCGTTTGATTTACACATTTCAACTAATTTAGCCTGAATACCCTTCTGCGGAACAACAATACTAACACCACTACCTCTTTTTTCAGAAAGCCATTTTTCAATGTTATCTACCCCTTCAGGCTCTCCGTCAATTTCGATTCTCGGCGGAACTTTTCTGTTCATAGTGTAGTAGGAAGTAATAATTTCCCCTCTCATTTCAGAAAGACTTTCACCTTCATCACAAAAGAAATGTTCACTGTCATAGAGTTGATTATTGTCAAATCTCAAAACCGAGAAGCACGCCTTACCATCCATAACAGAAAGAGCAAAAACATCCTGCTCCTTATAGGTAGAATAAACAACCTTCTGGTTGCTGCCAACCTTCTCAATACTACGAATAGTATCGCGAATTTTAGCTGCTTTTTCAAACTCTAAGTTTTCCGATGCTTCTTCCATTTGAGTAGTCAAGCGTTTTATTGTTTCCTTGCTTCCGTTTTTGAGAAAAGATATGGCATTCTCAACATTTTTTCTGTACTCACTGTTTGAAAGTTTGCCTGAGCAAGGGGCACAACAAATGCCAAGATGATAGTTAAGGCAAGGGCGTTCCTTTCCTATATCACGCGGAAAAACCTTTGAGCAGGTTGGTAGCATAAAAACTTTTTTTGCCTCTTCAACTGCACGGGTTACAGAAAAGCCTGCTGTATACGGACCAACATACTCTGCGCTATCATCATCCTTCTGAAGCACAGGGTAAATATTCTGCCACTCACCTTTTGTTATTTTAATATAACTGAAGCCTTTATCATCTTTAAGGAGAATATTGTATTTAGGCATATTCTGCTTTATAAGGCTGCATTCAAGAACTAACGCCTCAAACTCACTATCGGTAAGTATATAGTCAAAATCCTCAACGTTTTCAACCATTTTACGCACCTTTGTATAGTGCTTTTCCTGAGAACCAAAATACTGGCTCACACGATTTTTAAGTGCCTTTGCCTTACCAATATAAATGATTTTACCCTCTTTATTTTTCATTATATACACGCCAGGGGTAAGAGGCAATCTATTAGCTTTATCCTTAAGTCTGCGAAGTCTCGAATCCATATACTCACCACCTTTCATATGTGTAGGGCGACTTATATTTATATTCTAACACATTTTTGTAAATAAAAAAAGTGGCAAGTTAAAACTTGCCACCTGAAAATAAACTATATTAATTATTCTGCGAAGCCGCTGTCAACAAGAGCAACAAGAGCATTAACTGCCTGTTCTTCATCTACACCACCAGCAATGATGCGAATTTCTGCTCCGCCCATAATGCCAAGTGAAAGAACACCAAGAAGGCTCTTTGCGTTTACTCTTCTTTCTTCTTTCTCAAGCCAGATAGAAGATTTGAATTCATTTGCTTTCTGAATAAAGAAAGTTGCCGGACGAGCATGAAGACCTACCTGATTCTGAACTGTAACATCTTTAACGTACATAATATTTCTCCCACATTTAATTATAGTTTGTTTAATTTGTTTTCTTCTAAAAAAGTGCACACCTATCCCTTGCACTTACTACATTATATCATTTTTTTATTTTTAGTCAACGAAAAAGCAACAACCTTTTTGTGCAAAATCAATAATTCGGTTGGAATACTAAACCTATCACAAAAAAAAGATGTAGATTTGTGCAAAATTACAACAATTGTAGAAAGATATTATATAGTGTGAACAAACCAATCTATAAATACACCGAAGTTGTTATTTTTTTATTTTTTCTATATATTCCTTTTCCTTCTTTGTCAGCTCTGCTGTTTCAAGAAGCTCGGGTCTGCGCTCAAGAGTGCGTTCAAGAGCTTTCTCTCTCTGCCACTTTTTTATATTTGCATGGTGTCCCGATGCTAAAACCTCAGGCACCTCCATATCGTGCCACACAGGTGGCTTTGTATACTGAGGATACTCAAGAAGACCACTATAGTGGCTTTCTCCCATAAAGCCTTCAGGCTCTGAGAGAACGCCGGGAAGCATACGTGAAACCGCATCAGCAAGAATCATTGCTGGCATTTCACCGCCTGTAACAACATAATCTCCAATAGAAATTTCCTCGTCTACAATTTCATCTATAACACGCTGGTCGACGCCCTCGTATCGTCCGCAAAGTATTGCAATATTAGGCATCTGAGCTAATTGCTTAACTCTTTCCTGAGTAAGGGTTTTGCCACATGGAGACATATAAATAAAATGTGGTTTAGTCTGCGCTTCATCGCAGACCTTCATATAACAATCGTATATAGGCTGAGGCATCATAAGCATACCTGCGCCACCGCCATATGGGGTATCATCCACCTGATTGTGCTTATTTATTGCAAAATCACGAATCTGATGAAAATTTATTTCTACCTTACCGCTTTTACGGGCTCTGCCGATTATGCTTTCGCCCATAACAGCTTCGCACATTTCAGGAAAGAGAGTTAAAATATCAATCCTCATTATCAAAAAGCCCCCTTAATGCGCGTATATACACTTTATTTTCTGCTACATCACAACGAATAACAACATCTTTTATGGCAGGGATTATCACCTCACCATTTGGCGTATCAATGTACCATATGTCATTGGCAACAACTGCTTCAACATCTTTTAGTGTACCATATTTCTTGCTATTATCATCTACATCGAGAACTTCACAACCTATAAGCTCAGAAACAAACCATTTACCCTCAGGAAGCTTAACATCACTTCTTTTGATATAAAATACTGTGTTTCTTAAAGCCTTCGCCTGTTCAATTGTATCTATTCCCTCTAATTTCACAACAGCAACATTACCGTGAGGACGACAGGAAATAACCTTAACAGATTCATTTCCTTTAGCATCACGGTAAAAAGTTTTGAATTTTTTTACAAATTCCGGTCCGTCGCACCAAGGGTTAAGCCTAAACTCTCCCCTGACACCATGGGTTGAACCCACCTGACCTATTTCAAGATACTCTTTAATCATAATTTGTTAAAAAAGGGGCTGAAACCAGCCCCTTTCTCCTTTTTAGTCGATATCTACCTGAACCTTAACATCCTTACGGACAGCTGCCGCACGCATAACTGTACGGATAGCCTTAGCTATTCTGCCCTGTTTGCCGATAACTCTACCCATATCGTCGGGACCAACATGAAGATGGTATACAATAACACCCTCTTCATTAGGTTCGTCAACGGTAACCTCGACTGCGTCAGGAGTCTCAACGAGACCCTTAGCAACAGTTTCGAGCAATTCTTTCATTATCGTCACCCAATTACTTAATGATGTTCTGCTTCTTGAGAAGATCACGAACTGTGTCTGTTGGCTGAGCGCCGTTTTCAATCCACTTTGTAACCTTTTCTGCATCGATTTTTACTTCTGCAGGATTGCTTACCGGGTTGTAATAACCAACCTCTTCAATGAAACGACCATCACGAGGGTAGCGAGAATCTGCTACAACTACACGATAGAAAGGTGCTTTCTTTGCGCCCATACGGCGAAGACGAATTTTTACTGCCATTTTAATTACCTCCGAAAAGTTAAATAATAATAAACTAATTTATATATTAAGCAAAGCTGCCTAATTTCTTACATTGGGAATCCACCCATACCGCCGGGCATTCCACCGGGCATTCCTCCGCCCATACCCATACGCTGCATACGCTTCATCATTTTCTTTGAGCCCTTGCCGTTAAGCTGCTTGTAGATTTTCTGCATCTGGCGATACTGGTTGAGAAGCCTGTTGACATCTTCAACCTGCATACCACAGCCCGCGGCAATACGGCGTTTTCTTGATGGGTTGATTATATCAGGATTCTCGCGCTCTTTCATTGTCATCGAACGGATAATTGCCATTGTATAATCAATCTGCCTATCGTCAACATCAACATCCTTAGCCTTTTTGTTAAGACCGGGAATCATAGCGATAATATCCTTCATAGGACCCATCTTGCGCATTTCCTCAAACTGCATAAGCATATCGTTAAGGTCAAGCTTATTCTGACGAAGCTTCTTTTCAAGTTCTTCCGCCTTTTTCTCGTCGAGAGCAGTTTCTGCCTTTTCGATAAGAGAAAGCACGTCGCCCATACCGAGAATTCGGCTTGCCATTCTGTCAGGATGGAAAACATCAAGATCCTGAAGCTTTTCACCAATACCGATAAACTTAATTGGTTTACCTGTTACTGCTCTTGCTGAAAGTGCGGCACCACCACGGGTATCACCATCAAGCTTTGTAAGAACAAGACCATCTATTCCTAATGCATCGTTAAATGTTGATGCAACAGTAACTGCGTCCTGACCAAGCATTGAGTCAATAACAAGGAGAATTTCATGAGGCTTAACAGAAGCCTTAATATCTTTAAGCTCCTGCATAAGCTCTGCGTCTATGTGGAGACGGCCGGCTGTATCAAGGAATACGTAGTCGTAACCGTTATCCTTAGCTAATTTAATTGCTTCTGTTGCGATTTTAACAGGATTTTCAGTACCCATTTCGAAAACAGGAACATCAATCTGCTCACCGACAACCTGCAACTGCTTAATAGCTGCAGGACGATAAATATCGCAAGCAACAAGCAAAGGTCTGTGCCCTTGCTCTTTTAATTTAAGCGCAATTTTTGCACTGTGGGTGGTTTTACCTGAACCCTGAAGACCGCACATCATAACAACTGTTGGCGGATGGGATGCAGAAGCTAAACGAGCCTGAGTACCACCCATAAGGGCTGTAAGCTCTTCGTTAACAATTTTGATAACCATCTGAGCAGGTGTAAGGCTTTCCATAACCTTGGCACCGATTGCACGTTCAGTAACGGAGTTTGTAAAATCCTTAGCTACCTTATAGTTAACGTCTGCTTCAAGGAGCGCAAGGCGAACCTCTCGCATAGCATCTCTTACATCGGATTCGGTAAGGCTACCCTTGCTTTTCAATTTCTTAAAGGCATTATCTAATCTGTCTGAAAGACCTTCAAAAGCCATGGTGCAACCCCCTTTTAATAATTATTCATTCAAGGAATCAACAACAGATTTGATTTGAACAACTGCGTCGTTGACTTCTCTTGAAAGGGATATATTCATATTATAGTTATTAATAACCTCGGTGCTTTCAATAATAGCTTCCAAGGCTTCGTTCACTTTACGTGAACGTTCGGCAAAGCCAAGCTTCTTTTCCATATCAAAAAGCTGAGTTTCTGCACGCTTTACAGCGTCGCGCACACCTTGCCTTGTGATACCTTCATTCTGGGCAATTTCTGAAAGAGAAAGGTCGTCATTATAGTAATACTCAATAAATTTGCGCTGATTCTCTGTAAGCATTTCGCCATAGTAATCGCAAAGCAAAACAACATCAAGATTTTTAGCCATAATTACTCCCCCTTCACAAAATTTTCAAGCACCCCTGTAAAGAGCTTTCGCTTTACAGGAGTGCATTATAACAAAGTAATATATGTTTGTCAAGGGTTTTTATAATTTTAAAAATAAAAATTATTCTATAGTGTTGCGTATAAACTCATCAACAACACGCCAGTATTTTTCGCTATTGGTATTAAGACCCTGAAGATGGTCTGCACCATGAATTGTTTCATGTTCTGTTCCCTTTGCGCGAGTTACTTCATAAAGCTCATTGCTTTGGCCTACAGGCACAACACTATCCTCTGTTGCGTGAATATAAAGAATTGGAACAGAAGAATTTCTTGCAGCAGAAATAATATCGGCCTTAGAAAAATCCCAACCCCGTGTAAGTTTAACATACAAAGAGGAAAGTGCAATTGCAGGGAATTTGGAAAGACCATACACGTTGTCAACATTCTCCTTGAACATATCATTTATGTCCGAATAAGCACTGTCTGAGATGATACCCATTACATTGTCAGGAAGGCTATCTTCTGTACTGAGAATTGCAGACGTGCCACCTATCCCCATACCGAATATGTATATCACAGCTTCAGAGTCCCACTCTGCTACAGCATTCGCCCACTTTGATACTAATATTTTTTCATTAATACCCATAGAAGACGTTTCCAATATATAATACGGAATCAACACATTGAAACCTAAGTCATAAAAATGCTTTGCATATGAAGCTGTATCTTCGGGATTTGAAGTAAGCGAATGGAAAATAATAACATAACTATGGGAAGTCCCGTTATTTTTAATTTCTATAGCAGTACCTTCTGCATTACTAAGAGTTTTCTCCGTAGACTTACCTTTAAGCCAACTGATATGCTCATTCTGTGAAAGTGGCTGAGTTATTATACCCTCTGCTCTTTCAGAAACGCAAAAAGAGTCTGTATCAAGGAAATCCTCGCTTACTATAACAGCTGCAACTACCTGAAACACAATAAAAAGAGAAATAACAACTGCAAGAATTCTCTTAAAATTTATTTTTTCTTTCACTTTCTCCAAAAACATTATTTATTTTCCACATCCAACATTTTAATTTCGTCGCATATACTTTTAAATGTATCTGCCAGACTTACAGCAGTGTTTTTACCAAATGAAAATATTTCAAGATAATGGTTACCGAAAAGCTTTTTCATCAGCTTTCCTGTTCCTAAAAACATCATTGAAAAATCATTATCAGGGATAATATAACCAATAGCATCATTTGTAAGGCCAAAAACGGTCATTTCTTCATCGTCCGCAGAATCAGAAAGAGAAGCTGAAGAAAAGTTCTTTTTAAGAAAAGATTCTTCTGCTTTTACAGCCTGAGAACCGCTGAGAACTGCAGGCTCCATTTCACCGGGAACAAAGGCTATTTTCCTCTTGCCACCAAGCTCTAAAAGACCGGTTTCCGTAAAGGATTCGTATTCATCTGAAGATTTCGGCAAAATAGTATACGAACCGACTCTATACTTTGCAACCATATAGAAAATAGGGTTATCTACTTTAAGCGGTACTTTTTTCAATGAGAGATTTAAAAGAGGCTTCAACTCTTTTTCTCCTATAACCTGGTTACCTTTTTTCTCTACCCACTTTGAATACTGACTTACCTGTGCATTAGAGAAAATTCCCGATTGAATTTCATATGTTTCAGGGTTTACTGCAGGATTTTTTCTGATTTCTTCGTCGGTCATTGTCATAGCGAGACTTATTCTGCCGATTTCATCACCTACAGCCTTTGCCTGAGTTTTTAAATCGACCCTATTAGAATAAAGCCTTGTAGGATACACAGCGGCAACAGCACCATTGAAGAAAATAAAATTATAGTTATTCTTTTCAAAATAATCTCCAAGGTAATACACAAAATCACCTGAAATAAGATTACCGTCGCCCTTGCCTCTTTCCTTCATAGAAACTATATATGGATGGGCGCCGAAATTAAGAAGCACTGTTTCTTTTTCAGTTTTATCATCCGGTACAAAGCGAAGCCTTAAAAGCTGTGTTGAACAGTCATATGGTTCACGCCTATCCCACACATATCCGTAAAGACCTCTATCTTTAAGGCTATCATCGTCGCTTAAGGCTTGCATAGAGTTTTTGCCCATATAGCTTTCGTAAAGCTTACCCTCTTTCATTGAACAGCAGGCTTCTTTAACACTTTCACAAACTCTTTCGAAAAGAAATTGCATATAATCATTATCACAAGAATCAAGCAATTCACCCTCACCTTTTTTAAGGTGCTTTCTGTTATTCGGCAAAACAGTTAAAAGCTCGCCCCATATACCCATAGTATCAACAGATGAATGAGTATGAGTAGAACTAATATTTATGTATGAAATATTGTTTTCAACAGAAAACTCCGAAAGCATTTCTCTGATTTTTCTGATATTCTTATTTGAAAGACCGATACAATCCACACAACAAAGCACAACTGCACCTCTGCCGGTTGAATCGTCAACACAAATTGTACGTACTCTTATATCATCAAGTACGCCTGCGACATAATTGGCAGGAAATCTTGTATTACCTGCTATGCAATATTTTTTCGAATCTAAATCTTCAGGCACGATACTTTTTTGAGAATAACCTAGTTTCCACCTTGCTTTTTCAGGTGCTTTAGAAACATACTGACGCGTAAAATTTTCAGTTGCAGCTTTTTTATCTACTTCATCAACAATAGGGTCAGGTAATCCTTTATGAATTTTTGAAATTGCACTAACAAATTTCTCCGAACATTTTTTGCAACGTTCAGTCATTTCCATTTTTTCAAGACGCTTATATCCGGTTATACAAGCAACAGTCATAGCAGACGCTACTGCAACACCAATAGCAGTTTTCTTCTTCATAAAAGCACCTCCATAAAAGCTATAACTACTATAACATAAGCCTCTATGTAAAATCAATTATTTTATTAAGTTGACATATATTTTTACTGTGGTATAATACCCCAACGGGAGATGATATTTTGGGTATTGCAGAAATCATTATTCTTGCCGTAAGCCTCTCAATGGATGCATTTGCAGTAGCGTTGTGCAAAGGACTTGCGCTTAAAAAAATCAATTTAAAAAACTGCCTGATTGTTGGTGCATGGTTTGGCGCTTTTCAGGGGCTTATGCCTCTTATAGGTTACCTGCTTGGCAACACATTCGCAGAAAAAATAACCTCAATAGACCATTGGATTGCCTTTGTTTTGCTAGCTCTTATAGGCGGTAATATGATAAAAGAATCGCTTTCCAAGGAAGAAGAATGCTGCGACGATTCTTTAGGTTTTAAAACCATGCTGGTAATGGCTATTGCAACAAGTATAGATGCCCTTGCAGTAGGCGTCAGCTTCGCATTTACAGACTTCAACCCTGATTGGTTTGTTTACATCGCTTTCATTTTAATCGGTATTATAACCTTCACACTTTCTTCAATCGGTGTAAAAATAGGCAACATCTTCGGAACAAAATATAAGTCCAAGGCTGAGTTTGCAGGCGGTGCAATACTTATTCTTTTAGGGCTCAAAATACTCCTTGAGGGTTTAGGTATTATAAAATAAAACAACAAAACAAAACCGAGAGCTTACTTAAATATAAACTCTCGGTGATTTTTATCTTATGATAAAGGCTTAAATTCTTCAGAAACGTAATCATAATAATAATCCTGTTCAGAACTGAAAGCGAAGACATACTCTGTTTGCTTTCCATCTTCCAGAAGATACATAACAAAAGCTGTTGTACCATCTACTGTTGTTACAGGTTTTCCTGTCATGAGAAATTCATATTCAGAAATTGGTTTTGGAAGATTCAAAGCACTTAAATCATAGTTAGCAAACCTTTTTTGCATAACCCTATTGTTATCATCGTTTATGCTCTCAACTGTTTTTTGTGTTGTAGCAGGAGCAGTTGTCTCTTTCGGCTTTTCACTCTCCTTTTCCTCAATCTCTTGCACTTCAGCCTTAACCTCCACATTACCATCAAGTTTAAGAGCATAATATTTATCCTGAGCCTTATCATATCTATAGCATGTAGTTCCAATGATATAAAAAATGCCTTCTGCCTCTTTTTGACCTGCAGCAAATGCTTCAGCCTTGCAGGCAGATTCACCATTGAGCATGACAGCGCTTAAAACATACACATAGTCGTACACATCATTAGAAAGACCTGTCTGATCAGGAGTGAAAGCACTGAGAAGCTCTTTTACAACATCCTCATCCATACTCACTTTTCCGGCATCAATGTTTTCCGTAGCGTCTTTATCATATTTACCTTTTTTATTGCCAATATTACCGCCACTTGAAGAATCATCGCCACAAGCAGCAAGAGATATTACCATTATAATTGCTAACGCAACCAATAAAATTCGTTTCATTTTTATGCCTCGTTTCAAATTGGAATTATATATAAAATATAACCCCTAACGATACTTTTGTCAACTGCTACCTATTGGTAACCAAGGCATCTTTTTTATATTTTTCTCTTGTTGCAATACCGCCTCTTATATGACGTTCCTCTTTATTTACATCAAGCACCTTTCTTACCTCGCCAAAAAGCGCTGGGTCTATGCGCCTGAGTCTTACTGTAATATCAGTATGAACAGTAGATTTGGAAACACCGAATTTTTTCGCGGTTGCACGTACTGTTGACTTACTGTCTGCTATATATCTTCCAAGTTGTACTGCTCGTTCTTCATAATCACTATACATAAAAAATCCTCCCATAGAGTTCTATAAAACTATATGAGAGGAATTTTTTATTTATGTTTCAATTATTCAAAAGTTATTTCGTAAAAAACTGCGGAGTTTCCATCAATAATGTTATTGAAACTGAGAACGCCATTTTCAAGATTATACTTTTGGTTTACTGCATTAAGCTTTGCACAATCGATATATTTATCTCTGAGCTGAGTTCTGTATATTTCCTGAGCTCCGGGGTCTGCAAGGGTAACCGAATTATCGAGGCAAGGGTCATCAGGAGACCAGGCAAAAGCATCCTTTGTGATATTGTGTTTTACTCTGTCCTCCTGCCACTCATCGAAGAAATTGCAGTTATCATTAATAAATGATGTTCTTACATTTGCGGTTTTAAAGCCATATTCAGTTAAATCAATATTGAAATTGAATACTGCTTTTTCATCGTAGTCCATTTCATTTTTGAAATTATATGCCATTATACGAAGTGTTTTTGTTTCTTCGTCATAAACAGAAGCTGCGTCCATTTCAACATTGAATTCAGTGGGCTTTGCAGAAACTGCGGTTGCTACCTTTTGTGAGCCCTTAAACTGTGCAACATTCTTTGCAACGTGATATGAAATTGTGGGGAAGCCATCGTTTATACCGCCTGTAAGGAAGCTCCATGAAGAGAAATAGTCTATATTATTATCAAGACATTGTTTCCAAAGCCTTGCATCATACGCCGCCTGATATGTATGGCCGACTGTTCTTGAAAGAAGTTCATCGTTATCCTTACCTGCTTCAAGGCCTACAAGGAATCGACCTTCATCGACACCGTAAATCAAGTCATTAAGTCCATAGCTTTCTGCGGTAGAACGAAGAAAATCAATAGTCTGAGGAAGTGTAAAGCCTTCAGTATACTCCTCAGGTGAATGGTCGTAGAAAGATGCTGAAAGGAAGCATACTCTTGTTCCTGTTTTGCCGTTTGCGTAGTTAGTACCCTTTGCTATATGCTCAATAAATTCTGATTCGTCCCAATGACCTTCTGTTACAGTCATTGAATGAGCACCCACAAACACATCCTCACCTATGGCATCAATAAGCGCCTGCACGGTATAATCGTAAAGCTTGCAATATTCTCTTGCTGCGTCCTCAGGCTCTTCACTTGCAGTTCTGAACCAATCCCAGTTTTCGTATTCGGTCATAACACCGAAACGCCATTTAAGAACTTCTTCTTTACCGAATTCCTTTACAAGAGAATCTGCAAGAGCGTAAATATAGTTATAATAAACATCATAATCGTCAGGCGGATAAACATTCATTCCGAAGCCATCCTGAAGATAATTCTTTGTATATTTAAGCGGCACGCCACCTAATTTAAGGTGTGGCTTTGCACCGAGTTTCAGAATACCTGCGCAGTTTTTTATAAGAGGCTCAAAATCATAGTCATCAAGCACATCGAAATTCATTGGGTCCTTGAACAAATCCCTATCCTCTGTGCCACCTGAACACTGCATAAACTGAACATACTCAACAAACTCAAACACATTGTAGTCTTCGTTTATCTGCGGGTCAAAAAAGCTTTCACCCATATCCCAGATATTGTTATTACTTACAACATTAGAAGCAACACCATTTTTTTGTGATATGTCAATTGCAAAATCTGCAGATGCCTCACCATAGTAAATACCCTTTGGTAACACCGCAAGTGTAATAACGGCACCCACAATAATAATTGCGATAATTGAAATAAGAATCTTCTTTTTCATTTTTTCACCTGCTGTTCTAATGCTTTAAAAGCTGTTCGTATTTCTTCTGCTGTTCCTGTTGAAAGGTAAAAATCATATGCTGAAGGCTCAAAGCTTCTGAACTCTCTGTTTTTAACAACGGCAATGTATGATGTAGGACCGTCTACGGACGGATCCTCCTGTGTTGTTTCACCTCTTGCGTATACGCCTGAAAGGAATGTTGTTTCCTCCGGTACATAAACACCTATACCATAGCTATCTTCAAATTCTCCTGTAAACGCGGACCAATGCTCCTGGCTCACAAAATTCGGATAACCCGCATCAGGCCAGAAAATCAAGTCAGGCTCGACAGTCAGAGGCTCATCAGACCAAGGCTTATCGCCTGCATAATAAACATAGCGATTAAATGGCTCTATGCAATAAAATGCGGGAATTTCTTGAGTAGTTGTTGCAGAAGGATACCCTGAAAAATCCACAAATCTGCAAGATGCATGAACCAAGTCGCCCTCAAGGGAATATGTGGCTTCCATATATGAAGGTGTGATATATTCCTTTTCCTTTGCCCAATCCAACGGTCTGCATTTAATATAAACGGAATCATCTGTTATTCTTAAATCTACAATTTTACTTGCATCATTATACTGATTACCGCCCTGAACAGGATTATATCTCCACTCATTATCCATAAATGTTGCAGTTTCGTATTCAAGGGTGCCATAGTAGGATTGCTGAACCAATCTTCCCGTATCATTACGGTTAATAAGATTCACATTTTTGTTTATAGCCTCGGTATTATATCTCTGCGAAGCATTGGAATCAACCTTGATTCTTTCATCAACCATAACTGCTTCAACATTATCATTCATTGATTCAAGATAGCTCAGCGCACCACCCCAATGCAAATCAATGCCTAATTTATGGTTGGCTGATTCAATGAAAATTTCATTCTCGGGAATTGCTCTATTGAATGTTGATACGCCGTAGAAAACAATCTCCCCATCTTTATTATCAAGACATTCAAACTCAACATCACAAATAGCGTTTGCTTTTTTGCCTTCAAGGAAACCATCTATAAATGAGAAAAACTCACCTTTTTTTGCAGGCTCAAGAAAGAAATCTTCTGATATTTCCTTTAAGCCATCAAAATATGTAATAGTGCCCTTATAGTAATTTTCTGTTGAATATTTAACGCCGTAATAATTAAACCAACTAGTCTTGTAACGCTTGCCATTATACAGCGTCTGAGTAATTTCGGATACGTTATCCATAACCGTATACTCCTTATCTACAGATTTCTCCGTAAAGCTAAATGGATATGTAACGTAGCCTGTAAGTATCGCAAAAATAAGCCCGATTGCTACAACACATCCCAGAACCCCACCTATAATTTTGATTACAGTTTTCACGAAAATCACCTCTGCAATATAGTATAACATATAATTACGATATTTAGCAATAAAAAATAAAGGACGAAAAACGCCCTTTATTTCTATTCTGCTTTTAACCCTGTTATGTACTCAAAAAATGGTAATTCGTAATTCGGAAAATAAATCGACCATTTTTCTGAATCATGTTCAATATCTAAAATATGATATTTTTTCAAAAACAAACCATTATTATTGCAGGTGATTTTATATTGCTTGTACACACCCTCATTATATCCTATATTTTTATTCCACATGGGTACTAAAATACTTTTCTTAACAGTTCTGATACCCTTTATTTCGTTAGCAGGGATACAATATTTGTTTGTCATATCCACAATGCAGAGATTCCCGTTTTCTGTATATACGGAATACGAAAAATTCTTGTACGGAGTATTACTCAAACCAACAGCTACAGGTCTCGGTGTATCCTTTTTCATTTTATATGAGAAAGTGATAATATCCACATCGACTGCATTTGAAGGAACGCCCAGCTCCATATAAACGCTCTGGCACATATTATCTGCTCTGCTTTCAGTAATAATAGTTTCGTCGCTTTCAGAAGTTTTTTTATTTCTGTGTCTGCCATACAAGAACAACAAACCAAAGCAAAGCCATGCAGCACCGCCAACCCAGAACACTTCAGGAGCGTTGCTATATGCCTGAGACATAGACACATCTGATCTCAGAACACCACGAAAAACTGCAAAACCAATTATTGCGCAAACGAACTGAACTATCGTTAACGGAAGAGGTAACGCTCTCTTTTTCTCTACCTTTGCTACCTCTTCTGCAACTTTATCTAAACTTTGTGCGGTTGCAGCAGAAATAGTTTGCACTATGAACTCCTTACCGTTTTGTTCCTCGTTCTTTTTGTTTTTTGAAATATCAATACATAAAAATGGTTTCATACAAACACCCCTTTTCTTAATAATATCACACTAATCTCTTGCTTTCAATACATCAAACCTTCTGCGTAGTAATAATTTTCGAGATTTGAGGGAAGAACGAAGAATTGCCACCCGACGCTGTATAAAGATACTGCGAGGGTGGCAAGACAAAGTTATTCACCAAATATCGAAAATTATTCGCCCTTCATACCGAGGAGCTCTACTGTCCCATCGTAAACAGCCTGTGAAACCTTGATGGAATCAAAGATTGCTGCTTCGATATCGTCATCGGTAGCACCAAGTTCTTTTGAGAAACGGTCAGGGATGAAAAGATTTACATCCATAATATCTGCAAGTCCGTCTACATCAATACCGCTTTCAATACCCTTTTCAGCGTATTCCTTCTTAACACCGCCAAGGCCCATTCTCATCATCCATGGAGCAACAGAGATAATCTTTCTGTTAGCACCCATTCCGCGAGCGTTATAAACGATTTTAAGGAATTCCTTCCATGTAAGGTTATACATAGAAATAGGCCATGCCTTTGCACCCTTTGACTTTTCAGCAGCACCAACAATAACCTGACCAACCTGGCGAACTGTAAGCATTGCAGTACCGCCACCCGGGTACATTGTGAATGGAAGCTTATCCATTCTCTTAATCTGCTCAATAAGGATAACCCAAACAGGCTTTCTACCCGGCTGTGTACCAAAAATGTATGGAAGCTCAAGAACAGCTACATCGAAGTTTTCGTCCGCAAATGAGAATGCAACATTCTCCTGGTCAATACGGCTTCTGATGTAAGGATGCTTCTCTGTAAGCTTCATTTCAGGCTTTTCTTTTGCAAGGTATGCAAAGTATGAGCCAAGGATAACAGCGTTCTTAACGCCAACCTCTTTGCAGATAGGAAGAATTCTTTCAAGAGGAGCGATGTTGTACTTATAGTATGCATCATAAACAGGTGCAGGGAACTCAACTCTTTCATCGATACCTGCAGCGAAAACGAAGCAATCCTGACCCTTTAACATTTCACGAATTTCATCATCTGATTTCTCGTAAATGTTGCAGAATTCGATTTTCATTTCTTCAGGGATAGGTGCTCCTTCAGGAAGAGGGGGAAGTGCAACACTTGTTACCTCGTGACCTCTTTCAATAAATATACGTGCAGCTTCGCAGCCTAAAAGACCTGTGCCGCCAATCATAAATACTTTCATTGTGTAACCTTCTCCTTAAAGTTATCAAAGATTTCAGGACCATAAACGTTGTTTTCGCCTACGCGATCCCAAACCTGTGCAAAGAATGGGTTAATTCTTGCTTCTTCATCATAGTTCCAAGGCCAAGGAAGCTCTGCAGGGCACCAGTGACCACCCTTGAGAACAAGGTTTGGTGACATTTCAAACTCAGTACCTCTTGCGCTTACCCATTTAACAGGTGTGTACATATCAACGATTTCTGTTGCAAGGCACTTACCGCCACGGAATTCGGCAGCTTTCTGTAAATCTTCAAGAGTAAGAGAATCAAAAGGCTTTGTTTCGTCATAACCGTGGTCGAGAAGCTTAACGTCATCAGCAGTTGTTTTCTTTGATGGGATGATGATTTCGAAATCCTTCCAGCTTCTTGGAAGAGCTTCATATTCCTCCATACTGCCGTAGTAAGCCTTCATTCTTACGTCAACCTTATTTTCTGCCCACCAGAGTGTACCATACTCAGGTGTTTCAGCAATCTTCTTCATCCAGAGCTTTTTAAGGATTGGTGCAAATGGCTTTGCAAGGAAAGCAAGCTTGTAGAATGACTCAACCTTATCCATCATGCTCTTGAAGTATTCCTTAACAGGAATATTTGCACGGAAGTGGCAATACTTTTCAAGCTCGTCACCATCGTAGTACCACTGACCGTGGAAGTTACGTGTTGTGAACCAATGTGGGTCGAAAAGCTTCTTTGGTGAACCGAGACCGAGAGTACCGAGAAGGAGATCCTCAAACTCGAAGTTTGTGATTCTGTATTCCTCACCTGAGCCGATGTTGTAGAAGCGTCTCCAGAATTCCTCAGGAATATCGTCACCGCAAACATTTGCAAGAAGACGGCCAGAGTCCTCAACTGTTGCCCATTCAAGCATACCATTGATTGGAACGTGGTACATAATAGGCTCAAGGTTTTTAAGAATTGCAGGGTAAAGAATACCTGACTGACGGAGAGATACCCAATGCTTAAGACCTGACTCAGCAAAAACTGCCTCTGCCTTAATCTTACTGATAGCGTAGTGGTCGTAAACACTTACTTTAAGAGGGTCACCTGTTCTGCCCCAATGGATAGGAGCGTTTCTGTCGCCTGTTTCAGCAACTGTACCTATGTAAACAACCTTGATTGCATCCGGATTTGGCTGTGCCTTAATAGCATTAACAATGTTCTGTGCTGCAGCAACGTTGGTTTTCTGTGTTTTAACAGGATAATAGTCTGCCGCAGGAGAAACCATACCGCCAACATGAAGAACGTAGTCTGCACCTGTAACCATATCGAGAACATCTTCATAGTTAGTAAGGTCGCCCCAAACAAGTCTTACTGACGGGTCGTTCTCGTACTGTGCGAACTTTTCACGGTTTTTCTTACTGCCTCTGTTAAGAAGAACAATATTGAATTCATTTTTTCTTGCGTAAAGCTCTAAGAAGCCCTGGTATCCCATAGTACCCGAAGAGCCTGTAAGCGCAACAGTTTTTTTCTGCATAAGAATCCCTCCGAAATTCCATATATTTTTATACATCCTAATTATAAAAATTATAGCAGATTTTGTCAACGGAATTTGTTAAAATATTCACTAATTTCAAAAAAACAAAATTGGCAGATGTGCTCCTGCTTTCAAAAGACACATCCGCCACGTAGTTTGTTATTCCCCTGCCCTTAAAGACAAAGCCTTTGAGGATAGCTTTTCAGCCAGATTATGGATAAGCAATGCCGCAACAACAGCAATAGCTATTGCACAAGCATTAGAAGTAAGGCTACCTGCAAGCTCCGAATCAAAAAGCTTTGCAATATACTCATCCGTAAATATTAGTACCTTTTCGTGAATGAGATAAAGCTCAAAGGTAATAGCTCCTGCTCCGATAAAAAAGTTGTATATCCTGCACTTGGCAATTTTTTCAAAGAGTCCGCCAAGCAAAAGCACGATGCAGACAGCACCAAACTGATAAAGAAATCTGTTTATAAACCAATGTCCAAATACCCATTTATTTCCTGGATAAATCATATCGTTTAAGATGAACAATACCGCAAACAAAGCAAATACCACAGCTATAAGTTTATATGAAATTCTTCTTTCTTTTCCGTTATAGATTTCGTCGCCAAGGAGCATACCCACACAGAAAACGGGCACACGAACAACAAAAATATTAACAATAATCTTAGCAATTCTCACTGTTTTACCATCACTGAGATTACCAATAACAAGAGCCGATACAACAGCGGTAAGCAACAATGCACCTGTCATTATGCAAAAAAGCTTTTTGCTTTTCTTGAGCACCATATAATTTAACGGCGCTGCCATATACAAAACAAGAATTGCAGCCACATACCATGAACTTAATTCACCACGAAGAAAGAATGTAACCAAGGAATATTTATAAACAAACCCGACAATTCCCGTTTCAATATGAATCAATGGTTGTACCAAAGCCCATACAGCTAGTACGAGACAATACGGAATAAAAATTTTCACTCCTCGCTTGAAATAAAAGTCGAAGGGCCTGTTATCTTTATTTAATGAGAAGCAACATCCCAAACCGGAAACAAGAAGGAAAATATCAACACCTATTTGAAAAAATCTTCTTACAGAAATATAGGCAACTGAGTATGTATCCTCAAAAATAAGAGTACTGTGACATAGCAGAATCATAATAATCGCCATGCCCATTATTGCGCCTCTGTGCCTCGAAATGATTTTTATATCTGCACCCCTATCCATATACCATTCACCTCAAAAATTTTCTAAACTTTGATGTTTTAACACCAATGACCATTTTATATTTGACAAGAATTCTGTCATACAGAATAAACACCACGTTTGCAAGACCGAGAAGAATAGGAATTGTAGCCTTGCCGAACTCAGTATATTCATCAGCCGGAAGACCCAACACAAATACACCCGCAAGTCCTATAAGCACAGCGGCACAGTTAAAGGCAACAAATTTTACAATTATGCTTATTGCCTTCGGCAGCCTTCCGATTAAATCGCGTATAAGCGGATAATACCCGAAAAAAAGCGCATACGTCAAAGCCGCCTCTTTATCTGTTATGAGAAGCAGGGAGAGAATTGCAGTAGCAAAATATATCCCTACTCCCCATTTTTTATCACTTACATCTGCTACTACCAAAACTGCCACGCCCGTAATAAGCGGTAACACGTACATAAGAGCCGGCAAAACAGTAGTGATTGCCATAAGCACAACAGAAAGTGCGGTCATCATGCCACAGAACGCGGTAAGCTTAGCTTTCTTCATCAGCCTATAACAACCTCGTGACCTGTGCGTGCAGATTCATAAACAGCATCGAGAATCTTCATAATCTCAACACCATCCTCTGCAGGAGCAACGCAAGGGGTTCCGTTAAGAACGCAATCAACAAAATGGTTTATTTCTCTACAGAAAAGACCATCAAAGGAAAGACTTGTATCGTTATTAAAGCTAAGGTCAACAAGGTAACCGTTTTCCTGAGAGAAAATTTCAACCTGAGGGTCAAGCTTTGCGCCAGCCTTTGTGCCGAAGAACTGAATATTACCTTCCCCATTTTTAATATTAAGTGAAAAGCTTGCTTCAACGGAAAGCACAAGGCCATTATCAAAGCGGATAAGTGCAGTTGCAAGGTCTTCTACATCACAGATATCCTCTGCACCTGCAGAAACAGATGTGTAACCTTTGCCTGTTTTGATATCAGGGCGGTTAAAGAGCTTCTGGAATGTTGCACCATAAACAGAAACAGGCTTCGGATTACCGCAAAGATATCTTGAAAGGTCAATAACGTGAACGCCTAAATCTATAAGAGGCCCGCCACCTGAGCGTGATTTATCACCGAACCAACCGCCCGGGTTGCCGTTACGACGAAGATATGTAGCCTTAGCATAGTAAATTTCACCGAACTTGCCTGAATCTATAAAATCACGCATAACGTCTGCATCATTACCGTAACGTCTTACAAAACCAATCTGAAGGTGTCTGCCGTTAGCCTTTGCAGCTGCAAGCATTTCTTCTGCTTCTTTTGTATTCATTGCCATAGGCTTTTCACAGATAACGTCCTTACCTGCATTAAGAGCAGCAATTGTACATTCAGCGTGAGCAGCATTCCATGTACAAACGCTTACAATATCTATTTCAGGAAGAGCCTTGAGCATTTCATCCTTATCAAGGAAGCAACGCTCTTCAGGAATGTTATATTTTTCCGCCATTAATCTAAGCTGCTTTTCGTTAATATCGCAAAAAGCATACAATTCAACATTAGGATTTTTGATGTAGCCGTTAATATGCTCGTTGGAAATACCACCAACACCTATAACGGCAGCCTTTAACTGTTTCATAAAAATACCTCCCAAAACAGATTTCAATTCATTTTCATAAACAGTAAAAAAAGTATATCATTTTATATTTAAAATCGCAATAGTATTATAGACAAATACTTTTGTTTGATTTATAATAACTGTAGTTTTCAAACAATTCAAATCAAAGAAAAGAGATAAGGTATATGTCATATTTATACGAAATGCACGCCCATATAAAAGAGGTCTCCACCTGCGCCGGTTCTGATTCTCACGTACTTGCAGACCTTTATGTTGATACTGAGTATACAGGTATTGTCCTCACAGACCATATGAATTTTGACACCTTTGACAGAGTTGGTCTTAATGATGCACCATGGAATAAAAAAATCGACCATTTCATTACAGGTTATGAGGCCGCAAAAAAGGCTGTTGGCGACAAGCTTATAATAATTATGGCTATGGAAATTCATTTTTACGATAATCCTAACGATTACCTTGTTTATGGCATTACTGAAGAGTTCCTCAGGGCACATGGTGATTTAATGGCAATGGGTGCTGAAAAATTTTCTGAGCTTGCTCACGAAAATAATCTGATTTTTATTCAGGCTCACCCTTTCAGAAGAGATTCCAAGGTAACAGACTGGAAAATCCTTGACGGATATGAAATTTTCAACGGCAATCCCCGCCACTACTCCTGCAACCCTATGGCGGAAGAATGGGCAAAATATCATCACAAGTCAATTGTAACATCAGGTTCAGATTTCCACGAGCCTGAGGATGCAGGCCACGGCGGTGTTTATTTTGAAAAGAAAATCACAACGCCTCAAGAGCTTGTTGAAGAGTTAAAGAGCGGTAATTATACATTGATGAAGAAAAAATTCAAACACACAAGACCAGAATGATAAAAGACCTCAATCCGCAATGGATTGAGGTCTTTTTTACCATCTGTTATGTACTTTTTCGTGAAAACCTACAAGGTTTTCTATTTTCAGCACTGTTCCGTCATCAAGAGTAACCGTTCCGTTAAGGCGACCAAACAGTTTATCTGCCTGTTGGCTAACGAAAGGAAACTTCAAATCCGTTTTATCATTATAAAACGGCGTAAACTCCATTTTCCAACGGTCGTCATTTGAGGTCATATACCATTTTTTCATAGGATCGCCTGTTGGTATACCGAAATCAACTAGATCAAGCTTATGGCATTTACCATCATAAAAAATCATATTCTCACTTGCATTTTTCGTATTACCAAAGCCGTAGCCTATGTTATAACCAAAAGGCTTTCCGTTAACAATACCCGAACCTATTCCCCAATACCATGTATTATCGTAGGTCCAGCTCCCTCTGCCCCAATCCAGAATACCAAAATCCTTTGAGGAATCAAAAGTATATGTTCTGCCGTTGAGTTTAACATAACCCGACGCAGGCATACAAGGTATTTTCTGATTGTAATAAAACGCAGATTTCTTTTCATCCCAGGGAGTTGCAATAACCATTGTATCCATAGGGGGCTGCAAGAGGTATATATCTGCTTCCAGTTCAGGTCGTTTTTTTCCGCCGTAATATTTACAGTAAAAGTGCCTGCCCTTTTCATCACGGTCTATGTGATAATCACAGAATTTTGAACTATATTCAATATTACCCTCTTCACTTGTACGTGGAAGATTAAGTTTACCCAAGGGAAAAACTTTAAGTTCAAGATACGGATACTTCTTGTTCTCTTCAAAATCGAAAACAGCGCAGTTTACAAGGCCCATATATCTGTTATCCGCAAAAGTGAACGAAACAGCATATCTGCCCTCACTATCAATTATATGATAGTAATCCCACTCTTTAAGGCGCATAGGTTCTTTAACCATCTGTGGGTCATAATCGAAAACAAGGCGGTTTGACCACCCAGGCTCTTTAAGCGAACCATCTTCATTGAGAAGTAAGCCTCTACCTTTAATTTTATGATTCTTATTCAGCAAAACTTATATCCCCTTTTCATCGTAGAGGAATACTGTTTCAAGAGCAATTTTAACACCAAGCTCGACAGCCTGTGGTGAAAGGTTATCTGCAGTATCAAGTCTTGTGTGGTAATATCTTGCAGGAGATGGATCCATAGCAGTAAGAGCAGATGCAGGAACGCCTGCCTGAGACATTGCGGCAGCATCTGTTGCGCCAAGCTCAATAACACCGATTGGTACATCAACGCCTACATTTTTAGCAGCACTCTGAATAAGCTCTGCAACGCGTCGATCGTTTTTAACCACACCTGTCATATCTTTTTCATAAATCTTAATGAACTCAGGCTCGCGGATAGTATCAAGGCTAATGAAAACAGTTTCAACACCATCGTTAAGCATTTCCTTATTAGCTTTTGCAAATGCTTTTGAACCACGAAGACCTGCTTCCTCACCACCTGCGCAAAGAACAGCAACTTCAGTGTTTTCAAAGCGAATATCGTTATCGCTTAAGAACTTTGCTACAGCACAGCTGATAAGGCAACCTGTAAGGTCATCGTTTGCACCCATAACAGGAAGCTTGTAATTACAGAAATTGATTGCCATTACAAGTACAGGGAGAGTAAGGTACATAATAACCGCAATAATTCTGAGAGCAAGGTTACCCTCTGCGCCCCATACTACAGAGCCGAAAGCACCACCGAAGTGAATCATAGCATAAATATTCGCACCGAGACCCAAAAGTATGCTTACAACTGCAACACCGATAATTGTTGCAACAACAGGTCTGCCACCCTTATATGTATAAGTCCACTCGAAAGCAGAGTCGGTATGACCTGAAAAGATAATTCTTTTTTTAGCTTCGCCACTTGCTTTTCTTACACCATAAACGTTACCGCTTGTTTTCTTTTTGAAAAAACCGTCAAGCACAGGTTTATACAAAATGAACTCGCCAACAACAAAGAATAACGCAAGAGCAGCACATGCAAGACCGAGCACTGCAAGGCCTAGAGTGAAGAAAACGACACCAAGAATAAGGAGCACTGCGCCAATTGGCACCCAAGCCATAAAGGCTTTATCGCTACACTTATACTCTTCGCGCTTGACCTCATCGCACCACTTTTCAAGGTCTGCCTGCATATATTCCTGAGCCTGCTTTTCAGCATCGCTACCAACAGGACGAGGACCGAAGTTCTTGCAGATGTTTTTAATGCTTTTAAGTGAATAGTTCGTATATTCTCTTACTTTGACATCAAAATTTAGAATACTTTCGTTTGATTTCATTTTGTTTCCCTCTTTCTATAATATTCGAGAAATTTATAACCCTATGATTATACACCAAACAACAAATTATATCAATAATCATTTAAGCAATGGTTTAAGATATTTTCCTGTATATGATTTCTTCACCTTTGCTACCTCTTCAGGTGTACCCTCTGCCACAATTTCACCGCCGCCATTACCGCCTTCGGGACCTAAATCTATAATATGGTCGGCAGTTTTTATAACATCAAGATTATGTTCAATAACAACCACGGAGTTATTGGCATCTACAAGCTTATTCAACACCTCAATAAGTTTTTTTACATCAGCGGTGTGAAGACCTGTAGTTGGCTCATCAAGGATGTATATAGTTTTACCTGTAGATATTTTTGAAAGCTCAGTTGCGAGCTTTACTCTCTGCGCTTCACCGCCTGAAAGAGTTGTTGCAGACTGACCGAGAGTAATATATCCGAGACCTACATCAAAAATTGTTTCAAGCTTTCTTCTGATTTTCGGCACATTCGCAAAGAAGCCCATAGCTTCTTCAACAGTCATATTAAGAACATCGCTTATGCTCTTACCCTTATATTTAACATCAAGTGTTTCTCTGTTATAACGAGCACCACGACACACCTCGCAGGGCACATAAACATCAGAAAGAAAGTTCATTTCGATTTTTATAATGCCATCGCCCTCACAGGCTTCGCAGCGACCGCCTTTAACATTAAAGGAGAATCTGCCTGCATCGTAGCCCTTGGCTTTTGCATCTGCAGTTTGGGCAAAAAGTGTTCTTATATCATTGAAAACACCTGTATATGTGGCTGTATTTGAACGTGGTGTTCTGCCAATTGGCGACTGGTCTATATCTATAACCTTATCAAGATGCTCTATACCAAGTATTTCGTCGTGCTTACCTGCAAATTTGCGGGCATTATTAAGCTCTGCAGCCAGTTTTTTATAAAGAATCTCGTTAACAAGAGATGATTTACCCGAGCCTGAAACACCTGTTATGGCAACAAGCTTACCTAATGGTATTTTCACATCAATATTTTTCAGGTTATTCTGCTTTGCACCTTTGATTTCAAGGAACTTTCCATTGCCCTGTCTGCGGTTTTCAGGCACGGGTATTTCCTTTTTTCCTGAAAGGTACTGACCTGTAAGTGATTTTTCACAGTTTTTAATTTCTTCAACAGTACCTGCGCAAACAATTTCACCGCCGTGCACACCTGCGCCGGGACCAACGTCTACTATATAATCCGCTTCGCGCATTGTATCCTCATCGTGCTCAACAACAATAAGGGTGTTACCTAAATCACGAAGCTCCTTGAGAGAATTAAGGAGCTTTTCATTATCTCTCTGATGAAGACCGATACTTGGCTCGTCAAGGATATAAAGAACACCCATAAGAGATGAGCCAATTTGCGTTGCAAGGCGGATACGCTGACTTTCGCCACCTGAAAGAGTACCTGAATTTCTTGAAAGAGTAAGATAATCAAGACCAACGTTGCAAAGAAAAGCAAGCCTTGAGCGGATTTCTTTAATAATCTGTTTACCGATAAGCTGGTCTTTTTCCGAAAGAACTAAATTTTCAATAAATGCAAGTTCATCACGGATAGACATATCCGTAAATTCTTTAATATTTTTACCACCTACCGTTACGGCAAGAGGCCCCGGCTTTAATCTTGCACCATTACAATCAGGGCAAGGACGCTGAGTCATATACTGTTCAATATCTCTTCTCGACCAATCCGAAGTAGTCTCTTTATATCTGCGCTCGAGATTATTTATAATGCCCTCAAACTCCGTCATATAAGTACCGCTTCCGTACTCATTCTGACGCACCATTTTTATTCTTTCTCCTTTGGTGCCGTAGAAAATAGCTTCCTGACCTTCTTTAGAAATCTTATTAAAAGGAGTGTCAAGAGTGAAGTTATATTTTTCTGCAAGGGCATTAAAATACATTCCTGAAATGGTACTGCCCTCGGTTTTACCCCAACCGCTACCCTTAATAGCCCCTTCATTTATGGAGAGCTTTCTGTTAGGCACCAGCAAATCCTCGCTGACGCGCATAAACACGCTCAGACCCGAGCAAGTAGGACAAGCACCAAAAGGATTATTAAAGGAGAAAAGACGTGGCTCTAATTCATCCATACATGAGCCGTGTTCCGGGCAGGCAAAATTCTGAGAAAAGAGAATTTCCTCTCCGCCTATAACATCTACAACTGCAGTACCATCTGTAAGAGAAAAGGCGGTTTCAAGGGAATCTGCAAGACGAGAGCCTATGCCCTCTTTCATAATAAGACGGTCAACTATAATCTCTATATTATGCTTTATATTCTTTTCAAGCTTTATATTTTCTGAAAGGTCATACACTATGCCATCAACACGTACTCTTGAAAAGCCTGATTTCTGCGCACTCTGAAACTCTTTCTGAAATTCGCCTTTTTTACCCTTTGCAATCGGCGCTAACACCTGAAAACGAGTACCCTCAGGCAGTTTCAAAACCTTATCAACAACCTGGTCAATTGATTGCTTTTGAATCTCTTTGCCGCATATAGGACAATGAGGCACGCCTATGCGAGCATAAAGAAGTCTTAAATAGTCGTAAATCTCTGTAACGGTACCCACTGTTGAACGTGGGTTTTTAGAGGTTGTTTTCTGGTCGATAGATATAGCGGGAGAAAGCCCGTCAATACTATCAACATCGGGCTTTTCCATAATACCTAAGAACTGACGGGCATATGAAGAAAGACTTTCCATATAGCGTCTCTGACCCTCGGCATAAATTGTATCAAAAGCAAGAGAAGACTTACCTGAGCCTGAAAGACCTGTAAAAACTACAAGGCTATCCCTTGGTATTTCTACGCTTACATTTTTCAGGTTATGTTCCCTTGCACCTTTAACAATCAGATTTTTTTCCATAAATTTATCCTTTTAACTTTTGTATCTGGTCTCTTAAATATGCGGCATGTTCAAATTCAAGAAGCTTTGCTGCCGCCTTCATTTCCTTGGTTAATTTTTCTATTAACTCGCCTTTCTCCTTTGCGGAAAGGCGTTTTTTTGCAATTTTTTCCTGAACATTATCTTTGGAGCTGATTTCAAGAATTTCACGAACATCTTTCCTGATAGTTTCAGGCACAATGCCGTGTTCCTCGTTGTATTTCATCTGTTTTTCACGACGTCGGTATGTTTCCTCAATAGCGCGCTCCATTGAGTTTGTAACCTCATCTGCGTACATAATTACCTGACCGCCTGAGTTACGAGCAGCTCTGCCTATAGTCTGTATAAGAGATGTTTCACTTCTGAGGAAGCCTTCTTTATCTGCATCAAGAATAGCAACCAGAGATACCTCAGGAATATCAAGACCCTCTCGAAGAAGGTTGATACCAACCAGCACATCAAACTCACCCAGACGTAAATCGCGGATAAGCTCCATACGCTCAATTGTATCAACGTCAAAGTGCATATAGCGCACCTTTATTCCGTAGTCTGACAAATAATCCGTTAAATCCTCTGCCATTTTACGTGTAAGAGTTGTAACGAGTACGCGCTCTTTCTTTTCAACACGCATATTGATTTCAGAAATCAGGTCGTCAATCTGACCTTCAGTTGGTCTTACAGACACCTCAGGGTCAAGAAGACCTGTTGGCCTTATAACCTGCTCTGCAATCTGAGCGCTTTTTTCTTTTTCCAAATCACCGGGAGTAGCACTGACAAATATTTTCTGATGGGTTTTACTGTAAAATTCATCGAATTTAAGGGGCCTGTTATCAAATGCTGACGGAAGTCTGAAGCCAAAATTCACAAGACTTTCTTTTCTTGAACGGTCTCCGCCAAACATTCCTCTGACCTGAGGAAGAGTAACATGGGATTCATCCACAAAAAGAATAAAATCATCAGGGAAATAATCAAGTAATGTAAACGGTGCGGAGCCCGGCTCACGACCCGACATTACTCGGGAATAGTTTTCAATACCTTTGCAAAAGCCTGTTTCCCGAAGCATTTCCATATCATAAAGCGTTCTTTGTTGAATTCTCTGGGCTTCAAGAAGCTTGCCTTCTGCCTTGAACTCTTCAACTCGTGCTTCCATTTCCTCATAAATATTCTGCAAGGCTTTTTCCATTTTATCGCCATCTACAACGTAGTGGGATGCAGGATAAATTGCCACGTGGGAGCGCTCGCAAATAATTTCACCTGTAAGGTGATTTATTTCTAAAATTCTGTCTATTTCGTCACCAAAAAATTCTATTCTATAGGCAGTATCGGATGAATAAACAGGGAAAATCTCAACTGTATCACCCTTTACCCTGAATTTGTTACGAGTGAAGCTTATGTCATTGCGCTCATACTGTATTTCAACAAGCTTTTTTATAAGCTCGTCCCTATCCTTCTGCATACCCGTACGAAGAGAAATAACCATATTTCTGTAGTCAATAGGGTCTCCGAGAGTGTATATGCATGAAACGCTGGCAACAATTATAACGTCTCTGCGCTCGGAAAGAGCAGATGTTGCAGAGTGGCGCAATTTATCTATTTCGTCATTTACTGCGCTATCTTTTTCAATATAAGTATCTGTAGTTGGGATATAGGCTTCAGGCTGATAATAATCGTAATATGATACGAAATATTCAACCGCATTTTCAGGGAAAAACTCCTTGAATTCGGAGCACAATTGAGCCGCAAGAGTTTTGTTATGAGCGAGTACGAGAGTTGGTCTGTTAAGCTTTTCTATAACATTAGCCATTGTGAAGGTTTTACCTGAGCCCGTAACGCCCAAAAGCGTCTGCTCCATATAACCTTTATTTACACCATCCACAAGCTTTTCTATAGCTTCAGGCTGGTCGCCCATAGGCTTGTAATTCGAATGTAAAATAAACTTATCTGCCATACTCTCACCTCTTTTTCAATATTATCCCAACTTACATGATCGATATTATATTATAGCACGGATTATTTTATAAGTAAACAAAATATAACAAGGCTGATAACTAATTTTGTTTATTGTCTATTTTCCCTATAATATATACCTATTTTTATGGTAATTTACAATTGAAGAAAAACAGGGTTTGGTGTAAAATAAAATAATAGTACTTTAAGGGTGGTGAGCGGTACGGATAAAAGTAATCTTTACATATTTCAGAAGGGCTTTAACTATTCTCAGGACGGACCCGGTAACCGCCTTGTTTACCACCTTTCAGGGTGCAATATGTTTTGCCCTTGGTGCTCTAATCCCGAGGGACTAAAAAGAAACGAAACGCTCTCGCCCACACCTGTTGAAGAGGTCATAAAAGAAGCAGAAAATGCCCGTATGATTTTTATTGATGGTGGCGGTGTAACCTTCACGGGTGGCGAGGTTTCTTTGCAAAAGCACGCTGTTTTAAACGCAATAAAAGAGCTTAAAGCCAAAGGAATTTCTACCTGTATTGAAACAAATGCTTCTTTAACGGATTGCAAGGAGCTTTTCCAAGAAGTTGACTATATGATTGCAGATTTCAAATCTCCCAATGCAGAAAAATTAAAAGAAATATGCGGCGGAAATATTGATACAACAAAAGGAAATCTTCTTTTCAGAGTAAAAACAGGGAAGCCTTTGCTTGTAAGAATACCACTTATTAAGTTTTTCAACTGCGGCGAAGATAACGCAAAAGGCTTTGCAGAATTTTTCCGATTATTGAAAGAAGAAAACAAAAACGAAAACTTGTTTTTCGAAATCCTCACCTACCATGAATTCGGCAAGGATAAATACAAAGAAATCGGTGCAGATTACACGGTTACAAACGGCTTCGTTTCTGCCGAGGATGTAAAAGCCCTGAAAAACGAATTAGAAAAAAACAACTTGAAACTTATAAACACCTGAGGTGATTTTATGTATAAATTCAATCCTGAAAAAACAACAGAAATGGCAAAGGAGCTTTTCAAGGAAGAGCGCGCCATAAACCATCTTGAAGGTTGGTTTATTATCAAAGAAGAGGAGCAGAAGGCAGAAGAAAATTATAAAAATCTTCCACCTATGAACAAAGCGGCAGAAAAATTCCGCGAGGCTATAAGGGTGCTTCCCCTTTCAATAAGTGATTCTGCTATTTTTGCAGGCACCCAGAGAGATGCATTTGCACGAAGCTATGCTCTTATTAACCCTTCCTTCAGGGTTGAAACCTTTGCAGGCTACTGCGACCCGACTGCAGTATACAACGATATCGACCCTACTCCTGAATTTACTCGGGAAAGAATCAATGCTCTTCGTGAGATTGATAAGCAGACTGACTATATAAAATCACTTTCAAAGGTATACGCTTCCTGCGAAAAGCACACAGGCGAGGTTGCATACTTTATTGAGCAGGTTACAGGCCACCTTATTCCTGATATGCGCTATGCTTTAAAGTATGGCGTTAAGGCTATGCTCAATGATATAGCAGAAAAGAAGAAAGCAGCAAGCGATGAGCAAACAAAAAATTATGAGGCTATGGAAACAGCTCTTGATTGCGTTCTTATTCTTACAAAACGTTACAAGGCTATTGCAGACGAAATGTTAGCTAACGCTGAGGGTGAAAGAAAAGAACAGCTTACTCTCCTTTCAGAAACTCTCGCTAAAGTTCCATATGAGCCCTGCGAAACTCTTTACGAAGCAATACAGAGCTTTATGCTTTTATGGGAGATTATGTGCCTTGAACAGGCTCCTAACCCATTTGCATTCTCTGTTGGTAACGCAGACAGAATCTTCGAGCCATACAGAGCAAAAGACAACCTTTCAAGAGAAGAAACTGCTGCACTTTTCAAGCACTTCCTTGTTTTCTTCAATGTTGCAGACAGAAGCTGGGCTATTTCACAGAACCTTATTGTAAGCGGCAGAGATGTTGACGGAAACGACCTTACCAATCTTTCAACATATGCACTTTTAGATGCGTATTACGACATGAATCTTCCTCAGCCTATTCTCTCTGTAAAGCTTCACAAAAACACGCCTGATAAGTTATACGAAGAACTTGGCAGATTTTTCTTCACACCAGGTTGCCTTACACCATCTCTTTTCAATGATGATTCGCTTTTCAAGGTATTACCTCTTGCAGGTGTAGATATTGAAGATGTGCCTGATACATCAATCGCAGGATGTCAGGAGCCTCTTATAATGGGTAAGGATAATGCTAACACTACAAACAGCTGGTTTAACCTTGGCAAAATCCTTGAGCTCACTCTTAACGATGGTTATTCTCTTATTACAGGAGAGGAGATAGGCACAGTATGCGAAAAAACAGATGCACTTTCTGCTCTTAAAAATGTAAGAGAGCGTTTTTACAAAAATGCTCAATTCTATTGCGACGCTATGATTAATGCGGCAAATGGTGCATCAAGAGCAATTTCTCACCTTCCTGTTCCGTTTTTAAGCACTGTTATGGGTGGTATAGAATCCGGCTACGATACAAGAGATATTACTAACCAGGGAACAAAATATAACGGCAGCGGTTGCCTTATCCACGGCACCAGCGTTGTTGCAGATTCCTTTATCGCTATTGATAAGCTCCTTGCAGAGCGTCCACAGGATGCACAGAATCTTTTGGATGCTTTAAAGTGCAACTTTGAGGGCTATGAAGAGCTTCGCGAGTTCTTGATGTCAGCACCAAAATTTGGCAATAATATTGAGGTCGTTGATAACGAAACTGCCCAAATCACATCAAAAATTGCAGATATGGTAAGAGCACAGAAAAACTATCTCGGAAATAATTTCCGTCCCGATTTTTCAACACCATCAACCCACCTTACATATGGTTACTGGGTAGGCGCACTGCCTTGCGGAAGAAAATCACGCGATATGCTCAACTACGGAGTTGACCCACTTTACGGTGAGGCTCAGAACGGCTTAGGCTTCCGTACACTCAGCCTTATGAAGTTACCATTTGAAAAAATGTGCGGTGGTTATGCCTCACACTTTGGTATTGACCCTAAATATTTCAGCTCTGCCGATTACGAGGGCAAGGGCATAGAATTCAAAAACAAGGTTATCAAGCCTCTTTTCTTCAATGAGCTTAAAGAGGGCGTATCACCTTTCTACCTTTACGTTAATGTTACTACTGCAGAAATTCTCAGAAAGGTTCTTGCTGAGCCACAGAAATACGCTCCAAGCGGTGTATACATTATGAGAATTCACGGCACATTCGTTAACTTCCTTGACCTTTCCCCTGCAATTCAGCAGGATATTATTCGACGTCTTGACCCTGCTTCAACAACTGTTGAATGCTGATAAATATTAAGCTATGAATATATTAGGAATTGATATTGGTACGACTACAATTACAGCTCTTGTAATCTGTACCGAAACAAAAAAGGTTTTAAATTCTTGTACTCTTTCAAACGACTCATTTATTGAAGGAAAATCCTTTGAGCGTTTGCAGGATGCAGAAAAAATAATCAATATTGTAAAAACTGCGGTTAAGAATGTAACATCAGATATTACTGTAGATGCAGTAGGCGTAACAGGTCAGATGCACGGCATCTTATACCTTGACAAAGATTTCAAGCCATGCTCCCCTCTTATGATATGGCAGGATGAGCGTGGTAATGAAATTTTTGAAAACGGCGAAACCTACGCAGAATATCTTACAAGAAAAACAGGTGTAAAATCCGCTTCAGGCTTTGGTCTTACAACCCATTTTTATAATCTAAAAAATAATCTTGTACCGGAGGATGCTGTTATGCTTTCTACAGTACACGATTACCTTGTAAGTGTGCTTACATCCGAAAAGCCTGTAACCCACACAAGCGATGGCGCAAGCCTGGGTTTTTTCGATTTAGAAAAACTTGAGTTTTCCGAAAAGGCTTTGGAAATTGCGAAAATCAGCAAAAACATTTTACCTGATGTTATTAAAACTACATCTCTTGCAGGTAAAACCAAATGCGATTTTCTTCCCGATAACATCCCTGTAAGCGTTGCTATCGGTGATAATCAGGCTAGCTTTCTTGGCTCAGTAGCAAATGAAAGCTCAGTGCTTGTAAACGTTGGTACAGGTAGTCAGGTATCATTTATAACAGAGAGTGTAAAGCCTGTTCAGGTGGGTGAAATACGCCCGCTTACAGATAATAAATATATTTACGTCGGTGCTTCCCTTTGCGGTGGCAGAGCATATGCAATATTAAAGAACTTCTTTTCTCTTTGCGCTGATATGTTAGGTGGAGATAAAGAAAATCTATATAAAAAAATGGATTCTCTTTCTGAAAATGTTTTCTCGCTTACAGACCAGCTTACTGTAAACTGTGAATTTTGCGGCACTCGCGAAAACCCATCCAAAAGAGGAAGTATAGAAAATATCGGCACAGAGAATTTCACACCTGAAGCGCTTATATGTGGTGTTCTTAAAGGTGTTTGCGCTGAGCTTAAAAATATGTACAGCGGTGCGCAAGATCTTCTTTCCTTTAAACCCACAGAGCTTGTTTGTTCAGGTAATGGCCTGAGAAAAAGCAACGTATGGCGCGAAATTTTCAGCAAGGAATTCTGCCTCCAGACAACTCTTCCGAAGCACTCGGAAGAAGCTGCAACAGGGGCTTGCGTTTTTGCAGGCGCTGCAAGCGGAATATATAAAGATTTAACCGATGCACAAAATCAACTTTTGAGGTAAATATTATGGATAAAAAAACAATTGCTTCATTCCCTATATTCTTTGAGAAAAACAGAGTTTTCAGAGTTTACACAGGTGGTAAGCTCTTTGCAGATTTTTTTGGTGATAACAGTGAAGACTGCTTCTACCCTGAAGAATGGATTTGCTCTTCTACAAGAGCACTCAATGAAGGTAGCACAGATATTCACGAGGGTATTTCCAAAATCCTTGGTACAGAAATTTATTTTGACGAGCTTTTAAATGAAGAAAAAGAGCTTATGCTTGGTAACAGAGACAGCCTTGATGTTCTTGTTAAGGGTCTTGACTCTGCAATCCGCCTTCCTGTTCAGGCGCATCCTGACAAGGCTTTTTCAAGAGCTCATTTCAACTCTGATTTCGGCAAGGCTGAATCATGGGTTGTGCTTGCTACAAGAGAAAACGCCTGCATTTATTTCGGTTTTAAAGACGGCGTTACAGAAGAAGATTTACGAAAAGCGGTTGAGGATAGCGAAACAGACAAAACTGCTATGGAAAACCTTTTAAACAAAATCCCTGTTAAGCCCGGTGATGTTTATTTCATTCCTGCAAAGGCAGTACACGCTATCGGCTATGGTTGTCTTATTTTAGAGGTTCAGGAGCCAACAGACTTTACTATTCAGCCTGAGCGTTGGTGCGGTGATTATAAGCTCTCTGACCATCAGATGTACTTAACATTGGATAAAGAAACTGCACTTGGCGTTTTTGACTACTCATATAACCTTGAAAGAGTAGAAAAAGAATGCAGAAAAGAGCCTGAAATCATCTATGAGAATGAGGGTTGCAAAAAGGAAAGCCTTATCAGCAAGGCTGATACACCTTGCTTCAGCGTTGAGCGTTACGTTGTTAATGGTGGCGAAACAGAAGAGCTTTCAGCACCATGCATTTATGTTGTAACTGAAGGTGCAGGTAAACTTTCAGGCGATGGCTATGAAAAAGAAATCAAAAAAGGTGATTATTTCTTCATGCCGTATTCCTGCGACAAAAAAATAAAAGCGAAATCAACAGGCTCACTTACAATTGCCGCTTGCGTTCCACCTGAGGTATGATATATGGTTGATAGATTTATAAATACCAAAAATCGTGATAATAAGGCTTATGCCGACTTTTTCCGATACCTACAAAATTTTTCAGACGAGGAAAAATGCAGTATTATTGCACAGGTTGCTGAAAGTCTTATAGAAAAAGGCGGAAAAGAAAATATTTTTTCTGCAGAAACTATTCTTGTTCACGCCACACAGAAATATATGAATAATGTTTCTGACACTAACTACAAAGCTCTTGTTTATTACCGTTTAGGTCAGCTTTATGAGCTGCATATTGAAAGCTTTATTAAGGCATACACATATTATGAAAAATATGCACTTAACAACACTATAAACGAGGGTAGCCACGCAATTTTACTCAGAGCTCTTATTTTAAGAGATAATTTCAGATACTCGGAAGAGCTTGAAAACGAACTGAATTCAAGCCTTTGTGAGTATGATATGAATGAGCGAAACGATCGTTTGTATGAGTCTTTAGGCTCACTTATTGTAGCGCGCCACAAGGGTGAAGCAGAACGAGAGGACGCTCTTATAAAGAAGCTTAAAAATATTGTTAAGGGCGACGAATTTTTCTTCCTTGATTTTGTACTTACCAAGGATAAAACACCTGTCCGTCTTAAGGTTCCTCAAAAGGTTATAGATTATATTGAATCGTTATAAACACAAAAAAGCAGATAGCTAACCGCTATCTGCTTTTTTGTTGATATTTTTTTCTACTTAAAAGAAATGAACCCATACCTTTGGGGTATGGGTTCACGTCATTGGAAAGAGAAAATGAAATGATTAAGCAATCAAATTGTCTATCTATTATATAACATAACTTTGTTGCAAAGTTGTCGCAGAATTATGAACAGATTGTAAACAATTTGTTTTATGTGTTCGGGTCATGCTTTGCCAGTTCGGCAAGTTCATCCCGGCGCTTCACTTCTTCTATTCTATCCTCCAACCAGTCATCTCTTGTGTCGCGATAATCTTTTATAAGATTAGTCAAATCATACTTTACCTTTGCAACATTTTTAACACCATGCAGGGTAATAAAATGGTCGGGAAGTTCAATTCTCAAACTTCCTGTTTTACTCATACCCCACGTAGGGTTAGATATTTTTCGTATTGGTGAAAAACGATTCCTTTTTACATAAATCTCTTTAAGGTCAATGTCGGCAAAAACGCTATAAAGATTTTCATACCTTAATATATAAGGCTCCATAAACTTATATTGATAAATGTATATACCGGCTCTATCATACTCTATAATAACCTTAGGTGTCATTACACGAAGAACCCATTTTGATAACATGTAAACAAACGAAATTAGCATTACAATAAATCTATAATCTAAAAGTAAAAGAAGTATTGTTTCGATATGCTCCGGATTGTAAACAGTATTAAAAATATCAACTATATAAATGACAAGCGAAATAAGAAAAAACGGCGCTACAAAAATCAAACCATTCGCTCTCTGGGCTAAAACCTTCACAAAATCTCCTCGCTTTCACAATAATAAGATAATATCAAAAATTTTACTTTTTATCAATAGTTTCAGATGACAAGAACGCTATTTTATGGTATTATTAGTTATACTATTATATATAGAGGACGATTACATGGATATTTTAAAGCTTTTACAAGAAGAATTCGCTGTCAGCGAGCTACACATTAAAAACATTGTTTCGCTTATTGATGACGGAAATACAATTCCTTTCATTGCGCGTTACAGAAAGGAAATGACAGGCTCCTGCGATGACCAGAAGCTTCGTGATATTAACGATAGGCTCACATATCTCAGAAACCTTGAAAAGCGCAAGGAAGAGGTACTCTCTTCCATTGAGGAGCAGGGCAAATTAACTGACGAAATCTCTCAGGCAATAGCTAATGCTGTTACTCTCGCAGAGGTTGAAGATATATACAGACCATATAAGCAGAAAAGAAAAACGCGCGCCTCTGTTGCTAAAGAAAAAGGCCTTGAGCCTTTAGCTGAAATACTTTTCTCCTTTACCCTTAAGGGCGTTGATTTAGAAGAGATAGCAAATGAATATATAGACTCAGAAAAAGGCGTTGAAACAGCTCAGGACGCTTTACAGGGCGCATCTGATATTATTGCAGAAATTATTTCTGATTCCCCTGACGGCAGAAAGGTTTTAAAAGACCTTATCAACAAACGCGGTGTTGTTCGCTCTGTTGCTAAAACAGAAGATGACAGCGTCTACGCTATGTATTACGACTATCAGGAGCCTGTTTCAAAAATCCCTTCACACAGAATCCTCGCTATAAACCGCGGTGAAAAGGAAGAATTTTTAAAGGTTACTGTTGAAATTGAGGAAGAAACAGCAATATCCCTTCTCAATCAGTTATTTGTTAAAGAAGGTAGTTCTTCCACTGACTTCTGCAAAGAAGCAGTTAAGGACAGCTTTTCAAGACTTATATTCCCTTCTCTTGAAAGAGAAACACGTTCAAATCTTACAGAAAAAGCAGATGAGCAGGCAATCAAGATGTTCGGCTCCAACCTTAAGCCTTTACTTATGCAACCACCTATTAAGAACAAAACTGTTCTTGCTGTTGACCCTGCATACAGGACAGGTTGCAAGCTTGCAGTTGTTGACGGCAACAGCCGAGTTCTTTTCACAGGAGTTATTTACCCTACACCACCACAGTCAAAAATTGCAGAATCTGAAAAAACTGTTCTCAGCCTCATAGATAAATTCGGTATTGATTGCATTTCTATCGGTAACGGTACTGCAAGTAAGGAAAGTGAAATTTTCATTGCTGATACTATAAAGAAAGCATCCCGTCCTGTTTCATATATGGTTGTTAATGAGGCAGGTGCATCGGTTTACTCTGCTTCTAAATTAGGCGCAGAAGAATTCCCTGATTTTGATGTATCTGTTCGCTCTGCAGTTTCAATTGCAAGAAGACTTCAGGATCCACTTTCAGAGCTTGTTAAAATTGAGCCTCGCAGCATAGGTGTTGGTCAGTATCAGCATGACGTTCCACCTGCACAGCTTAATGAGTCTCTTACAGGCGTTGTTGAGGATTGTGTTAACGCAGTTGGCGTTGACCTTAATACTGCATCTGTTTCACTTTTGAAATACATTGCAGGCGTAACCTCTGCAACAGCAAAAAATATTGTTGCTTTCCGTGAAGAAAATGGAGGATTTAACTCAAGAACAGACCTGAAGAAAGTTAAAGGGTTAGGTCCTAAAGCATTCCAGCAGTGCGCAGGATTCTTAAGAATTCCAAAAGGTAAAACGCCACTTGACAATACAGGTGTTCACCCTGAAAGCTATGATGCAGCTAAAAAGCTGCTTGAGCTTTTTGGATTCTCACAAAAAGATGTTGCCGAAAACGGCGCAAGAGGTATTGGCGCAAAGGTACAGGAATATGGCGTACAGAAGGTAGCAGAAGAATGTGACGTTGGTGTTCTCACCCTTGAGGATATTATTAGTGAGCTTGAAAAGCCTGGCAGAGATATACGTGATGACCTTCCAAAGCCAATGCTCCGTTCAGATATTATGGATATGAACGATTTAAGAGAAGGTATGGAGCTTACAGGCACGGTAAGAAACGTTATAGACTTTGGTGTGTTTGTAGATATCGGTGTTCATCAGGACGGTCTTGTTCATATTTCTCAAATTTGCGACAAGTATATTAAGCATCCCTCAGAGGTACTCAAGGTCGGCGAAGTTGTAAAGGTTAAGGTATTATCTGTAGATGCTCAGAAAAAGAGAATTTCTCTTACAATGAAAGGCGTTCAATAATAAAGTAAACTTTACAAATTAAATATAGTGTGATATACTAATAAAATCTTATTGTTATCAGCGAGGTTATTCTAATGCTTGAAAAAAGTTATGCACTTAATCTTATTGTTAAAGGTATTGAAGGAACTGTAAACAAAACAGGCCTTCAGTTATCATATCCTGAAGGTACTCGCCCACCTGAGCTTCCGATTATTACAGAAGGCGAAAAATCTATTATCATGTATCGTAGCGATGACGGTAGCCGTATGAGAATCGTTCACGAAGGCGATAAGCTCTCATTACACATTGCAAAGGCAGACCTTGCAGATGCTCCGGATGATGATTTGCCAAGAGTTTCTCTTAACCTTCTTGACCTTGAAGCATTTGACGAAAGAGACCTTAAATATATTTTCGAGGAATATATTGAAACTATTGAAAAGACTTTTTCAACAAAGTCTTCATCAACAGGCAAAAAGCTTCCTACACCTGTTTCAAGAACACAGGCAAAAAACGGAACTCTTTCATACGACGCCAACACATTGGGCGACCGCTTCACAAAGCTTTATCCAGAGCTTCGTGAAGAATACAAGAGCAACATCGAGCTTTATGATGAATTTCTTGCAGAGGACTTCTTCGTAAACCATGGTAATGCTCTTGTGCTTGAAACACTTAAAGGTAACGACTCAATGAAAATGCGTCAGCTTTTCAAGCTTCTTAATGATATTTATGAAGACGGAACAAATGACACACAGAGCCTTGTTGCTGTAACAATTCTTGGTGTAACAATTGCTGAAAATATGGAGCTTTTCGATAAATGCAAAGAGTATTTCAGCGATACAATGAACGAACCTGTAACAGAAATCATTACATTCCTTTCTAAAAACAAGAGCGCAAGAATGCGTCTTGAAAATCCACCTGTGTACAAACCACAGAAGCAGAAGAAAAAAGGTATGTTTGCTTCAATGATGGGTATGTAAATAAATTAACGTCCACTTGATAACAAGTGGACGTTTTTTTGATCTATATATACCATTATAATATATAAGATAAAACAGATATTGAATTTCGTTGAACAAAAAATCTCCCTCGGTTAACCGAGGGAGTCGCTTTATTAGTTAAGAAACTTGCGATTTCTTAGATAATTTCTTTTTTCTTTCTTGTAAGAACGAATGCTGCGCTTGACATTACGCAAACTGTTGCTGCAAGAGCGATACCAACATCACCTGTCTGCTCTGAGCCTGAGCTTGAGCCTTTAGCAGTTGTTGCTGTATTGCCGCCTGCTGCAGTTGTGTTTTCAGCATCATCTCCATCGCTGTCGCCACCAAGAAGACCTGAAATGAAATCGATAATTGCATTAAGGATATCTTCAAAAGAGTCAAAGTTAAGACCAAGGCTCTGAAGAATTCCGAGGAAGCCGTTTGAAACATCAACGTTACCGTCTACAAGCTGTTCAACGATATCAGTTATTTCAGCGTTACCGAGTGTGTTTGCGATAGCATCTGCAAAGTCTGCAAATGTTACGCCGTTGCCGTTAAGCATATCGGTGATAACATCAAGAAGCTCGTTGATTTTATCAGTATCTTCGCTCTCACCCTCGCCTGCAGGAGTTGTTGTTGCAGGTGGTGTACCCTCCGGGAAGCTGAAGTTGATTATTGTATTTTCATAAAGCTGAGTAGTTGTAATATCATTCTGAGCGTTGCCGTCATCTGTACGGAACTCGTCGATATAGAGATTCAATGAAGTCTGAGCCTTTGTGGTGTCGATAACATTGAATGTGATATACATAAGATCGTTTGCCTGATTCTTTGAAACGCCGTCGCCTGATGGAATCCAAGCTAAAGCGTATTCGCTTGTTGAACCTGACTTATAACCTGAAACGAGAAGACCGCTGAAATTAGGAATTTCGTTTTTAGCAGAATCAACAGAGCCTGCAAGGCCCGCTTTCGCAACTGTTAAAACTGCTGGGTCAAACTCGAAGTAGAGGTTAACACCGACAAGCTTCTGGATATTACGGGGAGCAGCAACAACAACTGTGAAAGTTGTATTTGTTACAGCTGCAACCGCAGAAGCTGTGCTTGAGTAGCTGCCCTCTGCAACCTTTGTGGAAAGCTGAGGTCCGCTTGCCGCAGAAACTATCGGCGCCATACTGATGCAGATAAGTAACGCGGAAAGAAAAATCGCAAGTACTTTCTTCATTGATATCTTCCTTTTAAATGAAAATTTGGGAGAACCCGTTGAACAACATATGGGCATAGATATACCCACACTTATAGTTTGAGATAATTATATTACAAATACCTTTGAATGTCAACAGATAATTTGCTTTTATTGTATTTATTTTATAATATTTTTTCGGAAAGCAATGACCTTACAAACGGCTATTTACTGCGGTTTGCAAGGTCATTCGGCATTTTGAACAAAATACACCTTTTATTTTGTACACTCAATTATCAAGAGAAAGTATTTTTTCCAGTTCCATGTTGCTTATATCGGAGCCTGAATATTCCGAAACAGAAGAAAGAAGTTTTTCTTTGATTTTCTGTGTTGCTTCTATATCTGAAAAATCAATTCTACTGTCAGCAACAGGCTTAAGGAACACGCCTAATGAACAAGATTCTGTAAGCTTTTTAGGTATCATACGCACCACTCGCCCGTTAATGCTACGTTTTGTGAATTTACAATTTTTATCACACAACAAACAAGTGTAATCTTCATCCACGAAAGGCAAAGGTGGATTTTTTGCAGAAGGCGTTTTAGCAACAAGCGCACCGGTCGGACAAACATTCACACATGCTCCACAGGATACGCATTTACTATTATCAAGAGGTAAATCGAAGGCACTCTGAGGCAAGGTCGCGAAACCTCTGCCGAAAAGACCAAGGTTTTCTGTGCCTGAAATCTCTTTACATGCGCGCACACACTGACCGCAAAGAATACACTTATTGTTATCTCTTACGATAAACGGATGACTTTTGTCTTTAGTATACTGACGTGTTTTACCAAACAAAGCATTATCGAATGCACCATATTTCTCTGCAAGAGGTAGAAGCTCGCAATCATAAGCCTTTGCGCATCCGCATTCAAGACATCTTGATGCTTCTTTTCTCGCTTCCGCTACAGTGAGTGTATAAGCTACCTCCGTAAAGCTTCTTGACCTTTCCTCTGCAGGCTCAAGCTTCACCTCGCATCTGGAAATAGCCGGTGTTCCGGCAAGAATTGTTTTATCAAAAGCTTTATTTACGGAATACTGCGGAAGATGCGGAGGCATTTCCTCACCGTTAATCCAACAATCAATTGATTGAGCTGCATATTTACCGCCTGCAATCGCACGGATTGCTATATCAGGACCCTTGTTTATAACATCACCTGCCGCAAAAACACCATCAACAGATGTCATAAACGTAAGCTCATCAACTGCTATTGTACCTTTACGAGTAAGCTCAACGCTGTCAATATTTTCAATTACAACCTTCTGACCTATTGCAGAAACCACTGTATCGCAAGGAATTATTTCTACGCTACCATCAATAGGCACCGGACTTCTTCTGCCTGATGCGTCAGGCTCACCAAGCTCCATATTCTGCACCTTAAGACCAACGGTTTTGTTGTTTTCACAAACAACTTCAACAGGAGCAGCAAGGAATTTAAAGTTAACTCCCTCTGCCTTGGCATCTCTTATTTCGTCATCCTCTGCAGGCATTTCTTTCTCTGTTCTTCTGTAAACGAGAGTAACATTTTCTGCGCCAAGACGCACCGCAGTTCTTACAGCATCAATTGCAGTATTACCGCCGCCTACAACGCAAACATTTTCACCTATAGGAGCATCTGCGCCATTAGCTACCTTATAGAGCATATCTATACCGCCAACAACGCCCTCTGCATTATCGCCCTCGCAACCAAGATTCCAGGCTTTCCACGCACCGATACCGACAAAAACCGCATCATACTGCGTTTTGAGAGATTCAATAGTAAAATCTTTGCCAAGCTTCTGAGAGTAGCAAATCTGAACTCCCATTTTCTCAATGCACTGGATTTCTTTCTGAAGAATATCCTTAGGTAAACGATATGCTGGTATACCGTAACGGAGCATACCGCCAGCCTTCTCCTCCGCTTCAAAAATTGTTACGCTATAGCCTTTCACAGCAAGAAAATATGCACAGGAAAGGCCTGCAGGGCCTGCACCTACAACTGCAATTTTCTTGCCATTTTTATCAGCGCATACAGGAATATATTCCATATTTTCATCTGCTGCAAAGCGTTTCAGAGCACATATTGAAACTGCACCTTCAACATATTTTCTGCGACACTGTTCTTCACATGGATGAGGACAAACCCTACCTATTGATGCAGGAAGAGGATTATCCTTTTTTATAAGTTCAAGCGCTTCGTGTGTGAAGCCGTTGGCAATAAGTCCAACATACCCCTGGATATCCTGATGAGTAGGACAAGCCATAAAACAAGAGGCTTTACAATCTCCACTGTGATCAGACATTAAAAGCTTAAGAGTAGCAGCTCTGCTTTTTTCAATTTCAGAGGTTGAAGTTGTAATGCTCATACCCTCTGAAACCGCAGTAGAGCAAGCTCTTAACGGCTTTCTGATGCCATCTACCATAACAATACAAAGACCACATCCACCGTAGCTTTCAAGCTCTTTATTATGACACAAGTGAGGGATATAAATTCCGTTTTCAAGTATATTATCAAGGAGAGTTTTTTCAGTATCCGCAATAATTTCTTTGCCGTCAACAAGAATTTTCACAAAACTCATTCTGCACCCTCCCCGCTTATTTTTTCTATTGCACCGAATTTACAGTTATCAATACATTGTGAGCAACGTATGCACTTTGCGCTATCAATAACATATGGCTTTTTAATTTCGCCGCTGATAGCATCAACAGGACATTTTTTACTGCAAAGGGAACAACCCTTGCATTTCGTTTCAGCAATTCTGAACTGAATAAGTGATGTGCACTTTTTTGCAGGACATCGTTTTTCATTTATATGCGCTTCATATTCATTTCTGAAATATTTTATGGTTGTAAGCACAGGATTTGGCGCGGAATTACCAAGACCGCACAAAGCACCTGTTTTGATGCTTTCGCCAAGCTCGGTAAGTGTAGTTATATCACTTTCTTCACCATCGCCGTTGCATATTCTTTTAAGAATTTCAAGCATACGCGTTGTACCGATTCTGCAAGGAACACATTTACCACAGCTCTCTTTGCTTGTGAAATCCATAAAGAATTTCGCCATATCCACCATACATGTATCTTCATCCATTACGATCATACCGCCGGAGCCCATAATTGCCCCTGTTTTTGCGATATTCTCGTAATCTATCTGAGTATTCAACATATCTTTTGGGATACAACCGCCTGACGGGCCACCCATCTGGACAGCCTTTACCTCTTTATCATTTTTTATGCCACCGCATATACCGAAAACGATGTCGTTTATAGTGAGCCCCATAGGTACCTCTACAAGGCCGCCACGTTTTACTTTACCTGCAAGAGCAAAAACCTTGGTGCCCTTGCTGCCTTCAGTACCCATTTTTGCAAACTCTTCGCCACCATGTTCAATAATCCACGAAATATTTGCGAAGGTTTCAACGTTATTTATA
The DNA here is from genome assembly GCA_045579445.1 of Acutalibacteraceae bacterium. GTDB lineage: Bacteria > Bacillota > Clostridia > Oscillospirales > Acutalibacteraceae > DTU089. The sequence goes on along the minus strand of JAZNME010000026.1, from coordinate 15,141 downwards.
TTGGTTGGTTTACCTCTGAAGCCCTTCTGCGCAGGGAATGGCGGTTTCGTTACAGGCATACCGCGATTGCCACCCAAGGAAGCAAGAAGAGCTGTTTCCTCACCGCAAACAAAAGCGCCTGCACCCATCATTATACGGAAATCAAAAGAAAATCCGCTGCCAAATATGTTTTTACCTAAAATGCCCTCTCGGCGCATCTCATCAATTGCTAAATTAAGACGTTTAACTGCAAGAGGATATTCTGCACGTACGTATATAAGACCCATATGAGCACCAACAGCAACGCCTGAAATCATCATACCTTCAAGTACTCTGTGAGGGTCCCCTTCAAGCACGGCTCTATCCATAAATGCACCCGGGTCGCCTTCGTCTGCATTGCAGACAATATATTTTTCATCACCCTGAGAGTTGCGGGCAGATTGCCACTTGATATACGTTGGGAAACCTGCGCCACCTCTACCTCTGAGACCTGATTTTTTTACTTCCTCAATAACGGCATCTGCCCCTATTTCTAAAGCTTTTCTCAGAGCACGGTAGCCACCATTTTCTATGTATGATTCTATACTTTCAGGATTAACCTTGCCACAGCCCGAAAGTACAATTCTCTTTTGCCCTTCAAGAAATCTAAGTTCATCTTCTGAAAGCTTATTTTCCTCAGGCAACACGCCTGAAAGCACTGATTCAGCGAGAGCGTACGCACTTTCTTTATTAAGTCTGCCATAGAGCACGCTTTCACCATTATCAGTAATAACCTCAACAATCGGCTCTGCAAAGCAAAGGCCATTACACCCTACCTTTTCCACAGAAAAAGCAGAGCCTTTTAACGCTGTTTCTAATCCTTCGAGAGCATCTTTAGCACCTGACGCAATACCACAAGAGCCATAACCCAAGAGAAATCTCATTTTGATTCCTCCTCTCGAATGGAATCAATTATTTTCTGAACCTTATCAGGAGTAAGAGTGCCATATGCAGTATCATTTATCATCATAGCTGGAGCAATACTGCAACAGCCAAGGCAGGCAACCTCTTCCCATGAGAAAAGTCCATCAGGAGTTACATCGCCTTCTTCAATGTTCAAAATTCTTTTTACCGTATCACCTATGCGCTCTGCACCATTTACATGGCAAGCTGTACCCATACAAACCATAATTCTGTATTTACCTACAGGCTTAAGCCTAAAGCCTGCATAAAATGAGGCAACGCCCATTATTCTGCTTGAAGGTATACCTGTTTTCTCAGTTATGTACTCTACAGAACCCCTTGAAATATAGCCCTCTAAAACCTGAACATCCTGCAAAACGCCTATTAGACTCTCTTCGGGATTCTCATATTTTTTTAATATTGAATCGATTTCTGTTTTCAACAAATCTGCCACGCAGACGCCTTCTTTCAAATAACTTTCCAATTATATATTTTACTGCAACACACCAAGAGTTTCAATAGTAAAATAAGTTAAATATAAGTATATTTCTATTTACTTTTTATACATTTAGTTATAAAATATATCCGGTGATTATATGAAGAATTATGATTTTTATTTGTTTGATTTTGATGGTACATTGTGCGACACAACAGAAGGAATTTTCAATTCTATTATTTACTCGCTTGATTGCTACGGAATAAAGGAAACAGATTTAAAAAAGCTTGAATTTTTTGTTGGTCCTCCCCTTTTTGAATCATATAAAACAGTTTATGGCGTCAGCGATGAAGACGCAAAATATCTGATTGAAAAATACAGAGAAAGATACAAAACGAAAGCGGCTGAGGAATCTTGCATTTATGAGGGTGTAAAAAACATGCTTGAAGCCCTTAAAGCAAGAGGCAAAAAAATTGCAGTAGCTTCATCCAAGCCAAAGCTTTTCGTTGACGAAATTTCTCAGTACCACGATATATACAAATATTATGATTTTGTATCCGCCGAAACCTTTAAAAACAACCATTCAAGCAAAAAAGAGCTTATAAATGCTTGCCTTGATTACTTCGGAAATCCTGATAAATCAACGGTTTTAATGATAGGCGACCGTTTCTATGATATTGACGGAGCAAAGGCTTCGGGAGTAGATAGCGCAGGTGCTGTTTACGGCTTTGGTACAGAGGAAGAGCTAAGAAATGCAGGCGCAACATATATACTCCACTCGCCTGATGATTTATTATAAAAAAGGCACTCATTGTAAAAACAATGAGTGCTGTTTTTATTATTCCAACATACTATACCCCGTAGCATAATCTATCTCAACACCGGGTTGATTATTGTAACAAAAGACATTAAAGCATATGCCATCGCCATTATCCTCAACTGAAAAGGCTTCTATCTGTACGCCACGGCAAACAAGCTCACTACCTTTAAAAACCGGAGTTACTCTATATAAAACATGATTACCTGTTTCTTTTATATAGTCTGCTACCATATTTTCAAAAGGCAACATACCATCGACGTTCATATAACGTGTACCTGTTATTAAATTGCGCACGTTGGCATTTTCACCTGATAACTGAAAGCCTATAAGGTGGCATCGGTTGTATAGATATTTACCATCAACAAAATCATATTTTACTGTATGCCAACCGCTTGGCTTAACAGAGCCTATAGCACCTCTGTCCTCTGTTGGCATGGTTTCTTTTCCGAGACATGCAAAGGCAGCTCCGCACCGTTCAAGATAATCAAGGGCAGTATAAATTTCAAAGTAAGTTGCCGTTCTGTCAGAAGGTGAAAGACCTGGTATATTGTTGTTTATTACAACATATGGCTTACCTGAAAAATCAGGTATGCTACTTAGTTTTACTTTATAATTACCTTTATTCTGAGAAACGTTCGTGTTCTTTTCTGTTGATGGTTCGGGTTTTTTATTTTCTGTCGTTTTATCATTGTTCGTGGTTGTAGATGGATCATCAGAAGTTACAGAGCCATCCGATATATCATTTTCTGCAAATGAATTTGAAGAAGCAATCACATTGTTTTGCGTTGTATTAAGCGTTGAGTCATTGCTATCATCAGTGCCATCAACAATTCCGATAAAAAGCACAAAAACGACGGCAATAATTATGCCGATTGACTTTTTATTCAATTTCTTCACGTCATTCACCTGCCATAAACTACTTTTGTTATTTTATCGTGAGAATTTCCCACAAGCTCAACTTGACTTTTTATGGTAAAAGATGAAAAATCAATCCCGCAAATAAAATCCGCAGGATAAACTCTGTTCCAACGATAAACTATAAGCTCATCTATATCACTGATAAATGGTACAACATCAACGTTTTCAATAAAATAAGTTCCTATTCTACCTACAGTTTCAATTTCGTTTATCTTATCTCGAAACGATGAAAACAAGGCAGAAGAAAATGGAAAAACATTAAGCTTTTCTCCATTAATACTATTTAAAATATCCTCAACAACTACGCTATCGCGACTCTGACGACGATTATTAAAAAGCATACCGTTGTTATCATCAAGGCAAAGTATTATTTTCATTTTTATCACCTTTTTAATTATAACATATGCTTTTTATTTTTTGAATAGTTTTAGCAGATTGTACATGAATAAAATTTTTCCTCTTGCAAACAATATTCTCAAACAATAAAAAGAAGGTTAATTATGGCCGAAAGAGTAGGAAAAAACACCATAAATTTGCAATCCAAGCCATCAATAATCGGTTACGGTGTTGCCGTTGGTAAAAAAGAAGGCGAAGGACCTCTTGCCAATTGGTTTGATAAAATCTATACAGACGAGTTTTGTGGCGAAAAATCATTTGAAAAAGCCGAAACCCATCTTCAAAAGGTTGCAATACAGACTGCAATAAAGAAAGCTAAAATCAGCAAAAGTGATGTAAACTTATGCTTTGCAGGAGATTTATTGAATCAATGTATTGGTTCATCCTTTGGTATGAGAGATTTAAAGCTGAATTTTGCAGGGCTTTACGGTGCCTGTTCTACAATGGCGCTTTCCCTCGCATTATCAGCAATCCTTGTAGATTCGGGAGCCGTAAAAAATGTTGTTGCCGCTACATCTTCTCACTTTTGTTCAGCGGAGAGGCAATACAGAATGCCACTTGAATATGGTGGTCAGCGATCGCCTGCTGCTCAATGGACTGTAACAGGTGCAGGCGCGGCTATTGTATCAGAAAACTGCAAACATACACCGCATATTGAAAAGGTTGTTTTCGGTGCAATAAGAGATTTAGAAATTACTGATACAAACAATATGGGTGCCGCAATGGCACCTGTTAGTGTTAAACTAAGACCATACCAAAAGGTATGGTTTTTTACACAAACTATTTACGAAAGGAGAATGTTCTACAAAAAAACAAAACGCTTAATGTATCTATTCTTATTTAATTAATCGCTTGTTAAACAAAACTAGTAACAATTGTATCTCATACTATACAATAATATATTAAATGGTATACAATGTCTTACTTAACCCAAAATATAAAACAAGATTAAAAGCGCACACGGACAAATTAGTGTTTAATCAAAAGACCTCGGTAAATTACCGAGGTCAAAATTTAATTTTGTTCTCTTAATTCTAAAATCAAACGAGCAAAAGTTATCGTGAGGTTCGCTATCACATACAGATAGATCACAAAAAAACTAAGCCCATTTTTTATAGTGAGATCAAAAATTATCGAAAGAAATAAAAGTGTTACGCTACTACCTATAGAGGCTGTATATTTGGGCTGTCTTATAAGCTTTAAAACATTAGATATTGTTGTACTTTTTAAATTCTGGAACTTATCCAATAGCCACTCTGAACCAAGAGTTCCACCTATGCCAGCACCAATATTTACAATACTTGCAATTATTACTTCAACTGAAAAATCAAATTTTACACTAAAAATAGAATAATTTCTAATGACAAGCGTAGAAGATGAAACACCTAAGAAGCATATAATTAGAAGCACACCAAAAACTTTATTAAATTTGTTTTTACCAATTGAGTTATATGCGATTAAATTTATTATCCCAAAGGCAAACAAATGCGGTGATGCATCTGTCAAAAACAAGAAGAGCGGAAAGGCTATAACCGGGAAAAAAGCAAACATATATGTTTGAAATTTTTGTATTGATTGATTAAACTCCGGGGTTCTAACGGGATATATTCTTGCATACATTAAAGTATAGAGTAAACAAATATACAAACTATAGCATACCGCAAAGAAAAATGTATCAAGATTTTTAAAAATCAATCCTCGAATTTCAGATGAAAAGAAAATGTAGACTACAATAAAAAGAATTACAATAACAATTGACATTACAGTAAACTCAAAGTTTTTCATCCATTTTCCTTTTCTCAAAAAGAGGTAATATGTAAATACAACAACAAAATTTATAGCAATTAAAAGAAAACTACTCAAGCTCCCTTTAAGACCATTAACACAAAACATCGCAACGCAGAGCGGCGTTGTAATTATTGGAATAGGGCGAAAAAGCAAAAAATCACGTTTACGATACAACCTATTCTTTGATAAGATTATTAAATGAAAACTCGATGTACTGAAACCGTATATTAATAACATTATACAGTTACACAGCAGCATAGCAAAATTTTTAAACAAATGAAACTGTAAAATTATTGCTATTAAATTTAAAGCCACCATAAATATATAGAGTTTTTTTGTGCCATTCTTTTTTTCGAAAAAACAATGATAAATTTTTTTCATGCTTTTAGCAAAACCTATATTACCACACCATACTTTTACTGTTTCACTGTATATAATGAACACTATTTCATTAAATATCATTAAGCAATAAACTAGTAGTATTTGAAATTTATCGTCAGCGTACCATGGACTACTTTTCATAAACAGAAAAAATGGCATGAGGAAGGTAACTGTCGAAATAGTAATTAACATTATCGTATTAATTACATGGCTATACATTTGATTTTGTTTCATGGGAATTCCTCCAAATTAATAAAGTTATGACATATTAGTTCAGCCTGATTTATAAATCAAGACTTAAATAATTTAGATATTATGAGCACTACCTAAATTAAAATAATTACAGCAATATTAAATTTTCAGAAATCTTTTTTTCATTTATGTTAATTCATTTTTCTAATCACCACCTATACCATCCCCCTAATTCGCTCATTTTTCTCCTAAAACTCATCTAATCTGAATATATCGCAAAAAATCAGAGTTGTAAATAGTTTTTTGGGATTTAAAATCATAAAATTAAAACTTTGGTTACTATTGTTAGATTCTTGTCATTCTTTTGGTAACTTTTAAACAATTGCTTTTACTTTAAGATGGTGTTATAATATTAGGAAAAACTGGAAAGGGTTTTTAAAGTGAAGGATGACAACAAAAAATTTCTCTTAACTTGTGACTTTTCCAAACGTGTAAGAAAAGTTATGGAAAGCCGTAAAATAAGTTTAGATATGTTACATACAATTATTACACAAGAAGTCAATTATGATATCACCAAAAGCAATTTAAATTTATATATAGAAAGATTACCAAATGTTAACTTTTTAATTGCTTTGAGCAAGGCATTGTCGATATCAGCCGATTATCTTTTAGGTATAGATGAAACTCAATCACCTAATTCATCTTTTGATTATTCCTACAAATCACATCGCTATGAGAAATATGTAGGTAAGTATAATTTTTATTTTTATCCTACTGTCAATAACTCGCCTGAAAAAGTAAACTGTGCAAGTTTTGAAATAAAAGAAACAGAAGACTACTCAAAATATTATGCTATATTAAATATAACCACCGATGAAAATGACACAAAAAAATACAGTGGTCATTTTATCTTATCAGAAATTTATGATGTCGGATATATTACATTAAGAGCCGATAAAATCGGTGAAATGGTATATTTATCCTTCTGTGATCCTAATGTAATCGGAGATAAGGTTAATATAAAAACTGTTCTAGGAGCTATGTTGTCCACATCATCAGGTGACAGCAAAAGAGTACCCGTAATGTCCCGATTTTTATTGGTAAAAGAAAATATATCAAACATAAATATGGATGTAATTAAAGCAAACTTGTTACTTAATAGTAAATATATTCCAATATCAAAAGATGCTTTACTAGTCGCAATTGACAACTCAACAATTTCGCAAACTCGGAAACAAGACATTATAAAACGTTTGTTATCTGCATTTCAACCCAAAGAAGTTATGTATATTGAAGAATCTTATGTACTTAATACGTTAGGAAATGACTTGGATTTATCTTCTTCCGATACGACTGATTTAATCAACAACATAAGGCTCAAATCTATTTCGAGTGCAAATAATAAATTAAATAAAAGTATTGATGCACGAATATTCAGCAGTATAAAAGATTAAGTAAATATAGCGATAAGCCAAGTGGGTATTGTGAAACAATTTCACAATACCCACATTTTATTGCCATATAAACGTATTCACCTATCCTCTATAGTTGGTCCAGCTCTTCACGATAAAATATATTCTTATCTATCCTAAACCACTTACATGTTTTGCAACGTTTCAAAATGGCAATCCAAGAATCCTATAAAATCGCATAAAACTTGAGCTGCATTATTTATTGCTAAACTATGGAATTCATCATCTTTTACATGGTTAGCATTGTCCGATATTCCTCTAATAGTGAAAACACCATACTTGGTTTGGTGTCTCTCGTAGTCTGCTAAGTAAATTCCTGCAGCTTCCATTTCTATACCATCAATTTTGTCATTAAAAGTTAATATATCTTTTAAAACCTGACTATCGTCACACGCGAAAACAGTATTGTCAGAAATAACTTTACTATTTAATACCTTATAATCATTGTTCTTCTCGTTCATAATACGTATAAACAATTGTATTAATCCGATATGATTACCAGGAATATGGTATGTTGTTGCTCTTAACTGCATTTTATCGTTAGTTTCTTTTTTCAATGTTGCATCGACAATTTCTGATGGAATAATAACATCCCCAAGATTAATTTCTTTAGGGTTACAAGTTCCTGCTATTCCAACAAAAACAACATAATCAGGTCTAAAATGAACCAAGCTTGCATAAGCATTAGCCGCAGATGTATTTCCTTGCTCACTTTTAGTCAAAATAATCTTATGTAACACACCTGAACGATTGATCGTACCCACATCAATTAATCTATGGTTTTCACTTTCATCAAATTGTGGTTGTAAATCAACATTGAAATTATTTTTTATAGCATTTATTATTCCCGAGCGTTCGTTTTCTTTAGCACAAATAAGTCCAATGGTTAATCCGTTTTTAGAAGGCTGTAAAATGTTTTTTTCTTTTTCAAGATACATAATATTAAAATCCTTTCTTGATAAATCAGAATATGCATCGCTAGTTATTGTTGTTTTTACTAACTGGTCGACATATTCTTTTTTTAAATTTAATGGGTTTTCTGATAAAATAACAAAATGACTATTTATTGTTTTTAGTTCATTCTTAAAGTTATTATACCAATCCCAAAAACTTATAGTGTTAGCCGATGTAGTACAAGAAGCAAATCGATAAGGTGAACAGGCACCATTAAGATCAAGAACAGTATATATATTGACCTCTTTTTTAGTATTCAACACACACTCTAAATGCAAAGCTAGATTAACTAAGGCTTCATCAGATTTGTATCCGCGTGTCATAATTAGTGTTTTGTCTTCACTGCATTGATAAATAAGCTCAACTTCATTCTTTTTATCATTTATTTTTTTTTGGCGTTCTTTAACTATATTTATAATATTATTTTGCAAATAATTATTAATACTATGACCACAGGAATCAATAACAATAATATTAGGATATTCAACAGGTGCTTCAATTTCCCCCCTATTGTTTATATATTTGCATCCGACTGCAGTAAATATTTTAGCACGTTGATTAATGTTATCCAAATGCGATAGTATGTTATCAATATCAACAAATCCACCAGAAAGAACAGTCTTAGCATAATCAATAGCTTTTTGATAGTTTAAAATATTTTTCAATATTGCAAACTTCTCAAACTGTTGAATATACTTGTTTATGTCTTCTTTGAGTGGTTCAGCATTTGCTGCATTTTCAATTAGTATGCTATTTGTAAAGTTCTGAGTATTCACATTTAGCTTTATAAGTTCCAAATATGCTGCAACCGCTGATTTTCTTTTTCTGTCGTTAAATTCTTTTACAATTGCTATTTTCTGTTTTTGGTTTATTGGTGATTTGTTATTAATTTCTTCTTGAAGTTCAAAAAAGTGATCATAAACCCCCGATTTTCCTATGTGTTTATTAAAAATCATTAATTCAATAACTCTATGTAGAAGTCCGTACTGTAAAATAAAAATAGCAGCCTGATTTATTAAACTGTTTATATTCTCAGGAACTTCCTCTTTTATACTTGATAATTTTTCATCCCAGTAACGCTCAAATTCATCAAAAAAGTGCTCAGTTTCAACATTTCCGGGATTACTGTTTTTTACTTTTTCTAGTATTTTTCGTGGTAAATCGGACATGTAACTTTCCCATTTCATATAACCACTATTTTGAGCAGTAAAAAGATTATTTTTCCTAAAAGAAACAATAGTATTCATTGCATGCCAATTATCATAATTATGTTTAATTGCATAGTCGTAGAAAGAATAATTATCAAGAATAACTTGGACCTCTGCAAGTAAGGCAGGAATGATTTGATCATGACCGAATGTTGCATTAAGTAACACCAAGTCTGTTTCTGTTATTATTTTTTTATCATATAAATATCCAAGAACTTGAGCAATTCGCTTTGCTACTTTACATCGCCCAGGGGCTTCTATATCAGTATGCTCCGCAACAAGTTTATCTGCAACATTCTTTTTTATATAGTAAACAGACAAATCCTTACTACGTCCTATGGATTCGGTTAACAGCTTTTTTGAAACTAAAACATCTTTCAACCAGCTTGCTTTAGAGTCTGATGTTAATATGGGCAAAGAGTTATATGCAGTTTTACTATTCTCTACCATTGCTGTTGTACCATGAAGATAATATGTAATTTTTATGAAATCACGTTCTTGAGAATGAATTGTTTTATAGTCATATTTTTCAAATATATTGTCATGAAGACCAAACCGAATAAATGTAGTTAATAGTTTTTCTAACAGAAGTGCGGGAACTGAATCTCTTGAAGTTGTTTCAAGAAAGCAACTCAACATATATGTGATTTGTTTTGCCTCAACATCTGTAAAAATCACATCTTCTCCGTGCCGATATGCTCTAACGACTTTATTCCCTTTTATGTAAGTAATTGGAACTGCAATACCGGTATCAATAGCCAAATCAAGGAAAATTGAAACAACAAAAGAACATTCGTTAATATTATTGAGACATTTAACAAGATCTTTGTAAGTATAACCTTTTTCAAGTCGTGCCATAATGCTAGTGTATTGTTCTAAACTGAAAATGCCCTTACCATGTTTTTGGGCTAATTCGCGAGCATAAATTTCCTTTTTTCTGTAAAGTTCCATGAACTTGTTTGACAAAACATCATATATAAATAAAGAGTTGTTTTTTTCTTGCTCAGTTTCATTTATTAACCCTATGGTATTAAAATTTGGCGATGTTATACTCAATGTTTTTGTGTAAGTAAGGTGATTATAAAACAAGTTCTTTATAAGTTCTACTACTTCAGGTGTAAAAATATATCTTATTCTTTTTTCCATCGGAGAATATATACCGTTTTCAGTAGCATTTTTTGCATAGAAATCAATATCAAAGAAGAAAACCTGCATTAAAAAGTGAGCAACAATAAATTGAATTAATCTAAATTTAGAATCATATGTAGGCATTTCTTGTTGAATAATCTGTCGTTCTGTTTCGCTCTGGAAAAAGTGCTCTATTATTTGATCAATCTCAGTTTTTGAAATTTCATCAAAAATTGCAAACGGTAAAAATAAAATACTATGCTGAGTTGTTTTTCGTATTCGTTTTTTTATATATGTTCTTACTTTTAATACACATCTATTTTCTAAATTCAAACCAGTAAGAATCGCTAAATTTTCATATATTTTTTTAGGCGGAACAAACGTTAAAGACTCATATTCGCTTTTTATACTTTTGGGAGATGTTTTACTACTAGCGTAACTATTTGAAATGTGAGATGTTGATGTAACATTAAAAACCGACCAAGAAGAGTTTATTATTTGATTTAGTTTTGATTCTTCAATTTTGTATTCTCCATATAAAGGGAAATCTATATCATATGGTCTAGGTATTGTTGAAAGTGCTTTGACAATATCGTAACACATTTGCATGCATTTCTCATTAGTGTTATAGTAACAGGGTTTTATTAGATATGACTCGTTATTTGAGTTTGTTAACATATCTGGATTAAACCACTTTTCATTTATAGATAAAACAAAGACCTTTACTTTACTGACCCCTGCTTTTTCAAGTTTGTTTATAACTTTTTTCAATGTAGTTCCTGAAACTAGTGCATCATCAATAACCGTAACACTTTTACCGTTTAACCATGTTGTATCCATGTCAAGAATCCTATCGGAAACAACTACACCATTTAAATGCGCTAATTTGACCTCACACAAAAAATCCACAAAACAAATTGCTTTTCTTGCCATAACCAAAAAAACATCAGATTCTAATTTTTTTGATGAAATTTCTTTACCGAACTCAATTATATGTTTACGAGTTTCATCATCAAAATTATTTAAAAAATCTATCGCTCTGTAGTCTGTTGTCATTCTTAATATCTCCTTTTGTGGTTATACTTTTAATATACAAAATTTCAAATAAAAATGGAGGGACCAATAATGTTTAGTCAAAATTTTTTTGAAAGGATTAAAACGCACAATCAAACTATCAATATAATAAATTCAATTATACGTGATCTCGAAAAAGATGTAATCTCGTACGTGAAAACTCATCCCGATGTTTGCCTGTATTTTTACGATACGACTGTTATAGATACGTATACCTTTTTTGATCTCTCGTATCCTCAAATACATTTTACACTTTACCCGTTTAGAACTACGCTTTATTATAAGGATATTATAAAGCAGCTAAACGGCGAAGAAATTTCACATTCAAATACAAAAAAAATAATTGAAGAATTAATTATAAAATCTATCAGTTTCAGTTAAGTTATTACACTATGTTGAAAACTTTATTGATTTACATACATCAAGTGTAAGTTATTTTTTTGTAAATTCTAGAATCTTATTGTTGAAAAATGGTAATATAAAATTTGATAAAACAAAAACAATTGCATAAATAAGAATGCGCTCTTCAAAACCCATAACGAGGATTTCTCTATTAATAAAATCGAAAAAATAAGACAGAATAGTTTCAATTAAATTAATTATGGTACTTATTTGGGTGTTCCTAACTTTTTTTATTGCCTCGTTGCTTTCTTCTTTCCTTTTTTTATCAGATAAATATAATAATATGGCAATATACCCTACTATAAAAATAGACGGTGATGTAATAGCTGAGATAAAAAAAATACAACCAGATAAATCATTTAAACTTGTTATATTACCGTCTGTATTTTGGGTTTGTATCGTAAAAATAAAAACAATAATTATTAGAGGTAACATTACTGTTAAAAAACTTAATAATTCATTTGATACTAAAAAGTCATAGAATAAAGAGTAAAAAAAACTGCCTAATATAGCAAAAACATTAATTTGTACAATTTTCTTAAATTCAACAACAGAAACTATATATTCAATCTGTTCTATTCTGTGGTACTCAATTATTATTTTTATTATACAACATATTAATATTAGTAAAATTGCAAATAAACATAAGTTCATAATTCAAGATCACACCATTATTTTTTATACAAATCCAAGGCCTTATAACAATTTTAGCATAGTTCATTATCATTGTTATAACTCTCAATACTCTTAGTCAACTCCTCTTTTTCTTCAGGAGTTAGTTCTCCGAGTGGTTTGAGTAAAAGCTTGGCTGCTTTAGATGCATAAAATAGCAATTCTATATTTTCTTTATGTAATGGGTTTTCACTCATTCGCATCCTAGTTGTTTTTTTAAGATAAAAGCAGTAAAAGAAAACACAAGTTTTTTAAACATCTTAAATGCACTTCCATATATATATGACAAAAAATTCAAAATACTTCACAAAAATTTTCAAAAATATTTAATTTCGTGAAATTCGACAAAAAACGACACCGTGTTTCGTGTATCTACGACAATACATCACCTTAAAACAGACTATATCAACACTCATATAACAAGAAAAGCTAATTACTCTTCTAATCCACTTTCTAATAAATCTTTAAGAATGTTTTTTAAAAAAGTTTGCGTATCTTCATGTCCACTACCATAAAAGCTATTAGCAATAACTATATCCCTAAACAATTCATCATTTTCTTTCATATCAGGATTTTGGTTATTTGGATATAAAGCTTCAATATTTCTTTTAATTTCACAATCGCCAGATGCATCAAACATAAAAATATCTGCTTCACCTTTTGAGGCGTTCTTTTCAAAATAAGTTTTTTTGCTTTGGTTACTCGAACCAATAAGTATAGCACCTACATAAATACAATTAAGAAAATCATCTAGTTTTTCAATAGTTATGTTTTCTTGAGATCCTTTTTGAAATTTGAAAAAACACAACATTTTCCTGTGGTCGAACTCTTTTTTGATAGTCAAAATTATCTGTTCGAAATTATATACAGACATCTTTTTGTAGTGTTCTTCGATTATTATTTTTCCACTTGATGTCGTATGATGACCGTTCATTCCATTCAAAAAACCGATTTTTGTTTTATTACTACCTTTCGCTAATATGTCACTTAATTCTTTTACAAATGTATCTATTGTGTTTTCAGTTGTGCTAAGATATCCAGGTGCTGCAATTACAGAATACTCATAATTTGTTTTGGACATATACCAATACAAAATATTATTAACTTTTCTATCTCCTACATCTTCTCCTTTTGATTTTGGTAAATATGCTATGTATAACATTTTAACACGTCCTTTTTAAAATTTCTTTTTGATTATATATTAATTTAATTCATCAGTATTTTTATAACTCTCAATACTCTTAGCCCACTCTTCTTTTTCTTCAGGAGTTAGTTCTCCGAGTGGTTTGCGTAAAAGCTTTGCTGCTTTAGATGCATAATATAGCAATTCTATATTTTCTTTATGTAGTGGGTTTTCACTCATTCTCATGCAAGTTGCTTTTTTCAAGATAAAAGCAGTAAATGAAAATACAAGTTTTTTAAACATCTTAAATGCACCTCCATATATATATGACTAAAAATTCAAAATACTTCACAAAATTTTTCGAAAATTTTTAAAATCGTGAAAATCGACAAAAAACGACACCGTGTTTCGTGCAACTACGACAATACGGTGTTTTTTTATATATACCCATATGAAAGGAGTTGGTGATAAATATGAATCACCCATAAATTTTAACAATAATTAATAGGAGTTGATTTTAATGAATTTAGGTAAAAAGCATCCAAGATTGATTGGTATGTCAGATCGTGATGAAAGAGAACTAAACTCTATTGAGGAAGTTGCTAAATATATTTGCGAAAAAGGTGTTTCAAGCGATGTAACAATTACATACGAAGACGGAACTCCATTCTTGAATACATTCGGAATATATATTGATAAAATTTCCGATATGGACTACCGTTCAGAATTATTAAAAGTCCTTATTCCTATGCAGAAAGCATTGGACGGCACAGAGGATTTTGGAGATCCCGATGACTCTGAAGATATGGGAATCAATATGTAAAAGAGGTGAATTTTATGAGCTCATTTGAGAATATGTCACGATATGCAGAACGAATGCAGAATCAGTATCCCGAAGGTACTCGCCTTTTATTGAACAGCATGAATGATCCTTACGCTCCTGTTCCACCCGGTACAAGAGGTACAGTTGACTTTGTAGATGATGCTGGTCAAATTCATATGAAATGGGATAACGGTAGAACACTTGCAATCGTTCCCAGTGAAGACGATTTCAGAAAGCTTACCAATGAAGAATTGGCTGAAGAATCTGAAATCGAAGAAGAATCAGAAAATTTTGAACAAACAATGTAAAAAGAGGTGTTAAAAACTAAATAATTAGAATGGTCGGATGCCGTATGGCAATCCGATTTTTTGATATGTTTGCAGGTATCGGTGGTTTTCGTTCAGGATTAACTAAAATAGGAGGTTTTGAGTGT